>NZ_SOEM01000018.1:0-100068 GCF_004368875.1 Neorhizobium sp. R1-B
CGCATGGCACCGACAGCGCGGTTGACGGCCTGGCCGGAGGCTTCGGCGTCGCGCGACGACTGCCGGGCGATCTTTTCGGTCTGGGCGGCATTGTCAGCGTTCTGCTTGATGTTCGCTGCCATCTGCTCCATCGAGGCGGAGGCCTCTTCGGCTGACGATGCCTGTTCGGTGGCACCCTGCGACAGGGTTTCCGAACTTGCCGAAAGCTCCTGGCTGCCCGACGAGACATTGCTCGACGCGGCCAGCGCATCGGCAACAACGCCCCGAAGGCGTTCAATCATGACATTGACGTGGCCAAGTAGTTCGCCGATCTCATCCTTGGTAGAGATCTCAACCGTGCGGGTAAGGTCACCCTCTGCAACGTTGCGCACGCCAGCAGTTGCTCGAGCAAGGCCCCGGCTGATTGTCATCGAAATCCAGATGGCGGCTGACAACGCGATGACGACTGCAACGCCAGCGACGCCGACCATAAGGTTTCGCGTGGTTTCGTAAAGAATATCGGTTTCGGTGTTCGCATCGGCCAGCTGCTGTTTCGACAATGCCACCAGTTCATCGACGGCTGCGTCCAGTCCGTTGGCGGCCTCGCGCCCTTCGGTGACAGACAAGCGCTGGGCTTGGTCAGTCGCTCCCGCCTGAACGGCTGCGCGAATGCGATCGTCGACGGCATCTGCCTTGGCGGCGAATTCCTGAATCTTCAGCCAGCGAGGCTTGCCTTGCTCTGTGGCAATGCTGAGCGCTTTGTCGAGCGCAGTCTTCAACTCGACGCGTGCTGCGTTGCCCTTCTCGCGCGCCGCATCGATCTCCGTGGGAGTCGTGGCGGCAATCAGGTTCTTCTGCTGGCGGATGCTTTGCAACTGCGCCACGCTGACCCTCTGGGCGAGATCCAGGCGAGCGACAGGTCCGTTGGACATCTGCGTCATCGCATTATTCAGCTCGGAGAGACTGGTAACTCCATAGATCGCTGTCGCAAGCAACAGGACGATCATGACAGCGAAGGCCAGGCTAAGCTTGAGTTTGATCGTGAATTTCATGGTCTCACCTTTGTGCTGAGCCGTGGGAGATGGATGAATTGATGCGATCTGCCTCGGCGGCAAAAATCGCATTGAGATTGGGGACGATGATGAATTCCGTCCCTCGCTTGACGAGGCATTCGATGAAATCCGGCCGCCAACGCATGCCGACGCTCGGCGGCGGCTCGCCCGCAGCCCGAAGGAGTGTCGTCACCTCGTGCACCTTGTCCGTGCGGATGCCGGCGAGAACAGGCTCGCCATCGATGTTGATCGCGATGACGATGATGCGGCTGTCGATGGTCGGCTTCGTCGCTTCCATACCGAAAGCGAGCCGTATATCGGCAAGCGGAATAACCTTGCCACGGAAGTTGATCACGCATCCCACGAAGGCTTTGGCCCCCGGGACCACGGTCTCGGGCAGGAGATCCAGGATTTCCTGTACGATCACGGCTTCCAGCGCAAACATCTCGCCGGCGATGTCGAATGTGAGGACTTCCAGCTCGTTACGGCCGTTCCAGAGGTCTTCCGAAATCTTTCTGACTGCTTCGTTCATCCGGCCGCCCGCAGATGCGCCTCCTGTTGTTGTCCTTCGGTCACCAGATGTCCGACGTCGAGAATCAGCGCCACGTCGCCGTCGCCGAGGATGGTCGCACCGGAAAAGGTCGCGACGTCATGATGCAGTTTCGACATGGCCTTGATGACGGTCTGGTGGTCGCCGATGATCTGGTCGACCACCAGCCCCACGCGTTCCGAACCGGTCGAAATGACCACCACTTTCTGGAAAGGATCTGGTTTGGTGCCGGTGCGGAAGAGGTCGCGGAGCCGGAGGAAGGGCACCAGGCTGTCGCGCAGCGAGATGAAGCTGCGTCCGCGGGAGCGCATGTCTTCCTCGATCGACAGTTCCAGGCATTCTTCGACGGCAGAGAGTGGAATAACGTAACGGCCGGCGCCGACACGGACGAGCAGCCCGTCGATGATCGCCAGAGTCAGAGGGATCGCCAGCGAGATTTCAGAGCCCTGGCCCGCATGGCTGGCCACGTTGATCGTGCCGCGCAGGGCGTCGATGGTCCGCTTGACCACGTCCATGCCGACGCCGCGGCCGGAGAGATTGGTGACCTGCTGCGCCGTCGAAAAGCCCGGCTGGAAGATAAGCTGATAGAGTTCCTGATCGGTGAGGTTCGCGTTCGGCGGAATGAGGCCCGATGCTTCCGCCTTTGCCCGTACCCGCTCCCGGTTGATGCCGCGGCCATCGTCCTTGATGGTGATGATGACCTCGCCCGCCTGCTGGCGGGCGGAGAGCATGATCCGCCCCGCCTGAGGCTTGCCGGCGGCAAGGCGTTCATCCGGTGTTTCCAGCCCGTGATCGCAGGAATTGCGGACGAGATGGACGAGCGGATCTGCAAGTCGCTCGATGACGCTTTTATCGACTTCGGTGCTTTCGCCCTCGGTGACGAGCTCGATCATCTTCCCGGTCTCGTGGGAAAGATCGTGCACAAGTCGGCGGAACCGGCCGAAGAGCTGGGTGACCGGCACCATGCGCAGCACCATCATGGTATCCCGAAGCTCGCCGGAGAGGCGTTCCACGTCTTCCGAAACGGCGCGCAACTGCAGATCGCCGCTGCCGCCCGCAAGCTGGCTGAGGCGGGATTGGGCAATCACCAGCTCTCCGACCCGGTCCATCAGCTCGTCGAGCTTTTCGGCGGGTACGCGGACATTTTCGGAAGTTTTGCTGGCCTTGGCGTCGGTTGGGAGTGGAGCGACAGTCACAGGGGCCGATACGCGCGACGCTGAAGCCGTGACGGGCTCCGTTGCGGCTGGCTCGGCTGGCTGGACCGGTGTCTCCCGACTTTCCGGGGACCTTGCGGCGGAAGTGGCGGCCTCGACGGCGGTAATCTCCAGCTGCATGTCGTCCATGACGAAGATGAAGACATCCTCGATTGCCGAGCGGGGCTGGGACGTCAGCAGCTCTACATTCCAGGAGATGTGGAGATCCGTGGGGGAGAGAAGATCAAGTGACGGAATTGTGGAACGGTCGGCGACGATCCTGCATTCGCCAAGCTCGCGCAGTTCGTCAAGCAGCGGAAGAGGATTCGTTCCGTTCGCCATCGCGTTCTGCGGCAGACTGAAGCGAATCTTGAATAAGGTCCGGGCAGGTGCACTTAGGGCCTGAGCCGCGCTGGGATTATCGGCGCCTTCGACGGCTGCCCTCAGGTTTGCGAGCAATGCCTCGCTGGTTGCCTCATGATCGGCGGCCGGTGTTTCCACCAGTGCCCGCATGTGGTCCTTCGCTTCAAGAACGGCGGTGATCAGTGCCTGGGTTGCCGGAACCTCGCCTTTGCGGACGCGATCGAAGGCAGTTTCGCAGTGATGGGTGAAGGCGGCGAGGGCGTCGAAGCCGAACATGGCTCCCGAGCCCTTCAACGTGTGGAGACCGCGGAATACCGCGTCTATCCGATCCTTGTCGCCGAGGTTTACGTTCAGGTCGAGAAGGCCGGCTTCGATCTGTTCCAGAAGCTCGGCCGCTTCCGTTCTGAAAACCGCGATAGGATCGGGAAAGCTCATTTGCCAAGCACCTTTCGGACGATTTTCACGAGGCTCTCCGGGTCGAAAGGCTTTGTCAGCCATCCGGTGGCGCCGGCCGCTTTGGCCTGCTGCTTCATGTCGTTATCGGATTCCGTCGTCAGGAAGATCACCGGGACCCCCATGTGAGCCGGCATCTTGCGCAGCTCGCGGATCATCGTCAGGCCATCCATGTTCGGCATGTTGAGATCGGTAACGATCAGATCGAACTGGCCGGCATTGAGCTTGGCGATCCCGTCCATTCCGTCCACCGCTTCGGTAATCTGATAACCGGCATTGCTGAGGGCAACGCGGGTCGTCAGTCGGATGCTGGCGGAATCGTCGACCGTGAGGATACTGGCGCTCATTGAATTCCCCCTTGATGGAGCCAGAATGTTGCATCGTCAGCGGACATTCCTTCGAGGAACCCGCTGCGTTCCAGGACATCGAGAACCGAGCCGTTGGCAGGCTCGGCGAGCACGATGTTTTTCCCGGTGGAAACGGCATAGATGCGCGCAGCTTCCATCAGCTGAACAAAGCTGATGTCCGCCTGGCAGTCATCCGCAAACGCAATGGTTGTGGACCTGTTCTTGTCGATCAGCTGGAGCATTTCCTGCCGGATAGCACCTATTGCGCGTACCGTCAGGTTCGGTGGCAGATGAAAGCAATCTTCTTTAAAATCGGCGATAGACATCGAACCTCAATATAATTCCGCAACAGCTGAAATACCTGCAAAACACTGACCTTACATCGTTAATGGGGTGTTAATGGTCCGTGGCGAAATTTCGCGGCGTAATTATAATAAGTTGTAATTCGCATCCGTTTTCGGAGCGAAAAATTAACTACAAGCGGCAAAACCGGCGGCGTGTTTCGTAGGAATTAACCCCTTCACCCAAAGATTGGTCCCTGCGCAGGGCAAACTCACACCACGACTTTCTGGTGTGGCCCTGTTCCAAAAGGATGCAGGCGAGTTCATCGCCCGAGTTTCGGCAGGAGAAAGCCCCATCGGGGGGCTGAAAGGGTGAGGCAAAGTGGCTGTCAGGGCATCAGTTTTTGAGGTCGCGGAAAGCTCCGAGGACATTCTGTTCTTTATTGACCGGATGGAGGCGGCCCGGTCGCGTATCGAGGAACGATTCCTTGAGGGCGGTGCCGCGCTTCTATCCATTCTCGACGTACTCAACAAGCTGATAGGCTCGCTCGATCAGTTGACGGGCTCGCTTGATGAGGGAACGGCGAACGCCACCATGGCGGAATTAAAGAATACCGTGGACCGGCTATCGCACCTGACGGAACTGGAAGCTGTCCGCCAAGTGGGATTTCAGGAAATCGCACTAACGGAACGCAAGCTTCAGCCGCAGATCGAGGAGATGCAGGAGACGCTGCGCTACCTGCGAACCTTTGCCGTGACCGCAAAGATCACCGGGGCCGGTATTTCGGACTTTGCCGGTTTCGCCGAGGAAATTCTGGAAAGAATCCAGGAGGGCACGCGGCAGGTCAATGACTTTGCCGGCAAGCTCAGCACACTTGGCCAAGGCCTGGGTCCCGTCATGGTCAAGGGCAAGGCGACTTTGGCAAGTTATGACAAGACGGTGCCGCGCATTGTGGAAGGGCTCACGGAGGGCGCAGCGGAGATCGGCAAGCATCGCAAATCGCTTGTCGAGCGCGCTGTCAGAGTGCGCGCCGTGGCCGGTGCCATCCAGACGAAGTTGGCTACGACGCTTTCGGCAATGCAAGTCGGCGACATTACCCGCCAGCGCATCGAGCATTGCCAGTCGAGCCTCCGGATCTTGTCGGAATACCTGCGATCACCCGCTGCCGCCGGATTGAGCGAGGAGCAGCGCGAGAGCCTGTCGCTGATCATTCGCATGCTGGTATCCCAGCAGCTCAATCAGTCGATCTTGGATTTCGATCGGGACACGACGAAAATCGTCGCCACCGTTGCAAGTTTTCGCTCTGACCTGTCGGAGATCGAGGCGCTGCGTGCCGCGACAGCCGAGAACGGCTCCGGTGGAGGCGAGAGCGCGATCCGTGAGCTGGAAAACAGCGTGGCGGATGCCCGCAGTGCCGTACGGAACGTGGAGGGCGTTGCCAGCCAGGCAAGCGAACTTAGCCGATCGACTGGCAAGACGGTGCAGCAATTGCTCGACGGTATCGGCATCGTCCGGGCTGTGCGCACCGACATTCACTACATGGCGCTTAACACAAACTTGCGTTGCGGCAAGATCGGCGAAGAGGGCAGAGCAATCAACGTCGTCACCGCCGAGCTCCGGAATTTCGCGGCCTTGCTTGACGAGACGGCCGAGAAGATTCTCGCGGAACTCCACACTTTGGAGGCCGCTTCCAGCAAGCTGAATGGCGTTCAGGGTGAAAGCGAAGAGGAATCTCTCGATCTGCGCCTGGCTGCGGCGCTCGAAAATATCCGCGTGGTGGGTGACCGGATGGATGCCCAGATGGCAGCACTCGGTGACCAGAGCAAGACGGCTGTGGGTGAGATGGATGCGTCGCTGGCGCGCCTCAACTTCAATGCCGAGCTTGGGGAAGTGCTGCGCTCCTGTGCCAGGGAACTTGAGCTTGACGGTCCCGTGTCTGAAGCGCCCGGCATTGAGGAACCGCTCGCCGATCTCGGCGCCCGCATTGCTCGTCTCTACACCATGGTTGCGGAACGTGAACTGCACGCCGAGGTGTTGGGTACGGCCCCCCCGGTGGAGGTCGCCGCTGTCGCAACGGTTATGTCCGACGAGGACATCGACGATGCGCTCTTCTGACGTCACCGCCGGAAACGCGAAATTCTCCTGCAGTTATATAAGACAACGGCCCCAACCGGTATCTTCATGGCGCCATGAGGGGCGCTTCCAATCCGTATTGCTCGGCGAGTTTGGCGAAAGACTCGCGGGTTGCGGGATCGAGCGGGATGCCGCGCTGGCGGCGTTCCTCCGCGACCGCCCACTCCCGGTCTCCCGGAGCCATGACCCGCATACCGTCTCTTGCGGGCGAGCTGCGCAATGCCTCGAGGTAACGGTGCATGCCGGCCTGGAAGATCTCTTCGGAAACGAAGGCGCCGGGTCTTATCGCCACAATAAAGGCGCCAAGGGCGCGGGGCGTGGAAAAATCCGGCCCGTTCATCGGCAACAGGTCGAAACTCAACCCCATACCGGAAAGAACGGCGCTCAGGATTTCCACAAGGCCCGCCAGCCCCGCGCCCTTGAAACCGAATTCCGCGCCGAGTGGCGCCAGCATTTCCACAAGCGACGGATCCTGTGTGTCTTTACCTTCGATATTCGAAGCGACGGCGGAGGGAAGTTCTCGTCCGAGGCTGCGGTAAAGTTTCACGCGGTTGTAGGGTATAGCGCTCGTTGCCATATCCAGGAGCCATGGGTTTTGACCTTGAACGGGCACGGCAAAGGAAATCGGGTTGGTGCCGTGAAAGCGCATTGCACCATCGTGGAGACGAACGAAGCTGTCCGAGTTGCAGAAAGCGCCGCCGACATAGCCTTTCGCCGCCGCCTCCAGCGCATAGGCGCCGGCCGGCCCGAAATGTGAACTGTTGCGGATGGAGACCGCACCGATGCCGGCAGTTTCGGCAAGCTCGATAGCCTTTTCCATGGCGCGATAGGCGGCGAGCGCTCCATGGCCATGGCCCGCATCGAGCCAGGCAGCCGCTGCGCCGGTCTGGGTGATGCGTATGTCGGGCCGCGGGTCGACCCGTCCTTCTGTCATGACGGCTACATAGTGATCGAGAAGCCTGATCCCGTGGCTGTCAACGCCCAGCCGGGAACCATGC
Organism: Neorhizobium sp. R1-B; assembly: GCF_004368875.1. NCBI lineage: Bacteria > Pseudomonadati > Pseudomonadota > Alphaproteobacteria > Hyphomicrobiales > Rhizobiaceae > Neorhizobium > Neorhizobium sp. R1-B. The sequence goes on from NZ_SOEM01000018.1 coordinate 7,351, forward strand.
ATCATGGCGCGCGTGGCGGCACCGGCCGTGGCTTCATCGGCTCCGACAGCAAGCAGTATCGCCCGGCAGAACCGATCAGCTTCCTCGACGGAGACGCGCATAACGACCTCTTCGGCAGCCGGTTTTGTGTTCATAGGATCGTCCTGTTCGAGCATTTCCGCGAATTAATGTACCATGTGTACACTAGACATCATAAAGCTTGTAGCAAGAACTTTGTACCTATTGTTTGGCGGCGGCGCCGGGACGCATGAATTGAACGATGGCGAGTCAGCTGGTAAAATTTCCGAAAACAGATATCGCGTTCTCAAGATGATCGCGGACAGGAGGCGGCGCGCATGAGCAGCGTGGAACGGCAGCGGCAGAGGCCGGCGGCGGGCGCTGCCCCTCGTCTCTACCAGCAGGTCCTCGAAATTCTGGCGACCCGCATCGCTGAGGGGAGCCTGGCGGCCGGTGTGCGTCTCAACGAATCCTCCGTGGCCGAACAGTTCAAGATCAGTCGTGCTCCTGCCCGGCAGGCCCTGGTCGAGCTGGAACGGCGTGGCCTTCTCGAAAAATCGGCCGGTCGTGGTTACGCCGTCCGCTCCAACACCTTTGGCGGCATGGAGGCCGCTGCTCGCATCCGGCCGATTGAGGACCTCCCCCTTACACAATTCTCTAGCTGGGAGAAGATTTATGGCGAGGTCGAAAGCGAGATCGCAGCCCGGTGTTCCTTCGCCGGCTGGCGCGTCAACGAGACGGAGCTGGCCCGATTTTACGACGTCAGCCGCACCGTGGCTCGTGATGTCGTTGGTCGATTGCAGCAGCGCGGCATCGTCCGCAAGGACGAGCGTTCGCGATGGATCGCGCCGGCTATGACGCCTGATTACGTGGGCGAACTCTACGAGCTTCGGTGGCTTCTGGAGCCGGTGGCGCTGGAAAAGGCTGCGGCAAAGACTTCGCCGCAGTTTATCGCCGGAATGCGTGCCAATCTCGAAGCGGCGGTCGAGAAGGCGGGCGAACTTGCCGGACCGGATCTCGATCGCCTGGAGGAAGAGCTGCATATCACCTTGCTCGGAAACTGCGAAAACCGGACACTGATGCAGGCAATCAGCTTGCCGCAGGCGCTCCTTGTGACACATCGGTTCCTCTATCAATGGATGCCGCGGCTTTTTGGCACCGAGCCGTTCCTCGCCGAACATCTGGAAATCGTCGAGCGTCTGCAGGCTGGGAGGGTCGAGGAGGCTGCGCAGTCGCTCAAGCGCCATCTTCAAGTCTCGCAGGAACGGGCGATCAACCGGATCACACTGGTCACGCGGCAGGTCAGCCCGCACGATGTGCCCTATCTGGAAAAGCTCGATTGAGGTTGCGGAATTGTGCTCCGCATCGAGATAGCTGCACCTAAAGCCTTGACCTTTGACCGCGTCTCCGTCATTTGGACCGCCTTTACGTGATGTAGCGCCGGATATGGGACGAGCCCCGTCGGCGCTTTGGAAGAGAAAACAAAATGACCAAGGCTACATCCTCGGCGCCGTCTCAGCGCATGCTTCGCGTTGGCGAACAGGTCCGCGCCGCCATAACCCAGGTCCTGCAGCGCGGCGACGTGCGCGACGATCTGATCGAAAAAACCGTGATCTCGGTATCCGAAGTGCGTATGTCGCCGGACCTGAAGATTGCGACGGCTTACGTCACTCCGCTTGGGCTTCCGGACCACAAGGCCGTCATCGATGCGCTCAACCGCAACGCCAAATTCATCCGCGGTCGGCTCGCCGGCCAGCTTCGGCAGATGAAATACATGCCGGAAGTCCGTTTCCGCGACGATACCAGTTTCGACAACTACAAGAAAATCGACGAGCTCTTGCGTTCGCCGGAAGTCCAGCGGGACCTCGACAGCGATAGTGAAGACCAGGAATAACCAGAGAACGTATGTCCAAACCACGCAAACCCAAAGGCCGGCCGGTTTCCGGCTGGCTGATCCTCGACAAGCCGATCGATTTCGGCTCGACCGAAGCCGTTTCCAAGATCAAGTGGCTTTTCAACGCCCAGAAGGCGGGGCACGCCGGCACGCTCGATCCGCTTGCCTCCGGCATGTTGCCGATCGCGCTCGGCGATGCGACGAAGACTGTGCCTTACGTCATGGATGGTCGCAAGATCTATGAATTCGCCGTCAGCTGGGGCGAGGAGCGCTCGACTGACGACCTCGAAGGTGAAGTTACGGCCGCGTCAGACGCGCGACCCGACGAACAGTCGATCCGCGATCTCCTGCCAAAATACACCGGCGCGATCAGCCAGATCCCGCCGCAGTTCTCGGCAATCAAGATCGCCGGCGAGCGTGCCTATGACCTCGCCCGCGACGGTGAGACGGTTGAAATTCCGTCCCGTGAGGTGGAGATTTTCCGCCTGACGCTGCTCGGCACGAGCACCGACAAGGCGCATTTCGAGGTTGAATGCGGCAAGGGAACCTACGTTCGCGCTTTGGCTCGTGATTTCGGCCGTGATCTCGGCTGCTACGGGCATATCTCCGAACTGCGCCGCACATTCGTCGCCCCGTTCGGGGAGGACAAGATGGTGCCGCTTGCGGATCTCGTAGCGCTGGAAACGATCGAGGACCGCGACGAACGTCTGGCCGCGCTCGATGAATTCCTGATCGATACGGCGGAGGCGCTTTCGAACCTGCCGCATCTGCCGGTGACCGACGATCAGGCGCATCGCCTGAAGATGGGCAATCCTGTAATCCTGCGCGGCCGCGATGCTCCGCTGGCGGAAGCGGAGGCTTATGCGACGGTGCGGGGCAAACTGGTCGCAATCGGCGAGATCGGACAGGGCGAATTCCGCCCGAAACGGGTCTTCGGCTAACCGCTCCTAAGCCCCGAATATCGGCTCTTCCAATCCGCCGGTGAATGGTTTATAGGCAGCGCCAGCATAAAGGTAGCCTTTGGGGCTCCTTTTTGCGGTTTCACGGCCAAGGCTGGACGACATCCCGGCTTTTGGCGTCCCTTATTCCTCTCCATAGAAAGGATCGTACGATGTCGATCACTGCAGAGCGCAAAGCCGCCCTCATCAAGGAATACGCTACCACCGAAGGTGATACGGGTTCCCCGGAAGTACAGGTCGCGATCCTCACGGAACGCATCAACAACCTGACCGAACACTTCAAGGACCACAAGAAGGACAACCACTCCCGTCGTGGTCTCCTGACGCTGGTTTCCAGCCGCCGCTCGCTTCTTGATTATCTCAAGAAGAAGGACGAAGGGCGCTACACCAAGCTGATCGGCAGCCTGGGTATCCGCCGCTAAGAACTCTTCCGGCGGGCCTGGAAACGGTGCCCGCCGTTTGCTTTTCGGGCCTTGCCCGATGACAATATCTCGCTGTGCGCTAAATAGTACGGCAGGAACCTACGGCGAACCCGGATGGGCCGGTTTCGCCAGCAACCACTGACCTGTCATGGGGCAGGATTGCCGGATGCTTTCGGCCAAAGCTCGAGTGCTTTGGCCAGGTTTTCTTAACAAGAGACCACCGCCAGAAGCCTCCTGCTGTCTTGCCCATGATGCGTCACATTGATTGCGGTCGATCATGCGTTGCGCCGGAACAGGCGGTGCGTGTGCTTCCGCATTGAAGGACAAGACATGTTCAATACCCACTCCGTAGAGATCGAATGGGCAGGCCGCCCGCTGAAGCTGGAAACGGGCAAGATCGCCCGCCAGGCTGACGGGGCCGTGCTCGCAACCTATGGCGAGACAGTCGTTCTTGCCACCGTGGTGTCTGCCAAGGCGCCTAAGCCGGGCCAGGATTTCTTCCCGCTGACCGTCAACTACCAGGAAAAGACCTATGCCGCCGGCAAGATCCCGGGCGGCTATTTCAAGCGCGAAGGCCGTCCGAGCGAAAACGAGACCCTCGTTTCCCGCCTGATCGATCGCCCGATCCGCCCGCTTTTCCCGGAAGGCTACAAGAACGACACGCAGGTTGTCGTCACCGTTGTTCAGCACGACCTTGAAAACAACCCGGACATCCTGTCGATGGTTGCGACCTCGGCCGCACTGACGCTTTCCGGCGTTCCTTTCATGGGTCCGGTCGGCGGCGCGCGCGTTGGCTATATCAACGGCGAATACGTCCTGAACCCGCATCTCGACGAGATGGATGAATCGAGCCTCGACCTCGTCGTCGCCGGTACGCAGGATGCCGTTCTGATGGTCGAATCCGAAGCCAAGGAGCTTCCGGAAGACATCATGCTTGGCGCCGTCATGTTCGGCCATCGCGGTTTCCAGCCGGTGATCGACGCAATCATCAAGCTTGCCGAAGTGGCCGCCAAGGAGCCGCGCGATTTCCAGCCGGAAGATTATTCCGCGCTCGAGGCCGAAATGCTCCAGCATTTCGAGGCCGAACTCCGCGAAGCTTATAAAAACACCCAGAAGGCTGAGCGTTACGCCGCTGTCGACGCCGTCAAGGCGAAGGTCAAGGCTCACTTCCTGCCGGAAGAGGGTGAAGCAAAGTACACGGCTGAAGAAGTCGGTGCCATCTTCAAGCACCTGCAGGCAAAGATCGTTCGCTGGAACATTCTCGACACCAAGAGCCGCATCGACGGCCGCGATCTGGAAACCGTTCGTGCGATCGTCTCGGAAGTCGGCATTCTGCCGCGCACCCACGGTTCGGCACTCTTCACCCGTGGTGAAACGCAGGCGATCGTCGTTGCCACGCTCGGCACCGGTGAAGACGAGCAGTATGTCGACAGCTTGACCGGCATGTACAAGGAGCGCTTCCTGCTCCATTACAACTTCCCGCCCTATTCCGTGGGTGAAACCGGCCGCATGGGCTCCCCGGGCCGCCGCGAAATCGGCCATGGCAAGCTTGCATGGCGCGCCATTCGCCCGATGCTGCCGTCCGCCGAGCAGTTCCCCTACACGCTGCGCGTCGTCTCGGAAATCACCGAGTCCAACGGCTCGTCCTCGATGGCAACCGTCTGCGGCACCTCGCTCGCTCTGATGGATGCCGGCGTTCCGCTTGCAAAGCCGGTTGCCGGTATCGCCATGGGCCTGATCCTTGAAGGCGATCGGTTTGCGGTTCTCTCCGATATCCTCGGCGACGAAGATCATCTCGGCGACATGGACTTCAAGGTTGCCGGTACCTCCGACGGCATCACCTCGCTACAGATGGACATCAAGATCGCGGGCATCACCGAAGAGATCATGAGGGTCGCTCTCAGCCAGGCCCAGGGCGGCCGCAAGCACATCCTCGGCGAGATGGCGAATGCCATCACCGAAAGCCGCGACCAGCTCGGCGAATTCGCGCCGCGCATCGAAGTGATGAACATTCCGGTCGACAAGATCCGCGAAGTCATCGGTTCGGGCGGCAAGGTCATCCGCGAAATCGTCGAGAAGACCGGCGCCAAGATCAACATCGAAGACGACGGCACCGTCAAGATTGCCTCTTCGTCCGCCAAGGAAATCGAAGCGGCCCGCAAGTGGATCCACTCGATCGTCGCCGAACCGGAAGTCGGCCAGATCTACGAAGGCACGGTCGTCAAGACCGCCGATTTCGGCGCCTTCGTGAACTTCTTTGGCGCCCGTGACGGCCTCGTGCATATTTCGCAGCTCGCCTCCGAGCGGGTTGCCAAGACCCAGGACGTCGTCAAGGAAGGCGACAAGGTCTGGGTCAAGCTGATGGGCTTCGACGAGCGTGGCAAGGTTCGTCTGTCGATGAAGGTTGTCGACCAGGCCACCGGCCAGGAGATCCCGCAGGAGAAGAAGAAGGCCGACGGCGAAGCCGCCGAGTAAGCTTCCTTCCTCCCAGGGAGAAAATTGAGGCGCGGAAGCTCTTCCGCGCCTTTTCTTTAGCTGAAACAGACACCTGCCCAGAGAACGACAATGAGCCGCGACGCTTTGAAAACCCTGCTTCATCCCTTCTTCACAGACGCGGTTCCCATGCCCCGCGACGGTGAACGCGTGATCTTCCTGGGCGCAGAAGGCGGCAGTATCCTGCCTGAGGGCTTCGCGGGTGAGATAACAGCCGTGCAACCCTTCCGGCCGCTTTTCCGCACTCTGCGGGAAGGTGCGTTTCCCGAAGCCGAAGGCGACGGCTATGACGTGGGGTTGGTTCTCTGCGGCAAGCATCGCGGCGAGAACGAAAACCGCACGGCGGAGGCTCTGGAGCGGGTCCGGGCAGGAGGCATGATCGTTATTGCGGGCGGCAAGGAAGACGGCATCCAACCGCTCAGAAACACGCTTCTGAAGCTCGGGATCGAGCTGGACTACACACCGAAATACCACGGTGTGGCGGTGTGGTTCGCGCGGCCGGAAAACGCCGATGCGGCGATCAAGGCATTGAAGAAGCAGCCCGTGACATTTGAAGGCCGGTTCGAAGCCGCGCCCGGCATGTTTTCCCACGACCGCATCGATCCGGGTTCGGAACTCCTGGCCGGTCGCCTGCCGACGGATTTCGATGGCAATGCCGCCGATTTCGGTGCCGGTTGGGGCTATCTGTCCGTGATGCTGGCGGAAAAGTCGCCGCGGGTAAATCGCATCGATCTTTTCGAAGCAGATTATCAAGCGCTGGAATTCGCCAATAAGAATCTTGCCCGCAACTGCCCGAACCTTAACGCCCGCTTCTACTGGCAGGATCTGGGCGCCGAGCCGCCGAAGGAAAAATACGACCTGGTGATCATGAACCCGCCGTTTCATGAAGCTCAGGCCGCCGATCCGGAACTCGGCAGGACGATGATACGGACAGCGGCGGCTGCACTTAAGAACGGTGGCCGATTGATGCTGGTCGCCAATCGCGGCCTGCCCTACGAGCCGGTTCTGGCATCTGATTTCCGGGAGCACGGTGAGACCTGCCGCAACGCTCGGTTCAAGGTTCTCTGGGCAAAAAAATAAGTCATAGAAAAAAGACCCTGCCGACATCATCGGCAGGGTCTTTTCTTATTGTTCCTGAGGCTTCGGGATTATTCCACGTCGGCTTTGCGGAGCTTTTCGAGCGTCGGCAGCGACGTGATGCTGTAGCCGGCGTCGACGTAATGAACTTCCCCTGTAACGCCGCGGGAAAGATCCGACAGAAGATAGAGCGCTGATCCGCCGATATCCTCGATGGTCGGCGTGCGGCGCAACGGGGCGTTCTGCTGGTTCCATGAATAGATGGCGCGGGCATCGGAAATACCGGCGCCCGCCAGCGTGCGCACCGGACCGGCCGAGATCGTATTGACGCGGATATCGCGCGGGCCGTAATCGGCTGCGAGATAGCGAACCGACGCCTCCAGAGCCGCCTTGGCAACGCCCATGACATTGTAGTTGGGAATCACTCGCTGGGAGCCGTTGTAAGTCAGCGTCAGCATTGAGCCGCCATTCGGCATCAGCTCGGCGGAGCGCTTGGCGATTTCGGTGAATGAGAAGCACGAAATGACCATCGTCCGGCTGAAGTTTTCCCGCGTCGTGTCCGCGTAAAGGCCTTTCAGCTCGTTCTTGTCGGAAAAGCCGATGGCGTGGACGAGGAAGTCCAGGGTACCCCAGCGTTCCTTGATGGCCGCGAAAGTCGCATCGACCGAAGCGATATCCTCGACGTCACAAGACACGACGAAATCGGAACCGAGTTCCGCCGCAAGCGGCTTCACGCGTTTCCCCAGTGCGTCGCCCTGAAAGGTGAAGGCAAGCTCGGCCCCTTGGGCAGCGACTGCCTTGGCAATCCCCCAGGCGATAGAATGGTTGTTGGCGACCCCCATGATCAGGCCGCGTTTCCCCTGCATGATTCCCGTCATGGAATTATCCGTTGTAGCGCTGGAAGACGAGCGTGGCATTGGTGCCGCCAAACCCGAAGGAATTGGAAAGAGCAATATCGATCTTGGCATTGTCGATGCGGCTGCGAACGATCGGCACGCCTTCGAATTCCGGATCGAGGTTCTCGATATGGGCGCTCTCGCCGATGAAACCTTCCTGCATCATCAGGAGGCTGTAGATGGATTCCTGCACGCCGGCACCGCCCAACGAATGGCCGGTCAGTGACTTTGTCGACTGGATGTGAGGTATCTTTGCGCCAAACACTTCGCGGATGGCGCCGATCTCCTTGGAATCCCCGACCGGTGTGGAGGTGCCGTGAGTATTGATGTAGTCCACGTCGCCTTTTACGGTTGCAAGCGCCTGACGCATGCAGCGCACGGCGCCCTCGCCGGAGGGAGCGACCATGTCGTACCCGTCCGAAGTGGCGCCGTAGCCGACGAGTTCGGCGTAGATTTTTGCGCCGCGGGCCTTTGCATGCTCCAGTTCTTCCAGAACCAGGACGCCCGCTCCGCCGGCGATTACGAACCCGTCGCGGTCGACGTCATAGGCGCGCGATGCCCTGTCGGGATCATTGTTATATTTGGTCGACATGGCACCCATGGCGTCGAAAAGGTTCGACATCGTCCAGTCGAGATCTTCGTGGCCGCCGGCAAACATGACGTCCTGCTTGCCCCACTGGATCATCTCCGCCGCGTTGCCGATGCAATGGGCGGAGGTCGAGCAGGCCGACGAGATGGAATAGTTCACGCCGTGGATCTTGAACCAGGTTGCAAGCGTTGCGGAAGCCGTCGAAGACATGGCCTTCGGCACGGCGAACGGACCGATCCGCTTCGGGCTGTTGTTCTTGATGGTGATCTCTGCCGCTTCGATCAGCGTCCGCGTCGAGGGGCCGCCAGAGCCCATGATGATGCCGGTACGCTCGTTCTCGCTGTAGTCCTTTTCCTCCAGTCCCGAATCCGCAATCGCCTGCTTCATTGCAACATGGTTCCAGGCGCCGCCTTGGGACAGGAAGCGCATGGCGCGGCGGTCCACGAGATCGGTCGGGTCAAGCGACGGTCTGCCCCACACTTGGCATTTGAAGCCGTGTTCGGCAAAATCTGGTGAGAATGAAATGCCGGACTTTGCCTGACGCAAGGATTCGGTGACTTCGGCGGCATCGCTTCCGATCGAGGATACGATACCGAGACCCGTGACAACTACCCGTCTCATCTCATCAAAACCTTTTCTTACTGTCCTGTTTCGGCACGAGCCGCCGTCAGGCTGCCTTTTCCTTCGACAGGCCTACACGGAGGTCGGTCGCCTGATAAATGGTTTCTCCATCCGCCTTCAGCCAGCCATCGGCGGTGCCGAGCACCAGTCGGCCGCGCATGACGCGCTTGAAGTCGATGCCGTATTCCAGAAGCTTGGTGTCCGGGCGGATCATGCCCTTGAACTTCACTTCGCCGGTGGAGAGCGCCATGCCACGACCCGGCTCGCCGAGCCAGCCCAGGAAGAAACCGGTCAGCTGCCACATCCCATCGAGACCCAGGCAACCAGGCATGATCGGATTGCCTTCGAAGTGGCAGGGAAAATACCAGTCGTCGGGGCGCACATCGTATTCTGCCCGAAGGTAGCCCTTGTCGAAAGCGCCGCCCGTTTCGGAGATATCCGTGATGCGGTGAACCATCAACATGGGCGGCAGGGGCAACTGTGCGTTGCCAGGCCCGAATAGCTCGCCGTGTGCACAGGCAATAAGTTCTTCATAAGAGAAGCTGGACTGTCTGCTTGCCATAAAATTCCGTTCCCCCCGTTGAAGCCTTCGACCTTTTGTTGTGTGACCATTATTGCATGAATGGTCGGATTTAAAGCGTGCCGACAGCGCCCCACATTCCGCCCGGGGATGGCGGCCAGATGCGGGAACATCCGTCTGTTCAGGTTCGCATATAGGAAGCTACGGGCGCAAACCAGAGGCTTGTGGAGGAAATAACGCGATTTTCGGCACGTTAAGAGGGGTATCCTCCGGAAAGTATTGAAAGTGGTGCCTGTAAAAGTTATATCGCAAAGTCAAGATACCTTATATTCACATGCACGGTGGGAGCTGACAGGTACTATGGCTGAAGCCATTACTGACATCGAGACGAGATTGCGCCATTCTGGCCTGCGTCCGACCCGGCAGCGTGTGGCACTCGCCGACCTGCTGTTCGCCAAGGGCGACCGTCATCTGACTGTCGAGGAACTGCACGAAGAGGCGACGGCAGCAGGCGTTCCGGTGTCGCTTGCCACGGTATATAATACGCTTCATCAGTTTACCGAGGCCGGCATGATCCGGGTCCTTGCGGTCGAGAGCGCCAAAACCTACTTCGACACGAATATTTCGGACCATCATCACTTCTTCGTTGAAGGCCGAAACGAAGTCATGGATATTCCCGTGAGCAACCTGGAGATCGGCAACCTGCCGGAAGCTCCGGAGGGCATGGAAATAGCTCATGTGGATGTGATCATCCGCCTGCGCGAGAAGAAGGCCTGATAAAGGCTTACTCCCCTCTTTTCCCCTTGATGGCCTCGGCTGCGGGCCTGCCCGGCCGTGGCCTGTATCGCGGCAAAGTCCAGCCGTAATGGATTGCGCCGCCGCGCAGCAGGAACGCGGCTGCCGCCCCCAGGCCGGAGCTGACGGAGAGCGGCAGATCGAGGGCGTTCGCTGCGGTAAAGGTGCCAGCCCCGGCAAGAGTTGCGGTAATATAGATTTCAGGGCGGAGAAGGACGGACGGCTCGTTGGCGAGAAGATCGCGGAGAATACCTCCGAATGCTGCGGTCAGTGCACCGGTGACGATGGCAATGGTCGGCGACCCGGAGACATCAAGACCTTTGGCCGCTCCAAGTACGCTGTAGGCGGCAATCCCTACCGCATCGAGCCAGATCAGCATCCGATAACGCCACTCCACGCGATGCGCCGTGCAGAAAACGAAGGCGCCGGTTGTCACGCAGATCAGGATATAGGTGGGATCCAGAACCCAGAAGACCGGCGTTCGCCCCAGAATGATGTCTCTCAACGTGCCGCCGCCGAGCCCGGTGACGGCGGCAAAGAAGAGGAAGCCAACGAGGTCGAGCTCCTTTCGCGAGGCGGCAAGGGCACCTGTTGCCGCAAACAGAGCGACACCGGCATAATCGAGCATCATCAGCAGTGACATGCAAACTCCAGCGTCGCGCAAGTGGCAGAACCTACCATAACCGCGGATAGTCGCGCCCGCCATCGGTGGTTGCGCGCCGTAAACAGATGAATTTGCGGAGGAAAGCCGTGAAGAGGCTCCTGATCGTTCTCGCCCAGGTCGTGGCGCTGATCCTGGCTCCTGCTCTTGCCCACGGGCAGCAGCAGCTCGTCAGCGATCCGGAAATCTATGAAAAGGATCATTTCCGCAGCGAGTGCAAGATCGCCCAGTTCGATCCGGGCTTCATCGAACGGTTCGATATCAACAACGACGGGATTATCGACCTCGTGTCGAATCACGGCAAACTCGTCTGCGACGGGAAACGCGGCCCGGCCTGCAGCAATGACGGCTGCCCCTATAACTTCTATCTCCAGGCCAAGGAGGGTGGCTATTTCATGATCGCTACCGCGCAGCTCTACGGCTACGATTTCGTCAAGTATTTCGGCAATATGGTCTTCCTGTTGAAGATGCACCCGCGCTATTGCGACCGCACCGACGCCGAACCATGTGAGATGCGCGTGCGTGTAAAGGGCGGGCGCTTCCTGACGATCTCGAAGAAATAGTCACTGCGGAAAAGTCGTCCCGATTCGCCCCGTCAGATAATAGGCGACAAGGCTCATCCATTCCCGTGCGGCGGTGGTGGCAAGTTGGGCGTTGAGAGACGGTTGCGTAAAATCCACCGACCAAGAGACGACGCCGCTCGTGCGGTAGTCCACCGGCCAGGGCGTGAACGCGATTCCCGCTTTACGGAAAAGACCGACCGATCGCGGCATATGATAGGCCGAGGTGATCAGCAGGCAATTTTCGAGCCCCTCGCTTTTCAGGAGCTCGGCTGTCTTGAGGGCATTCTCATAGGTCGTCCGCGAGGCATTCTCCTTGACCAGCCGGTCTGTCGCCACGCCGAAAGCGGCAAAGAAGCGTTCGGCGGTTTGGGCTTCGCCTTCGTAGCCGCCGCTGATCGATCCGTCTCCACCTGAAATCAGGAGCCGTGCCTGCGGATGATTTCGCGCGAGCCGCAGCGCTTCGACAAAACGGTCGGCCGCCTGGTTGAGCTCGATGCCGCCGCGCGCCGTGTTGATCTCGTTGTCGAAGGCCCCGCCGAGTACGATCATGCAGGCAACATCCACTGGATCTGAGGCCTGCCTCGCAAAGCGCGCTTCCAGTATCTGCAGCGCCACGGTGCCTGTCGTCGTGAAGAGTGTAACGAGCAGAACGAGAGCGGCGAGCAGCGCGGAAAGGCCGCTGAGCCCGCGCCGTCCGGCAAAGGCAAGCAGTGCCGCCAGGGCGCTCAACAGAAATGCGACCGACAGCGGCTGGGCGAACACCCAAAAAAGCTTTGAAAGCAGGAACATATGGCCCTTCGGAAGTGTCTATGCGCGGCGCCTTGCGGCCCCCATCGGCTGCTGGTGGAAATGCAGATGCAAGGACCGTGGCAGAAGAATGGTGGCGAAGGCCAGAAAAACCACAGCCAGCACGACGACCCAAAGGGCATTGTTGCCGAGATATTTTGTAACGAACGCCCCGGACACGGCGCCACACGCCATGCCTGTCCAGGGCACCGTCTGAATGACCCACCCTGTCGGATTGCGATCCCCCACGATCCAGCGGCCGATCCCGCGCCCGAAGCGCGACAGCGCACCGGTAATATAGGTGAGCCCGATCGGCAACCCTTCGATATGTTCGACGGTTGCGTTGATCATGCCCATGGCCAGAATGACGAGGTAAAACTGTATCCGCGGATATTCCGCCTCGGGAAGGAACGCCGCTACGGCAAGTGTCACGGCGACGCCTGTGAGGACGACGAAGGTTCGCAGCACCGAAAGCGTGTGGGCAAGCACGATGCCGAGCGCGTTGCCGATGACGAAAACCCATAGGGCGAAATAAAGGATCAGCGCATGGGAATAGTCGCTGTTTGCGAAGGACAAGGCAGCGCGGGTGGTGTTGCCGGTCATGAATGAAACGAAATCACCGGAAAGAAGGAGGCCGACCGCGTCGGTCATTCCGGCGACGAAGGAAATCGCTGCGACGAGCGCCAGACCGGTAACTGTGCGTCTTCTTTTGATGATATAGCGGCGTCTTGCCCTGCTCATGGAGGCCCCTTCCTCCCCTTGTTTTGTGCGAATCGAGTTGCGGATGCGTTCTTCCGGAACGATGCCGGATCAGTTGGAAAGAAATCGGAAATAGTGGCCGGAGGCCAGTCCTATTTCGTCCGTAGCCAGTTCTCGATACCCTTAGCCGCAGCCCGCCCTGTCGAAAAGCACGCTGTGAGCAGGTAGCCGCCGGTCGGCGCCTCCCAATCCAGCATTTCTCCAGCCGCAAAAAGCCCCGGTACCGCCTTCAGCATATAGTTCTCGTCGAGCTCGCTCCAATCGAGCCCGCCTGCAGACGATATGGCTTCGGTGATAGGCCTCGGGCGAAGAAGTGGGATCGGCAGGCCTTTCATAAGGATTGCCAGCTCCTGGGGAGGAAGCTGATTTGCCTGGGGAACGAGTTCGCGAATGAGAGCTGCCTTTACGCCTTCCAGGCCGGCACCCTTGCGAAGCCGATTGGCAAAGCTGGCTTTGGCATCCTGCCGAGCGAGGTCCCGCTCAAGGCGTTCGACCGATCGGCCCGGAGCAAGATCGACGGCCAGGTTTGCATGTCCGTGGCGTTTCAGCCTGTCTCGCAATGCGGCCGAATGCGCATAGACCAAGCTCCCTTCGATCCCATGTTTGGAAATCACGAATTCACCCTGGAGCGTGCCCGCGGCTGATGTGGCCGATACGGATTTGACGGGCGCTCCTTCAAAGCGCTGACGAAACGTATCGCTCCAGTCGACGTCGAAACCGCAATTCGCCGGCTGAAATTCATTGATGGTAATCCCCATCTCTTGCGGCCAGGGCACCCAGGCAGCGTCGGAGCCGAGCCGCGGCCAGCTTGCTCCTCCGAGCGCGAGCAGGGTAGCGTCAGGGTGAAGTGTAATTCCGCCATCCGGTGTCTCGAACCGATAGCCGCCATCGGCGAAGCCGACCCATCGATGCCGCGTGCGGAGCTTTACGCCTTGGACCTCAAGCCTTCGCAGCCAGGACCGCAGGAGTGGTGAAGCCTTCATTGCAGTCGGAAAGACGCGACCGGAGGTGCCGACGAAGGTTTCAATCCCAAGGCCCTCGGCCCAGCGCCGGACATCTTCCGGCGTGAAAGCATCGAGTGCGGGTCGCAGGCGAGCGGAGGCCGCGCCAAATCGTCCTGCGAATCGCTGATATTCCTCCGAATGGGTGATGTTGAGACCGGACTTGCCGGCCAGCAGGAACTTGCGGCCAAAGGTCGGCATGGCTTCGTAAAGCGTAACGGAGTAGCCGGCGGCAGAGAGGACCTCCGCCGCCATCAGTCCTGCCGGCCCGCCGCCGATGATCGCGATCTGTTTTGTCATGACCTCCGGTTACGGCAGATCATCACGCTTTTCCATAGCCGCCTGCCGTTGGCGTCACGACGGTGACGGCTTCGCCCGCGTTGACGACGGTCTGGGCGCAGCCACCAAGCTCTTCCAGCATGCCGTCCAGTCGGCGGACGATCATTTGCCCGAGTTCGCCTTCCTTGCCGCCCGCGAGGCCATGCGGAGGGATCGTCCGATGCGAGGAGAGGATGGCGCAGTCCATCTTTTCGAGGAAACGGATGGTACGTCTGGTGCCGTTGCCGGCCGACCATTTGCCCCTGCCGCCGGAATTCTCACGGATGTGGAAGTCTTCCAGCAGAACAGGGTAACGCGTCTCCAGAATTTCGGGATCCGTGAGGCGCGAATTGGTCATATGCACGTGGACGGCATCCGTGCCGGAAAAACCCGTGCCGTCATTGAAGCGGCCGGCCGGCGACCCGGAGCACAGCGTCTCGTAATACTGGTAGGTCGCATTGCCGAATGTGAGGTTGTTCATCGTTCCTTGGCTGGCGGCCATGGCGCCAAGTGCGCCAAACAGCGCATTGGTGACATGCTGGCTGGTTTCCACGTTGCCGGCGACGACGGCTGCCGGATATTGAGGTTTCAGCATCGACCCTTCGGTCACGACGATGCGGATCGGCCTCAGGCAGCCGGCATTCATCGGGATGGAGCTTTCCACCATGACGCGGAACACATAGAGTACGGCGGCGCGCGTCACCGGTTCCGGCGCATTGAAGTTGTTCTTTTTCTGGGGGCTAGTTCCTGTGAAGTCGACAGTCGCTTCCCGCTTTTCCTTGTCGACCGTGATTTTGACCTTGATGATGCTGCCCTGGTCGGTGGGGTAGGAAAATTCCGCGTCGTTCAGCTTCTCGATGACGCGCCGGACGCTTTCTTCCGCATTGTCCTGCACATGGCCCATATAGGCCTGCACGACGTCCAGCCCGAACTGTGCGATCATCTTGCGCATTTCGTGCACGCCCTTTTCGTTGGCGGCGATCTGGGCGCGAAGGTCGGCGACGTTCTGCGCCACGTTGCGGGCGGGGTAGGGGTGGTCGGAAAGAAGTCTTGTGATGCCTGCCTCGTCGAACCGGCCACGGTCGACGAGCAGCACGTTGTCGAACAGCACGCCTTCCTCATCGACGGTCGTCGCAAGCGGCGTCATTGAGCCCGGCGCGGTTCCGCCGACATCCGCATGATGTCCGCGCGAAGCGACGTAGAACAGGATCTTTTCGCCTTTTTGATCGAAGACCGGCGTCACGACGGTGATGTCCGGCAGATGCGTGCCGCCGTTATAGGGGGCATTCAGCGCAAAAACGTCGCCGGGGCGGATCTTGCCCCTGTTGGCGGCAATCACGGTTTCGACTGAGCGGTCCATGGAGCCAAGGTGCACCGGCATATGCGGTGCATTTGCGACCAGTGCGCCGTTCTCGTCAAAAACCGCGCAGGAAAAATCAAGCCGCTCCTTGATGTTGACCGAGGAGGCGGTGTTCTGCAGCGTCACGCCCATCTGTTCGGCAATCGACATGAAGAGATTATTGAACACTTCGAGCAGAACCGGATCCGCCTGGGTGCCGATCGGTTTCGCGCGGGAAAGTTCGGCGACGCGTTTCAGGACGACGTGGTTCAGCCTGGTGATCTCGAAAGCCCAGCCGTCTTCCACGACGATCGTCTGGTGCGGTTCGACGATCAGGCATGGCCCCTTTGCATGAGCACCCGGCTTGATGTCCGCTCGGACATAGACCGGCGCCTCGCGCCATGCGCCGCCGGAGAAGAATTTCGTTTGTTCCGTCGCGGTCGGAGCGGCACTATCCAGCGAGAATTCCGGTTCGGTGGAATCCGCGCCGCCGCCGATCGCCTCGACTTCGTAGGCTTCGAATATGATCTCACGGTTCTCGAAGATGAAGCCGAATTGTTTCCTGTGGGCTGTCTCGAATGCCGAGGTCATGTCGGCAACGCCCCCGAGGACCACGGGCAAGGTCGTATCGGTGCCCTGATAGCGCAGGTGAGCTCGGTGCAGCACGGCTACCCCGGCTCCGGAAACCCCCTGGCTTGCCATTTCCTCGATCACGCTTGCCGTGAGCTCTTCACGGATGGTGGCGAGCGCTTCGAGTGCCACCGCAAGCTCTTCGGAAACCGTGCGTTGGCGGGTGGCGCGGATATCCGCCAGACCCATGCCATAGGCGGAGAGAATCCCGGAGAATGGGTGGATCAGCACCGTCGAGATGCCGAGCGCATCAGCCGTCAGGCAGGCATGCTGGCCGCCGGCCCCGCCGAAGCAGGTCAGCACGTAATGGGTTACATCGTAGCCGCGTTGGACGCTGATCTTCTTGACCGCATTGGCCATATTCTCGACCGCGATCGCGAGAAACCCGTCAGCCACTTCTTCAGGAGAGCGCCCGTCGCCGATAACCTTTGCCATCTCCTCGAAAGCGGCACGCACGGCTCCCGCGTCGAGCGGCTGGTCGCGGTTGGCGCCGAAGATCTTGGGGAACAGCTCCGGCGACAGCTTTCCAAGCATCACGTTGGCGTCGGTGACGGTCAGCGGTCCGCCGCGCCGGTAGGCCTTCGGGCCGGGATTTGCACCGGCTGAGTCCGGGCCCACCCGGAACCGTCCATTTTCGAAATGCAGGATCGAACCACCGCCGGCGGCGACCGTATGGATCGACATCATCGGTGCCCGCATCCGCACCCCGGCCACCTCGGTCTCGAAGGAACGTTCCAACTCGCCGTCGTAGTGGGAGACGTCCGTGGACGTACCGCCCATGTCGAAGCCGACCATCCGTTCGAAGCCTGCCAGGCGCGATGTTTCGACTGCGCCGACTACCCCGCCTGCTGGACCAGAAAGGATCGCGTCCTTGCCCTGGAAGAGCCGGGCAGCGGTGAGGCCGCCCGAAGACTGCATGAACATCAGCTGCGGGCCGCCTTCGCCGTCAGCGCCCAATTCGGCGGCAACCTGATCCACATAACGGCGCAGGATCGGCGAGAGATAGGCATCGACCACCGTCGTGTCGCCGCGGCCAACCAATTTGATAAGCGGCGAAACTTCGTGGCTGACGGAAATCTGACTAAATCCGATCTCTCTCGCGACCTTTGCCGCAAGTTGTTCATGAGCCGGGTAACGATAGGCGTGCATGAATACGATGGCGACGGCGCGGAAGCCGTTCTCGAAGTGCTTCTGGAGAGCCAATCGGATTGCGGTTTCGTCCGGCGTGGCCTCGACGGTCCCGTCGGCGCGGACGCGCTCGTCCACTTCGACAACCGCTTGATACAGCAATTCCGGTTTGACGATCTTCTTCGCAAAGATATCGGCGCGAGCCTGGTAGCCGATCGCCAAAGCGTCGCGGAAGCCGCGCGTGGTGACGAGAAGCGTCTGCTCGCCCTTCCGTTCGAGCAGGGCGTTCGTGGCCACCGTCGTACCCATCTTTACGGCGCCGATCCGATCGGCAGGAATCGCATGCCCGGCCGGAACCTCCAGCAACTCGCGAATTCCCTGCACGGCGGCATCGCGATAGGCTTCAGGATTTTCGGAGAGAACCTTATGCGCGATGAGCGTGCCGTCCGGCTTCCTGCCGACGATGTCGGTAAAGGTGCCGCCGCGGTCGATCCAGAAATCCCATTTGCACTTCGTCATGTTCCGCCCCTGTCGCTCGTTGCTTTGCATTAACGAAAACATTTCATCGATAAAACGTCAATGATTAGTTGACAACAAATTGCCTCTTGAAGCATTATGCCTGGATAAAGAGCAAAGAGCCGCAAAGAGCTCCGCCTCACAACGGCAACCGAGGGGAGCCGATCATGATCTTTTATCCCGTTTGCGGGAGGGTAACTCATGTCCTCCGCTGAACTGCGCCATAGCGTGCTGCCGGATTGGCTGCGCAAAATTCTTGATGGTCTCTATCTGATTTCCGGCTGGTTGGCGGGCCTGTTCCTCGTCGCCATCTTCCTCCTCATGCTTGCGCTCTCCGCCGGCCGGCCGCTCGACATCGATGTACCTTCCGGCGACGACTTCGCTTCCTGGTGCATGGCTGCAAGCGCCTTCCTGGGGCTCGCTCACACGTTTCGTTCCGGCGAGATGATCCGCGTCGGCCTGTTGATCGAGCGGATCAGCGGTCCGGCCAGACGGGCGTTGGAGGCGACGGCATTGGCGATCGGCACGGTTGCCGCGACCTATTTTGCCTGGTTTGCCTTCGATATGACGCGTACCTCCTTCCAGTTCAACGATCTGTCGCAGGGTGTGATCGCCGTGCCGCTGTGGATCCCGCAGCTTGGTTTCTGCGGTGGGTTGATCATTCTGGCGATCGCATTCGTCGACGAGCTCCTGCACGTCCTGTTCGGCGGATCGCCGCGCTACGAGAAACCGGAGCCGGTCACTGCTGAGGAAGTCATAGAACGCGCCATGCAGAGCGGGGCCTGAGCTGATGGGGACAATCGAACTCGTTGAAATAGCCGGGGTGGTTCTTCTTGTGCTGTTGGCACTGCTCGCCGGCGGAGTGTGGATCGGGGTCTCGTTATTGATCTGCGGCTTCATCGCCATGCTGTTCGTGCCGGGCATCCCGATTGGCGCGGTCCTTGCCACAAATTCCTGGAGCGGCGGCGCCTCCTGGTCGCTTGCAGCCCTGCCGCTCTTCGTCTGGATGGGAGAGATCCTGTTCCGGACCCGGCTGTCGGAAGAGATGTTCCGCGGCTTGTCGCCCTGGCTCGGATGGCTCCCGGGCCGCCTGATGCACGTGAATATCCTTGGCTGCGGCCTTTTTGGCTCGATCTCCGGCTCCTCGGCCGCAACGACGGCGATGATCGCCAAGATCGCCCTGCCGGAACTCAAGAAGCGTGGCTACGACGAGATGGTAAGCCTCGGCTCGCTTGCAGGCGCCGGCACGCTCGGCATCCTCATACCGCCATCGATCACCATGGTGGTCTATGCGGTCGCGGCAAACGTCTCGATCATCCAGATCTTCCTTGCGGGTTTCCTGCCAGCCCTGATCGTCATGGCGCTCTATTCCGGTTACATCATCGTCTGGTCGCTCCTCAATCCGGACAAGACCCCGCCCGCGCCTCCGAAAATGAGTTTTAAAGAGAAGCTCAGGGAATCGGCGAACCTCATTCCGGTGACGCTCCTGATCGTGCTCGTCTTCGCAACCCTGCTTCTCGGCTGGGCGACTGCGACCGAGTGCGCGGCCTGGGGTGTGCTCGGGTCGCTCGCAATCGCAGCATGGTCCGGTTCCCTGACGAGAAAATCCTTCTGGGAAAGCGTCATGGGTGCGACCCGGCTCACCTGCATGATCATGTTGATCCTGACAGGTGCCGGTTTCATGTCGATTGCCATGGGTTATACCGGCATCCCGAACGCGCTCGCGAACTGGGTCGACAGCTTCAATCTGAGCCCCTATGCGCTGATTGCGGTTCTGACCATCATGTATATTCTGCTCGGCGCGGCTCTCGATGGTCTGTCGATGATCGTTCTGACCACCGTCGTCGTTCTGCCGATGATTCAACAGGCGGGGTTCGACCTCGTGTGGTTCGGCATCTTCCTTGTGCTGATCGTCGAAATGGCCGAAGTTTCCCCGCCCGTCGGCTTCAACCTCTTCGTGCTGCAGACGATGAGCGGCCGAGACAGTTTGACGGTGGCGAAAGCTTCGCTGCCCTTCTTCTTCCTGCTCGTGGCGACCGTCGCCATCATCACGGTTTTCCCGGATATCGTGATGGTCCTGCCGAAAATGGCTTTCCCGGGTTAGCTTTGGCGAAAAAGATTAGCTTCATAGAAAAAGGAAGGGAACTGACATGAAACGCTTGCTTTCGAACCTCATTTTTTCGGGTCTTGCGGGTGCGGCGCTGACTGCCGCCGCCGGCTCGGCGCTCGCGCAGACCGCATGGGTTCTGCCGTCCGCTTATCCGCCGGCAAACTACCACGTCCAGAACCTCAGCCAGTTTGCATCCGATGTGGATGCCGCGAGCAAAGGCGCGTTGAAGATCACCATTCACCCGAACGCCTCGCTCTTCAAGGCACCGGACATCAAGCGCGCCGTCCAGACCGGCCAGGCGCAGGCAGGGGAGGTGTTGATCTCGCTGCATGAGAACGAGAATGCGGTGTTCGGCATCGACGTAGTGCCTTTCCTGGCAACCAGCTTCGACCAATCGAAAAAGCTTTGGGCAGCCTCCAAGCCGGCAATCGAAAAGGCGCTGGATGCACAGGGGTTGAAGCTGCTCTACACAACGCCGTGGCCGCCGCAAGGCATCTTCACCAAGAAGGACGTCAACAGCGTAGCGGATCTCAAGGGCTTGAAATGGCGTGCCTATAATGTCGGCACATCCCGTATCGCCGAGATCGTCGGCGCTCAGCCGGTCACGGTCCAGGCGGCCGAACTGCCCCAGGCTCTCGCGACTGGCGTAGTCAACGGCTTGATGACGTCGAGCGCCACCGGCGTCGATTCCAAGATCTGGGAATCGCTGACCCACTATTACGACACTCAGGCTTGGATCCCGAAGAACGTCGTCTTCGTCAACAAGGCGGCCTTCGCGGCTTTGGACCCTGCCGTCCAGAAAGCCGTGACCGATGCAGCGGCTGCCGCGGAAACCCGGGGCTGGGGACTCGGGGCTGAAAAGACCGCGGCCTACATGGAGACGCTCAAGAAGAATGGCATGCAGGTTGTCGAACCCAGCGCCGACCTGAAGAAAGGGCTAGGCGAGGTTGGCGCAAAGCTGACGGAAGACTGGTTGAAGAAAGCCGGAGCCGATGGCGCTGCTATTCTGGACGCCTACAAGAAGATGTGATTTGAGAGGCGCCGTCGGCATTCTGCCGCCGGCGCCCTCATTCCCGGGAAGAGAAGCCATGTCATCGGAAAAGGATAGTTTCGGCCCGATCGTTTCCTCCGGGCATCTGGCCACCGGCGCCTTGCCGGCTCTCTCCGAAATCGAATTCGGCATGATCATGCTGAACCACGCCTTCAATCGCTGGATGATCCGCTGCATGGCTGCCGCCGGCGTGCCGGACCTCTCCCCGGTCGACATCCTGGTGCTGCACAATATCAACAGCCGCAACAAGCCGAAGACGCTCGCCGATATCGCCCTCGTTCTGAACATCGAAGACACGCACGTGGTGACCTATGCGCTGAAGAAGCTCGAGCGCATGAAACTCATAAAATCGGGAAGGCGCGGCAAGGAAAAGCTGGTCATGGTGACCGAAGCCGGTGCCGATGCCTGCGCCCGGTATAAGGCTATGCGCGAGAGCCTTTTGGTGCGCTCGGTCCTTGCGACGGAAGTCTCCGCCGAATCCCTTTCGGAGGTGGCGGCGCGGCTGCGGGCGCTTTCCGGCCACTATGATCAGGCAGCTCGCGCTGCTGCATCCCTTTAAGAAAACAGCGCGTCCACCAGGGGATGGTTGGGGTCTTCTAGCCCGTCCAGGACGTTGAAATGATGTTTGTCTGGTTCTTCGACGACCGCAGTCTCGGCGCCGAGCCCTTTCCAGATGTTGGCAAGCAGCGCGTTCTGGCGGATGAATTCGGATCGTTCGCCCGCTCCCACCCAGCAGGTCACCCAAGCCCCCGACATCGGCTCGAGAAGCGCCGGACTTTCCCGGTAGGCTTCTTCCCGGTCTATCCGTTGCTTCTCGTTCATCTTCGTCTGCATCAGGGGTCGCAGATCGTGGACGCCCGATAGCGAGACGACGTTGACGATACGGCTGCATACCGCTTCCGGCAGCGGCGAGGTCGAGGAGATCATTCGCGTCACCAGATGTCCACCGGCGGAATGACCAATCAGCCGGATCGGCCCATCCACCTCTTTGGCCGCGGCCTCGATCGCCCTGCCGATCTCAAGCGTGATGTCTGCGATCCGGTTTTCCGGGGCGAGCGTGTACATTGGCATGACGACGGCGTAGCCCCGTTCGACAGCGCCCCGAGCGAAATGCGACCAATAGCTGTTATCGAGCCCGATCCAGAAACCGCCATGGACAAAGACAACGAGGCCGGCGGGCTTGTTCTGCGGCAGGAAGAGATCGAACCTGTTGCGCGGACGTTCCCCATAGGGAAGGCCAAGCCTCGTGCGTCCCAAAGCAGAAAGAGCTTCGCGATAGAGCCGCGCCGGCTCGACCCACGCGGTCGGCCAGCGATCACCCTGGGGAATGTTTATGCCGTTGGCATAGGCATTGTCCCAATCGCTGATCCGGTGGCGCATCATCATTTCTCCGCAGTCGCTGTTGAAGCGAGGTGATACTGGCACCGCGGCCGGTCGGTTGGAAGCCCTGAACGGGGCGATGTCAAAAAATATTATAAACTTAAAATTTCTCTCTTGCCATGGGCAGAAAGCGGTGCTTTTCTGGACAAAAGGCAAAAAGCCGCATCGACAAGAAAATCTGGGAACTGAAAAATGCTGGGACCGTCAGGCCATCGGGATACGTTTGCCCGTGACAATCTTCCGCCGTTCGATCAGTGGCCGGATATCAAGCTCGGGGCCTTCGAGTATCCGGAATGGTTGAATGCGGCGGTAGAGCTGACCGACCGCATGGTGGAAAAAGGTTTCGGGGATCACACGGCCCTGATCGGCAACGGCCGCCGCCGCACCTACAAGGAACTCTCCGACTGGACGAACCGGATCGCTCTGGCGCTCACGGAAGACTACGGCCTGAAGCCGGGCAATCGGGTGCTGATCCGCTCAGCCAACAATCCCGCCATGGTCGCCTGCTGGCTGGCGGCGACAAAGGCGGGAGCCGTTGTCGTCAACACCATGCCGATGCTGCGTGCCGGCGAACTCGCCAAGATCGTCGACAAGGCCGAAGTCTCCATAGCGCTCTGCGACACCCGGCTGATGGATGAACTGGTCGCCTGCGCCAAGGAAAGCAGATTCCTCAAACAGGTGATCGGCTTCGACGGCACGGCAAACCATGATGCCGAACTCGATCGGGCGGCGCTCGACAAACCGGTGCGTTATGAAGCGGTGAAGACCGGCCGTGACGATGTGGCGTTGCTGGGCTTCACGTCCGGATCGACCGGCGTCCCGAAGGCGACGATGCATTTTCATCGCGATATCCTGATCATCGCCGATGCCTATGCGAAGGAAGTGCTGGCCGTGACGCCGGACGACGTGTTCGTGGGCTCGCCGCCGCTTGCCTTTACCTTCGGTCTCGGGGGGCTTGCGGTTTTTCCCTTGCGCTTCGGCGCTGCCGCGACGCTTCTGGAGCAGGCCACGCCGCCGAAGATGATCGAAATCATCGAGACCTACAAGGCGACCATCAGCTTTACCGCGCCTACCGCCTATCGCGCCATGTTGGCGGCGATGGACAACGGTGCCGATCTCTCCTCGCTTCGCATCGCGGTATCCGCGGGTGAAACCCTGCCTGCACCCGTCTTCGAGGAATGGGTGAAGAAGACCGGCAAACCGATCCTCGACGGGATCGGCGCGACGGAGATGCTGCACATCTTCATTTCCAACCATCTGGGTGATGCCAAGCCGGCCTGCACCGGTAAACCGCTGGCGGGTTACGAAGCCATGGTCGTCGATGAGGATATGAACGAAGTGCCGCGAGGGACGGTCGGCCGCCTTGCCGTCAAGGGGCCCATCGGTTGCCGTTACCTGGCGGACGAACGCCAGAGAGATTACGTCAGGAACGGATGGAATATCACGGGCGATTCATTCGTCGAAGACGATCAAGGCTATTTCCATTTCACAGCCCGCTCCGACGACATGATCATCTCGGCGGGCTACAACATTGCAGGTCCGGAGGTCGAAGCGGCTCTGCTGAAGCATGATTCGGTACTGGAGTGCGCCGTCATCGGCGTGCCGGATGAAGCGCGTGGAATGATCGTGGAGGCTCATGTCGTCCTTGTTCCGGGTTCCGAGGCCTGCGAGGCTATGGTCAGGCTCCTTCAGGAGCATGTGAAAAGCGTCATCGCTCCCTACAAATACCCCCGCTCCATCGTCTTCGCCGACGCCCTGCCGAAGACCGAATCCGGAAAGATCCAGCGATTCCGCCTAAAGCAGAGGCTATTGGTGTAACCCGCGCTCATGCTCGTCGCTTCCGGCACGAATGTAGAGTGGAAGTTTCCGCGCAAATGTGGAAGGTACTGAAAATGCTCGGCGGGTTGCTTTCCGCCGACGTAATAAAACTGGGAACGACACAACAACAAACGGGAGTTCGTCACATGAAGAAACTGCTTGCTGCGGCCACTGTGGCGCTCAGCGTCAGCACCTCGGGACTGGCCTTTGCCGAGCCGCTGAAGATCGGCATGATCACCACGCTTTCCGGTGGCGGCGCCGGCCTCGGTATTGATACCCGCGATGGCTTTATGCTGGCGATTAAAAATTCCGGCAACAAGGATGTCACGGTCGTTACAGAGGACGACGCGCAGAAGCCGGAACTCGCCGTGCAGATCGCCGACAAGATGATCCAGAGCGACCAAGTCGATATCTTGACAGGCATCGTCTGGTCGAACCTCCTGATGGCGGTTGCCCCGAGCGCGGTTGCCCAAGGCAAGTTCTACGTCTCCACCAATGCCGCTCCGGCGGCGCTTGCCGGCGCCAACTGCAACAAACTCTATTTCAACGCCGCCTATCAGAACGACAATCTTCACGAAGCCATGGGCGAATACGCCAACAAGAGCTACAAGAAGATGTTCATCCTCGCCCCGAATTATCCGGCCGGCAAGGATTCGCTGACCGGCTTCAAGCGCTATTACAAGGGTGAGCTGGCTTCGGAAGTGTACACGCAGGTCGGCCAGACCGACTATGCTGCCGAAATCGCCCAGATGCGCGCCTCCGGCGCCGACGGCATCTTCGTCTTCCTGCCGGGTGGCATGGGCATCGCCTTCATGAAGCAATTCGCCCAGTCGGGCGTAAAAATCCCGGTCATGGGCCCGGGTTTCTCTTTCAGCCAGGACGTCCTGCCGGCGATCGGCGATGCGGCGCTCGGCGCCAAGGCTTCCGGCCAGTGGGCTCCGGATTTCGACAACGAGGCCAGCAAGAAGTTTCTCGCGGATTTCCAGAAGGAATACGGCCGGCTGCCGTCCATCTATGCTGTCCAGGCCTATGACGCGGCCCAGCTGATCCTCTCGGCGGCGGGGAAGGCAAGCGTCAAGGATGCCGATGCCTTCGGTGCCGAACTTCGCAAGGCCGACATCAAGTCTCCGCGCGGAAAATTCAAGTTCAATACCAACCAGCATCCGATCCAGGACATCTACCTGACCGAAGTGGTGAAGCAGAACGGCGTCCTGACCAACAAGACGGTGGAAAAGATTTTCACCGATCACAAGGACGCCTACGCCAAAGACTGCAAGATCTAAGGCTATATCGTGACCCTCGCACTTGCTCTCGAGCAGTTGCTGAACGGCCTGCAGCTCGGCGTCATGTTGTTTCTCATGGCTGCCGGGCTGACGCTGATTTTCGGCGTCATGGGCCTGATCAACCTCGCTCACGGTTCGCTCTACATGGTGGGTGCTTTCGCATGCGCCACCGTGGCGGCCTGGACCGGATCATTCTGGATCGGGCTTGTCGCCAGCCTCGCTTGCGCGGCGGCGGCAGGCGCGATCGTGGAACTGCTGGTGATCCGCAGACTTTATGACCGCGATCACCTCGACCAGGTGCTGGCAACTTTCGCGCTGATCCTGATGTTTTCCGAGGGCACGCGTTGGCTTTTCGGCTCCTTTCCTCTTTATCTCGATATCCCGCCGCTGCTTCAGGGCGCGGTACCGTTGCCGGGCGGTGCGGAATATCCGGTTTATCGTCTGGCGATCATCGCCGCCGGCGCGGCCGTAGCATTCGGGCTATATATGCTGATATCCAGGACCCGGCTCGGCATGCGCATCCGCGCTGGCGAGAGCGATCGCGAGATGATCGGCGCGCTCGGCGTCGATATCCGCACTCTCTATACGGTGGTTTTTGCACTCGGGGCCGCACTGGCCGGCCTGGCGGGTGCGTTGGTCGGGGCGTTGCAGTCGGTGCAGGTCGGTATGGGCGAGCCAGTACTGATCCTCGCCTTCGTGGTGATCGTCATCGGCGGCATCGGCTCGATCAAGGGGGCGCTTCTCGGTGCTCTTCTGGTGGGCGTCACCGATACGATGGGCCGTTTCCTTCTGCCGAAAATCCTGGCGCTCTTCGTGCCGCCGGCTCAGGCGGGCATGATCGGCGGCGCGGCGGCCTCCATGCTCATCTATATCGTGATGGCGCTCATCCTGGCGGTGAAGCCGCGCGGCCTTTTCCCGGCAGCGCATGCGTGAGGCCATGATCGTGACCCGCGAGAACCTTATCAATCTCATTCTGGCTGTGCTTTTGCTTGCCGTACCCGTCGCGGCGAATGTACTCGGCCAGCCTTTCTACATCACGCTGGCGACGCGCGTGGCCATCCTGGCTCTCGCCGCGACCGGTCTCAATCTGGCACTGGGCCTCGGCGGTCTCGTCTCATTCGGCCACGCGGCCTTTTTCGGCCTCGGCGGTTATGTGGCCGGCATTCTCGCGTCGCATGGTTTTTCCGGCGAGCCGCTCCTGTTCGGTTTCTCGGGCACAAACCAGATGTGGGTGATCTGGCCGGTGGCGGTCGTCCTTGCGGGACTGGTCGGATTGGCGATCGGCGCCATCAGCTTGAGGACTTCAGGCGTCTATTTCATCATGATCACGCTCGCCTTCGCGCAGATGGTCTACTATTTCGCGGTATCCTGGCCGGCCTATGGCGGCGAGGACGGGCTCTCTATTCTGGTCCGCAACCAGTTCCCCGGCGTGATGACGATGCGGCCGATGAGCTTCTTCCTGATCTGCTATGTGATCCTGCTCATAGGCATCGCCCTTTTCGCGGTGATCCGAGCCTCGCGTTTCGGCTCGGCGCTGCAGGCGGCGCGGCAAAACGAGGTGCGGGTCTCGACGGTAGGCATCCAGCCTTACCGCATCCGGCTGACTGCCTTTGTGATCTCGGCGATGATGACCGGACTCGCCGGAGCGCTGTTTGCCGATCTCAATCGTTTCGTCAGTCCGTCCATGCTGTCCTGGCATATGTCCGGTGAATTGATCGTGCTGATCATCCTCGGCGGCACCGGTCGCCTGTTCGGGCCGTTGGCGGGTGCAGCGCTCTACGTTGCCTTCGAATATGCACTCGGCGGGATTACCGAGCGCTGGCAATTCTTCCTCGGTCTCATCCTGCTTCTCGTGGTGCTCTTTGCGCGTGGCGGATTGCTCGGCCTCCTGGCGGGGAGGGCGCGCCATGGCTGATGCGGTTCTTGAAATCTCCGGTCTGGTGAAGAATTTTGGAGCGTTGCGCGCGACCGACGGCGTGACGCTGGATCTGCGTCCAGGAGAAATCCATGCGTTGATCGGCCCGAACGGCGCTGGAAAATCGACCCTTATCCACCAGATATGCGGCACGCTCAGGCAGGACAGCGGCATGATCCGTTTTGCCGGCCAGGACATTGGTGGTCTCGGTGTCGCCCAACGTGCGCGGTTGGGGCTCGGGCGGACATTCCAGGTCTCGTCGCTGGCACCGGATTTTTCCGCGCTTCGCAATGTGATGCTGGCGGTCCAGGCCAAGCAGGGATCGAGCTTCCGTTTCTTCAAACCGGTCATGCGGGACAAGGGCTTGATCGACGCGGCCATAACCATCCTAGAGCGCGTCGGGCTTGCCGCGCGAGCCCGTGTCCCCGCTGCTGAACTTTCGCATGGCGAACGCCGACAGCTCGAAATCGCAATGGCGCTGGCCCTGCAGTCTAAGGCGTTTCTGCTCGACGAGCCCATGGCGGGCATGGGGCCGGAGGGCTCGAAGTCGCTCACGCGGTTCCTTGATACCCTGCGCCATGAAGCACCGATTCTGCTGGTCGAGCATGACATGGACGCTGTTTTCGCGCTCGCCGATCGCATTTCGGTTCTTGTCTACGGCCGCATCATCGCCACAGGCACCGTAGAAGAAATCCGCAGCGATCCGGCCGTGCGTACCGCTTATCTCGGAGATCACGCCTGATGTTGCTCGAGGTATCGAAGATAGAAGCGTTCTACGGCGCGAGCCAGGCACTGTTCGGAGTCGATCTTTCCGTGGCGGAAGGCGAGGTCGTGGCGCTGATGGGCCGCAATGGCATGGGCAAGACAACGACCATCCGCGCCATCTGCAACCTCAACCCTCCGCGTGCGGGAGCGGTCAGGCTTGGCGGTGCGGATCTCAAGGGCAGGCGTCCGCATCATGTCGCCAGGCTCGGCATTGGCCTGGTGCCGGAAGGACGGCGCTGCTTCCCCAATCTCACTGTGTATGAAAACCTGGTAGCGGCCGCTCGGCCTGGCCTGTGGACCCTCGATCGCGTTAGCGAATTCTTTCCCCGGCTGAAGGAACGGCAGACCCAGATGGCGCGTTCGCTTTCCGGGGGGGAACAGCAGATGCTGGCGATCGGACGTGCGTTGATGACCAATCCGCGGCTTCTGATCCTCGATGAGGCGACCGAGGGACTTGCCCCGGTCATTCGCCAGGATATCTGGAAGGCCATACGCCGGCTGAAGGCCGAAGGCCTGTCGATCCTGGTGGTGGATAAGACGCTTTCCGAGCTTTTGCCGGTTGCGGACCGTGGCGTCATCCTGGAAAACGGACGAAGCGCCTGGAGCGGCAAGCCCGCCGATCTGACGATGGAGCTGCAAGATCGATATCTCGGGGTGTGAACGATGAGTGGTGAAGCAACGAGTGCCGATCTGGAACTGATCGCTCATGGACCGCATGGGCGCAGCAAGCCGGAAACGCGGCTTTGGTTGCGTATGCTCTCCACGACGAAATTGATCACCAACGAAATCCGCCGCCGGCTTCGTGCCGAGTTTGGCGCGACGCTGCCGCAGTTCGACCTCATGGCCCAGCTTTACCGCGAGAAGGATGGCCTGCGTCTCGGTGAGCTTTCCAAGCGTACCATGGTCACCAATGGCAATGTCACGGGCCTCGTCGAGCGGCTTGAGGTGGACGGCCTGGTGCAGCGTGTCACGCCGGATGGGGACCGGCGCGTCACCGTCGCCAAGCTGACCCTCGCCGGGACCGAACTCTTTGTCGCCATGGCGGCAGCCCATGAAGGCTGGCTTCGCGATATCATGGGGGATGTCGATCCGGACACGATCGCATCGTTATGGTCGGAGATAGGGGCGGTAAAGGCCTCCGCCAGCAACCATCTTTCCGGCGCGGCCTTCGAATAGTAAGGATCGTCTGCGCAAAATATTTCGGGTGAGAGATGGCAGACCTGCAGGCGATCGTTGATGAGATCCATGAAAAACTGACGCCGCGGCTGGGCGAAGGCAAGGTCGCCGATTATATCCCCCAGCTCGCGCACGTGGATCCCAAGAAATTCGGCATGGCGATCGTCACGGTTGACGGTGAGGTGGTCAAGGTTGGCGATGCCGATCTTCCCTTTTCGATTCAGAGTATTTCCAAGGTCTTCACACTGACCCTGGCTCTCGGCAAGCACGGCGAAACGACTTGGAACCGTGTGGGCCGCGAACCTTCAGGTTCCGCTTTCAATTCCATCATTCAGCTGGAGCATGAGGAAGGAAAGCCGCGAAATCCTTTCATCAATGCCGGTGCAATAGCCGTGAGTGACCTGGTGCTGGCCGGGCATACGCCGCGGGAGGCAATCGGCGAGATCGTCCGCTTTGTGCGTTATCTCGCCGACGATGAAACAATCGCCATCGATCCGGATGTGGCGAAGTCGGAACAGGCAACCGGCTATCGCAACTTCGCGCTGGCGAACTTCATGCGCTCCTTCGGCAAGCTGGATCATCCGGTGGAGCATGTGCTCGGTGTCTATTTCCATCACTGCGCGCTGGCTATGACATGCATGCAGTTGGCCAAGTCCGGCCTTTTTCTGGCGGCATCAGGCCGCAATCCGCTGACCGGACATACAGTTGTCTCCAAGCAGCGGGCACGCCGCATCAACGCGCTGATGCTGACTTGCGGCCACTACGATGGCTCGGGCGATTTCGCCTACCGCGTAGGCTTGCCCGGCAAAAGCGGTGTCGGCGGCGGCATCCTGGCCGTTGCGCCGGGCCGGGCCTCGGTTGCGGTATGGTCGCCAGGATTGAACCACAACGGAAATTCGCTTCTGGGCTCCTTGGCGCTCGAAATGCTGGCAACCAGGACCGGTTGGTCCGTCTTCGGTCATTAAATCCATAAAAAAACCCGGCCGAAGCCGGGCTTGAAGTAGGTGGCAGCGTTGTGATCAGTCCTCGCTGGCTGCCATCTGCGAGAGCACTTCGCCGCGGCCGCGTGCCCTGAGGATCAGCGGAATTATCAACGCCAGGGCTGCGAGAAGGAGCAGTCCGGCTGCGATCGGCGATTGCACGAGCGTCGTGACGTCGCCCTGGCTGATGGCCAGTGACCGACGGAGCTGCTGTTCGGCAAGCGGACCGAGGATCAAGCCGACGACTACCGGCGCAATCGGATAACCGAAGATCCGCATGGCATAGCCGAGTAGGCCGAAGGTCAGCAGCATGCCAAGTTCGAACACGGACGGATTGGCGCCGATCGTGCCGAGGGTCGCAAACAGCAGGATGCCTGCGTAAAGCCAAGGCTTCGGAATGGTCAGCAGTTTGACCCAGAGGCCGACCAGCGGCAGGTTCAGGACCAGCAACATCAGGTTGGCGATGAGCAGCGACGCGATCAGGCCCCAGACGAGCTGGGGGTTGGTCGCAAAGAGCAGCGGACCGGGCTGCAAACCGTATTGCTGGAAGCCGGCGAGCATGATCGCGGCGGTTGCCGTCGTCGGCAGGCCGAGTGTCAAGAGCGGCACCAGGGTGCCGGCCGCAGAGGCATTGTTGGCGGCTTCCGGACCTGCCACACCTTCGATCGCGCCGTTGCCGAATTCTTCCGGATGCTTGGTAAGGCGCTTTTCGGTCGCATAGGAGAGGAAGGTGCCGATCTCGGCCCCGCCGGCCGGCATGGCCCCGATCGGGAAACCGATCAGCGTCCCGCGCAGCCATGCTTTCCAGGAGCGCGCCCAATCCTGCGCACTCATCCAGATGGATCCGCGCACGGCTTCGACCTTGTCCGGTCCCTTGTCGCCTTGGGCGGCGATGAAGAGGGTTTCGCCGATCGCGAACATGGCGACAGCCATGGTCGTGACCTCGATCCCGTCCAGCAGGTCCGGAATTCCGAAGGATAACCGGTTCTGGCCGGTCAGCTGGTCGATGCCCACGACGGAGAAAGCGAGGCCGATAAACAGCGAGGTCAGGCCGCGCAGCGTCGAGTCACCGAAGGCCGACGAGACGGTGACGAAGGCAAGCACCATCAGCGCAAAATATTCGCGAGGACCAAAGACCAGCGCCAGCTTGACGATGTAGGGGGCGATGAAGGCCAGCAGCAGGGTGGCGATGAGGCCGGCGACGAAGGAGCCGATCGCCGCGGTTGCCAGCGCCGGCCCGCCGCGTCCGGCGCGCGCCATCTTGTTGCCCTCGAGGGCGGTGACGATGGAGGCGCTTTCGCCAGGGGTATTGAGGAGGATCGACGTCGTCGATCCGCCATACATGCCGCCGTAGTAGATGCCGGCGAACATGATGAGTGATCCCGTGGGGTCGAGCCGATAGGTGACCGGCAGCAGGAGTGCCACCGTGAGCGCTGGGCCGATACCTGGCAGCACCCCGACGGCCGTGCCGAGGGTAACGCCGATCAGCGCGTAAAGGAGGTTGAGCGGCTGTGCGGCAGCGAGAAGCCCCTGCAGAAGAAATTCAAATGTCGTCATGGTCGTTTTCTCCGGCGCCGATCACAGGAAGAGGTGTTCCAGCGGGCCTGCCGGAAGCGAGAGCTGCAGCAGTCCGGCAAAGATCAGCCAGATGACGAGACAGAGGAGGATGCCGACGGGAATCGTGATCCAGAGCTTGCGCTTTCCGAAACCTGCCGCCGTAAGCGCGAACAGGATGCCGGTTGCAATGGAAAAGCCGGCGGTCGTCAGAAGCAGCATTTGCGCGGCAAGGCCTGCCACAATCCATATGACAGGGCCGAATTCCTGCTTTTCCCGCTCGGGGAAATCTCCCCGGAAAGCCTCGACGACGGTCCAGATGGCCAAGCCGATCAGGGCGAAGGCAATCCAGTTCGGAACGGTGGCCGGACCGACCTGCGAGTAGCCGGCCATCTCCTTGAGGCGAGAAACGTCCACGAAGATGACTGCGGCAATTGCGGCAAGAACGGCGGCGATAGCAAGCGCCGCCCTGTCAGGGCGGCGCTGTCCGGTGCTTGTTTTGTTGTCCAGGCTCATTTGACCAGTCCGATGTCCTTCAGGACCGCTTCGGTCGCGGAAATGTCCTTGGCGAGCTGCGCGTCGAATGCCTCACCGGACAGATAGGTATCGGCCCAGCCCTTGGTCTTCAACGTTTCCTGCCAGGTCTTCGACTTGACGACCTTCTCGACATCCGCCTGAACGGCTTTCTTCTGCTCGGCCGATAGGCCCGGAGCAGCTGCGACCATGCGCCAGTTCTGCAGCACGACGTCGAAGCCGGATTCCTTCAGCGTCGGAGCGTCGACGCCCTCGATCTTCTTGTCGGCGGACACAGCCAGCAGGCGCAGCGTCCCGGCCTTGATCTGGGATTCGAATTCGCCGTAGGACGAGACGCCCGCGGTCACCTGGCTGCCCAGAATAGCCGCGAGTGCTTCGCCGCCGCCGGAGAAGGCGATGTAGTTGATCTTGGTGGGATCCACGCCAGCGGACTTGGCAAGCAGGCCGACGAGGATATGGTCGGTGCCGCCGGCCGAACCGCCGCCCCAGGAAACGGCGCCTGGATTTGCCTTCAGCTTGGCAACGAGATCGCCGATCGTCTTGATGTCCGACGAAGCCGGGACGACGATCGCCTCATATTCGCCGGTCAGGCGGGCGATCGGGGTGACGTCCTTCAGGGTGACGGGCGATTTGTTGGTGAGGATAGCGCCGACCATGACATAACCGCCGACCATCAGCGCATTAGGCTTGCCCTTCTGCTGGCTGGCGAATTGGGCAATGCCGATGGTGCCGCCAGCGCCCGGCACGTTCATGACCTGCACATTGCCGGAGATCTTCTCCTGCTGCATGGCGGTCTGCAGCGAACGGGCGGTCTGGTCCCAGCCGCCGCCCGGCGCTGCCGGCGCCATGATGGTGTAATCCGCGGCATAGGCTGGCAGTGCAAGTGCTCCAGCAAGAATGGAAGCGAGAAAGAAGTGTTTCAAGGGTAAATCCTCCGTTGGCGTCCTGATCTGACGCGAATTGTTTCTCAGGCGAAACGAAGGGATGGAAAGGGTGTGCGGAAACCGCCAACCTGAACTCCTCCCGTCGTTGATCGGGTCCCGCCTCCACGGGGCCGATTAGACATAAGCCAACATATCAAGCTGACATCTACCTGACAGATTTCGCCATCTTGACTTTTGGCAAGAGGTTAACGGGCATTCGGTCGGAATTTTTGTGGTTATTGCAGCCTGAGGACCTCGTTCCATCGGGCTATCAACCGCGCCCGTTTTACCTGATCGAGATAAACCATCAGTCCGAGGCTGACCGGCACCGGCTTCAATTGACCGCCGAGCATCTCCCGCATCGTCGTGGCGGTATTGTTGCCGGCAACTTCCGGACTGACGGCCGGGATCTGCAATTCACGCGCCATGATCGTCTGGCCTTCCTTGGACATAAAGAATTGCAGGTATCTTTTGCCTAAATCCGGCATGTTGGCAGCCTGCGGCACCAGGCCGATGCGCGACATGACGACCGTGTAGTCCTTCGGCAGCACAATTCCGACATCGGGATACCGGGAGGCCCAGTCGGCCGCATAGGAGCCGAGAATGTTATAGCCGAGCGCGAAACGTCCGTCGGCCACGCGTTCCAGAATGGCCTCGCTGGTCGAATATAGCTTGACGCCCGCGGCGCCCATCGCCTGGATCACCGACCAGATGTCGCCGAATTGTTCCTGGTCGCGGGCCATGAACAGGAAACCCACGCCGGACCGCTCAATGTCATAGGTGCCGATCCGCCCGTAGATCGCATCTCCCTGCTTTTGCAGGAAGTCCACGAATTCCGCCCGTGTCGAAGGAGGAGGAAAATCCTTGAAGCTGGGTTTGTGGTAGACGAATACGGCAGGCTCAAAGGTCAATGCATAGGCGGTGTTGCGCCAGTTGGCCCAGGCCGGCCACTGGCCGCTCATGGGCAGGTCGCTGCGTTGGGCATAACCGTCGTTGGCGAGCTTCACCTGCAGATCCATGGCGGAGGAAAAGGCGAAGTCCGCGGTCTTCTTGCCTAAATCGGTCTCCCGCACGATCCGGTCGTAGATCTCGCCCGTCAGCATATCCTCGTAACGAACCGTCACGTCCGGGTTGGCCTGCTGGAAGCCGGCGATCATAGGTTTTGCGAGCGGTTCATCGAGCGAGGAGTAAACATGCAGAACCGGCGCGTCCTCGCGGCCGGAAAGAGCCGGAAACGTAGTCGTGCCTGCGGCTGCAAGATCGGAGGAAAGAGCAAGACAGAGCAAGGAGATGAGCGGACCTTTCATCCGTCAACAATGCCTCACCGATGGCGCGGGGACAAGGCGGCGGCAGGCGCGTGGCATTCCCGTCACGGTCACGCGAATGCAGCCTGCATCTGCTTGTTTTATAATCCGGCGTCCTTACGTTCGGTCTTTTCGCCTTCGGGCGCCACTCGTCAGCAAGGTCAGATCCATGTCGCTTTCGCTCTATGATATTTCGGTACCTGTCTTCATTCGCGCCTTCGGCAATCTCAGTGAAATCCTCAGGAAAGCGGAGAGATTTGCAGATGAAAAAGGCATGGCGCACAAGGAATTGCTGGAGGCTCGGCTGATCGAAGACATGTATCCGCTTCCCGCCCAGGTCCAGCGGGCAAGCGACACGGCCAAGTTCGTGCCCGTGCGCGTGGCCCAGCTGGAAAACGTACCGATGACCGATGACGAAGTGACCTTCGCCGATCTGCATGCGCGCATTGAAAAAACGGTGACTTTTCTGAAGAGCGTCGACCCGGCCAGTATGGAAGGCCGCGATGAGGCCGAGGTGGTACTGAAGACCCGCACGGGCTCCACGACCTTCACCGCAAGAAGTTATGTTTTGGGCTTCGCCATTCCAAATTTCTACTTCCATGTAACGACCGCTTACGCGATTCTACGCCACAAGGGCGTTCCCATCGGCAAGATGGATTATATCGGCCGGTCGCAGTAACCACCCTTCAAGCGCCTCCGTGACATCCCCGCTTCCGCGCGTTTATAATCGCGTCCTGAAGTGGGGGGAGTTCGTGCGCATTCTTCTGGTCGAGGACAATCAGGCACTGGCCGAGGGGCTGTCGGCCATCCTGCGAAGCAGCGGTTATGCGGTCGACGCGGTGGCCGATGGTGCGTCCGCCGAGGCTGTTGCGGCGGCGGAGACTTATGATCTGGTGATCCTCGACCTGAACCTTCCGGAAATGGATGGGTTGGACGTTCTTCGCGCCATGCGCGCACGAGCGAACAAGGCTGCCGTGATGATCCTGACCGCGCGCGGTACGCCGGAGGAGCGGGTAAGGGGCCTCGACCTTGGTGCCGACGACTACATGATCAAGCCCTTCGATATTTCCGAATTCGAAGCCCGCATCCGGGTGCTCTTGCGCCGGCAAGCGGGCTTGAGGAGCTCGATTGTCAATTACGGCTGCATTACCCTCGACCTCACGTCCCGAACCTTTTCCAGCCAGGGCGTACCGCTCGATATCCCGGCTCGGGAGGTCGCACTCCTGGAGCTCCTGTTCCTGCGGGCGGGCAAAGTCGTCTCCAAGGATGCCATCATCGGTTCTTTGAGCGGCTTTGACGACGATCTGTCGGCCAATGCGATCGAGCAATATGTAAGCCGCTTGCGCCGCCGCCTGGCGCCGTACGGGCTGACGGTCAAGACCGCCCGAGGCATCGGGTATTATCTTGAAACCCTGGCGCCTGGCTCATGACGCCCTCCGCTGCCTATTCGCTTCGGCGCCGGCTGCTCGCCTGGCTCCTGCTTGCAACTGCCGTCATCGGCACGGCCGCCATGATCGATACTTGGGACGAGGCGGTCGATACGGCCAATGAGGTTTCCGATCGGGTTCTTGCCGGTTCGGCGCTCGCCATCGCGGAACGGGTGATCGTTGCCGAGGACGGATCTCTCGAGGTCGACATTCCCTATGTCGCGCTTGAAATGCTGACTTCAGCCGCGCAGGACCGGGTTTTCTACCGCGTCGACGGGCCGCCGGGAACGTTCATCACCGGATACCAGAACCTCCCGTCGATACCGCGTCGCGAGGGACAGGCCGCCGCATTCGAGAATGCCACCTTCCGCGGCGAGCCGATCCGTGTCGCGGCGCTCGCCCGGTCGGCCTCAACCGGCATCAATTCGGTACCCTTCATCGTTACCGTTGCCGAAACAACCATCGCCCGCCAGCATCTGACGCGGACGATCCTCATCCGATCGGCTTTGCGACTGCTCTTCATGATCGCCGGTGCTGCCGTGATCGTCTGGGTGGCGGTGACGCTGTCGCTGCGTCCGCTCTACCGTTTCAGCGAGGCGATCGCCGAACGCAGTCCCGACGATCTGCATCCGATCAGCGAGCGTGTACCGAATGAGGTGCAGGGGCTTGTCGATACCGTCAATTCCTTCATGGTGCGGCTCGAGGGAGCGCTGGAGGCGCTCAGGCATTTCACCGGCAATGCGAGCCATCAGCTGCGTACGCCGCTCGCCATCATCCGCACGCAGCTGGCGCTTGCTGGCCGTGCCACGGATATTGGAGTGGCAAGGGAAGCCACCCGCAAGGCCGACGAAGCCGTTGCCGATGCGGAACGCATCCTGGCACAGCTCCTGCTGATGGCGAGGATCGACGCGACGAAGCGGTCGACGTCGATGCAGAAGATCGACCTGACGGCCTTGGCACAAGGGGTCACGGCCGAGCATGTGCCCTTCGCCGCGGAAGCTGACATCGATCTCGGTTTTGAGGGCGAGGGGGATTCCACGGTCTTCGCCGAGCCCCTGCTGATCGGCGAACTCCTGAAAAACCTAATCGGCAACGCGCTGCTCTATGCGGGCGCCGGTGCAGAGGTAACGGTCCGGGTCAACCAAAAGGGCGACATGGCCGTACTTGAGGTGGAGGACAATGGCCCCGGTATTCCCCCGGACAAGCAGACGCAGGTGCTGAAGCGCTTCGAACGCGGAGGGATGACGGAAAAATCCGGCACAGGCCTCGGGCTGCCGATCGTGGAAGAGATCGCCCGCCTCCACGGCGCGGTATTGTCCCTCGCGCAAGGCCGCGAAGGGAGGGGCCTAAAAGTACAGGTCGCCATTCCGATAGCCGGCTAGTGGTTTTGATAGACCTTGTTGCCGCCAATCCAGGTGCTCTTCATGCCGAGGTCGCGTGTGAGTATTACGAAGTCCGCGTCGTACCCTGCCTTCAGCGATCCTTTTCGATCCGAAATACGGACCGCTTCCGCAGGATAGGCCGAGGCCATCCTGAGTGCCTCCTCTAGCGGCAGTCCAAGGGTCCGGTGTACGAAACGCGCGGAAGATATCATGTCGATATCGGCGCCGGCGAGCGTCCCATCGGCGAGCGTCAGGCGGCCGTCCCGACGCAGGATCTCCCGGCCGTTCAGGGTGAAGCTCTTCAAATCGGTTCCGATGGTGGACATGGCATCCGTCACAATGAAGATCTTGCCAGGCCCTGTCTTAGCGTGGAGGGCGACCTGCATCGAAGCAGGGTGCACGTGAATGCCGTCGGCAATCAGCCCTGCATAGAGCGAGCCGGTGTCCAGCGCGGCTCCGACGAGACCCGGCTCGCGGTGGCCAAGCGGGCTCATCGCGTTGAAAAGATGCGTCACCGTCCGCACTCCCGCCTCTGTATAGGCTCGCGCGGTCTCGTAGCTTGTTTCTGTGTGTCCGAGGCTGATCGTGAAGCCGGCTTGGGCCAGACGCCCCGCCTGATCGACCGTCACGTTTTCCGGCGCGATGGTGATCATCATCGCCTCGAACTCCCCCCGGCAGGTCAGGATGAGTTCGATATCCTTCTCTTCCATTGGCCGGATCAGGGTAGGGTCATGAGCTCCCTTGCGCGCGACCGATAGATGCGGCCCCTCCAGATGCAGGCCGAGAAAACCGGGTAACCCCTGCTCTTTTGCTTGCTTGCCGGCCGCCACCGTTTTGGCCGTGATTTCCGGCGTATCGGTGATCAGCGTCGGCAACAGCGCGGTGGTGCCGAATTTCGCATGCGCTGCGCAGATCTGTCTCAGGCCTTCCGCTGTCGGCTCCTCGTTCAGCAACACCCCGCCGCCGCCATTGACCTGAAGATCGATGAACCCCGGCACGATCAGCGCGCCCTCGGCATCAATCGTTTCCGCGTCCGATGGCAGGTGCGTTGCCCGCTCCACGGACTCGATCTTGCTGTCTGCGATGATGAGCGCGGCACCGTCATGCCAGATGGTGCCGTCGAAAATGCGGGCACCTGTGATGGCCTTGCGTGTCGTCATAATGTCTCTGTCACTTTCTTGAGTGCTACCGGCGCATCCGGATTGAAGCCCTTGGCACGCGACCATGCCTCGACGAAACCATAGAAAGGCAGGATCAGGGCGAGCGCATCGGTCAGGGGATGGCCGGTCGCGACAAACGGCAACTGCTTGGCTTTCTTCACCTTGTCCGAAGTGGCAAAAGCAAGCGCGCCTTTATTCGCCAAGCTGTCGGCGATCTCGGCCACAGAGGCTTCAGCGGCATCCCGTGCAGCAAAGGTTACGACGGGAAACCGCTTTTCGACCAACGCAACCGGACCATGCAGGACCTCCGCCGCGGAATAGGCTTCCGCATGCATATTGGATGTCTCCTTGAACTTCAGTGCCGCTTCGCTCGCAATCGCAAGCGCTGGGCCACGCCCAAGCATGTAGAGGGAGTCTGCCTCGCCGAGTTCCTGTGCGAGTTCACTCCAATCGAGTTTAACCCCGGTTTCGAAATGTGACGGCAGATTGCCGATCGCCGCCTTAAGTCCTTCGTCGCCTACCCATTCCGAAAGCAAAACGAGGCCCGCAACGATGGAATTGACGAAAGATTTGGTCGCCGCGACCGCAAGTTCCGGTCCGGCATTGATATTCACGGCGTGGGCCGAGGCGTCAGCGATCGGCGAAGGCAGCGTGTTGGTGAGCGCAATCGTTACCGCACCGGACTTGGTTGCCGCCTCCGCCATCGCCACGATATCGGGGCTCTTGCCCGATTGGGAAATGGCGATCGCGACTCCGGCGCCGAGTTCGAGCCTTGCGCCATAGATGGATGCAAGCGAGGGGCCGAGCGAAGCGACGGGTCTGCCGCTGGTGAGTTCGACGGCATATTTGATGAAGGTTGCGGCATGATCGGAAGAGCCGCGGGCGATCGTAATCAGGAAAGCCGGGTCTTTCTCGCGAAGTGCACGACCTGCGGCGGCAAGCTCGGATTTCGACCCGTCGAGCAGGCGCTGGACGGCCTCCGGTATCTCATCAATCTCCTGCCGCATGTGTGTCTGCATCATCTTGTCCTCGAACGTTATTTTTCGCCGAGCGAAAGCTCGGCCACGAAATCATAGGCATCGCCCCGATATAGGGACCGCGTCAGCTCGACGACACGGCCGGACGCCAGATAGGATACGCGCTCGATGGACAGGCCGGCCGCTCCGATCGGCACCGCCAAAAGCCCCGCATCCGGGTCTTTCATATTGCAGGCTGATATTCGCTGGATGGCGCGCACGGGGCGGGCGTTCTTCTTTTCCAGCTCCGCATAAAGAGAGTTGGTGACGACCGAAGGGTCCGGGAGGAACTCGACGGAAATACTGGCCCGCTCAATGGCAAGCGGCATGTCGTCCGCAATGCGAAGACGGCCGAGACGGGCGACCTTGGTTCCTGGTGCCAGCCCCAGCATCATCATTTCTTCCGGAGAGGGGTGGAAAAGCCCGCGCTCCAGCCATTCCGACCTCGTCACCAGGCCGCGTCGGGCCATATCCTCCGTGAACGATGTCAGTCGGGTTAGCGGTTGTTCGACGCGTGACAACGGTTTGACCACGAATGTGCCCGAGCCATGCTTGCGGGTAAGCAATCCGTCCTTGACGAGGTCGTCCACGGCCTTGCGGACGGTGACGCGACTGACATTGGCATAGTCGGCAAGATCGCGTTCCGCCGGCAGTGCGTCTCCATGGCCAAGCCTGCCGGTACGGATCGCATCTTCCAGGCTTTGCCGCAGCTTCATGTAGAGCGGCCCCGTCCCGGCTGACTGCAGGCCGTCGAGCGGAAGGATCGTGGCAAGCGTTTCGTTCATACGCGTACCTCCGCCGCGCGGCCATGGGTCTTGACTGCAAGTGCGACAGCGCCCGTAAGGGCGTCCGCAAGCGGTTCGGATAGTCGCGACCGGTGCCGTTCTGCAAGATATTGCGGATAAAGCGGCGCCAGCCCGCCCAGCAGGCAAAGCCGGCCTTTCCCTTTGGTAATGGCATTCACCGCATCGAGCGCCTGGTCTATGTCCGAGGCTCCCGTCTTTAGAATGCGTATTGCCGCTTCGTCGCCGCGCCCGGCGAACTCGAATACCCTCGGCGTGTAGCGGCCGAAGTCGCCGGGCCTGGCGAGACGCGCGAAGTCGACGACATTTTCGGGGTTGTTGCCGAATTCCGCGAGGATCGCCTTCGAGAACTCTGTCATCGGGTGAATCCGGTCATAGGCGAGCAGGCTCTCCTGCAGTGCGAGCTGGCCGAGACGGGCACCGCTGCCGAGATCGCTGACCTGAAATCCCCAGCCTGCGACGGAGCGAAGCACTCCTTCATGCCGGGTGATGTAAACCGTGCCTGTACCGACTATGCCGATCGCGCCATCATCGTCTCCAATCGCGCCTTGCAAGGCGATGACGCCGTCGGAAACGATATCCGCCTTCTTGAAGGGCAGGCGGCCCTGGACGTAGCTAACCGCGTCGCCGACATTGTTGCCGGCAAGGCCGAGGGTGGCGGCAACGGAAGCGAGATCGGGGACAAGTCCCGCATTCTCGAACGCGAACCGCGCGGCTTCCGTGATGTGATTGAGCGCGGTATCGGGATCGGTCAGAATGTTGGAGGCGCCGCTTTTCCCGCGCCCGATGATCTCGCCTGCACCGTTGGCCAATGCCGCACGGCAGCTCGTTCCTCCACCGTCGATTCCGATAAAATAGTCGCCCATGGATACCTCCGTAATTAATGATACCAAAAAAATACCATTAACCAAGGCCATTTCGGAATTTTTCGGAGCCACCGCCACATATCATTGAAATAAAGCTGTTTTTTACAAGTTCCTTCAAAGGGTGAGCCTCTTTCTTCATAAAAGTTAATTTTCCTTCTGGACAATTGGTATTTTTTTGGCATCATTTTGGCAGAGGGAGAAACCGGATGAGCAGTAACGCCACCGAAGCCAGGCATGGGAAGGCAGAAGGGCTCGATACGCGTGAGCCTGCTGAGATCCTGCGCCTTCTGGCGGCCGGCCAGCAGCAGGCGGCGAAGGCCGTCGATGATGCCATTCCCGCCATTGCTCAGGCTGCGGATATTGTTGCGTCGACCTTGAGGTCCGGAGGCAAGCTTGTTTATGCGGGCGCCGGCAGTTCCGGCTTGATGGCCATGGCCGACGCGCTTGAGCTGCCGGGCACCTATGGTATCCCGCGCGAGCAGATCGTGCTTCTGCTCGCCGGCGGCATATCGAGTCTCACCGATATGGAAGGCGCGCCGGAAGACGACGTTCCGCTTGCGGAAAAGGACGCTGCGGTCATAGGTTCGGGCGATTGCGTCATTGCTGTTTCGGCAAGCGGTTCGACCCCTTATGCGTGCGCGGTTGCCGACATTGCCCACAGGTGCGGAGCCAGGATTGTCGCCATGGCCAACAACGCGGGCGCTGAGCTTTTCAAAAGAGCCGATGTCGCGATCGTGCTGGAGACGCCGCCGGAAGTGGTGGCCGGCTCGACGCGCATGGGTGCTGGCACCGCCCAGAAAATGGCCTTCAACATGCTCTCGACGCTCGCTGCAGTGAAGCTCGGCCATGTTCATGATGGTCATATGGTTAACCTGCGTCCCGATAATGACAAGCTGCGTGCCCGCGCCGCGCGTATGGTGGCGGAGATCGCCGGCATCGATATGGACGAGGCGCGCATTTTGATGGGATCTGCCCAGGGTTCGGTGAAGGTCGCGGTCCTGCTGGCCGCCGGCGCTCCCAGCACGGACGCTGCGAAGGCGCTGCTCGCCCGCTCCGGTGAGGTGCTGCGTGTCGCGCTGAGCGAACTGCAGGCAAATAAGAGTTCCATGAAGCGCGCCTGAAGGCGCAAAAAAGAGGGAGAACATCATGACCCGCATATTGAAAGGCATGCTTTTCGCCACGACCGTGCTCGCGCCTGCTGGCTTGGTTCACGCGGCGGATGCGCAGCTGACGATCGAAAGCTGGCGTAACGACGACCTGGCGATCTGGCAGGAAAAGATCATCCCGGCTTTCCAGGCGAAGAACCCCGATATCAAGGTGAGTTTCGCACCGATGGCGCCGACGGAATACAATTCCGCGGTCAACGCCAAGCTGGAAGCCGGTACCGCCGGCGACCTCATCACCTGCCGCCCGTTCGACCTCTCGCTCGCCATGTTCCAGAAGGGCCAGCTTGCTCCGCTGAGCGATCTGCCGGGCATGGAAAACTTCTCCGACGTGGCGAAGTCTGCCTGGACTACGGACGACGGCAAAACGACCTTCTGCGTGCCGATGGCTTCCGTCATCCACGGCTTCATCTACAACAAGAAGGCATTCGAGGAGGCCGGCGTTCAGGTCCCCAAGACGGAGGACGAGTTCTTCGCCGTGCTCGAAAAGTTCAAGAAGGACGGCAACTACATCCCGCTCGCCATGGGCACCAAGGACCAGTGGGAAGCGGCGACGATGGGTTATTACAACATCGGCCCCAATTACTGGAAGGGTGAGGAAGGCCGCAAGGCGCTGATATCAGGCAAAGAAAAGCTCACCGATGCGCAATGGGTCGAGCCTTACAAGGCGCTGGCGAAGTGGAAGCCTTATCTGGGCGACGGTTTTGAAGCGCAAACCTATCCGGACAGCCAGAACCTCTTCACCCTCGGTCGTGCTGCAATCTATCCGGCCGGCTCTTGGGAAATCGCGCCGTTCAAGGCGCAGGCTGACTTCGAGATGGGCGCTTTCCCGCCACCGGTGAAGAAGGCCGGCGACACCTGCTACATCTCCGACCATAACGACATTGGCCTCGGCCTGAACGCCAAGGGCAAGAACCAGGAGGCCGCGAAGAAATTCCTGGCTTGGGTGGCCTCGCCGGAGTTCGCCGAACTCTATGCAAACTCGCTGCCGGGCTTCTTCAGCCTGAACTCCAAGCCGGTTAAGATGACCGATGGTCTGGCTCAGGAATTCGTATCCTGGCGCCAGAACTGCAAGACGACCATCCGACCGAGCGCTGCGATCGTCGGCCGTGGGCAGCCGAACCTCGATCTGGAGATGTGGCGTGTTTCGGCGAACGTGATCAACGGCACCCAGACGCCGGAACAGGCCGCCGCCGAAACCCAGAAGGGTCTCGACAGCTGGTACAAGCCGGCCAAGTGAGCTGAAGGCGCCCTCTTCGAAAGAAGCGCTTCATCCCAACCCTCTCCCTGCAAGCCGGGGGAGGGAATGGACCCTGCTCGATCACGACGTCGAGGAAGTTGCCGCAGAACACGGCCTTATCTCCAATAGACGGGGAGAAGGTTGCTGTAGCTGGATGTAAGCATTGCCATAACCTTTCCGCCGACACCCTATGAACACTTGGAACCGAGCCATGAGCGATACCGAAATTGCCGATATCGAAGCGGCTCCTGTCAAACGGTCGACCCGCTGGCACATTGCCGTTTTTCTGGCGCCGGCCTTTCTCGTCTATACGGCCGTAATGATCCTGCCTCTGATCGAGACGCTGCGCCTGTCGCTGTTCAACATGGTCGAGGGCCAGCTCGCCTTCGTGGGTCTCAACAATTTCAAGGTGCTCTTCAGCGATCCGCGGCTTTCCGCCGACTTTTGGAATGCACTGAGCAACAACGTCGTCTTCTTCATCATCCATATGCTGGTGCAGAACCCGGTCGGCATCGCGATCGCCGCCATGCTGTCGGTACCGAATTTGCGCTTCGCCGCTTTCTACCGCTCGGCAATCTTTGTGCCGACGCTGCTGTCCTTCGTTATCGTCGGCTTTATCTGGAAACTCATCCTTTCGCCGATCTGGGGTATTGCGCCGGGCCTGATGGACCTTGTCGGCCTCAAATCCTTCTTCGCGCCCTGGCTCGGCAAACCGGATACTGCGCTGCTCGCGGTCTCCCTCATCTCGGTTTGGCAATATGTCGGTATCCCTATGATGCTGATCTATGCAGCGCTCCTGAATATTCCCGATGAAGTTCTGGAAGCTGCCGAATGCGACGGCATCACCGGCTGGAGCCAGTTCTGGAAGATCAAGCTGCCGCTTATCCTGCCTTCGATCGGCATCGTCTCGGTGCTGAC
Source organism: Neorhizobium sp. R1-B (assembly GCF_004368875.1). NCBI lineage: Bacteria > Pseudomonadati > Pseudomonadota > Alphaproteobacteria > Hyphomicrobiales > Rhizobiaceae > Neorhizobium > Neorhizobium sp. R1-B. The sequence continues at coordinate 52,083 of NZ_SOEM01000018.1, forward strand.
TTTCGTGGGCAATTTCAACGCCTTCGACCTGATCTATACGGTGCAGGGCGCTCTCGCCGGGCCGAACGGCTCGACTGATATCTTGGGCACGCTGCTCTATCGCACCTTCTTCGGTTTCCAGAACCAGATGGGCGACCGCTCCATGGGCGCCACGATCGCCGCCGTGATGTTCCTCATCATCCTGGCCGGCGTATCCCTTTACCTTTTCGTCATCCAGCGGCGCATGCGTCGCTATCAATTCTAGGAGCGCAAAGATGTCGAAAGCCCGCGCCGCTCCGTTGCGCACCGCGCTCATCCACCTCGCGCTGATTGCCTATACCGTGGTTGCGCTTTTCCCGGTCTTCCTGACGGTGGTCAATTCGTTCAAGAGCCGCAACGCCATCTTCCGCGAGCCGATGGCCGTGCCGACGCCCTCGACCTTCAGTCTCGTCGGCTATGAGACGGTTCTGCAGCAGGGCGATTTCATCGGATATTTCCAGAACAGCCTTGTCGTCACGGTTGTCTCCATCGCTCTGGTCCTGCTGTTTGGCGCGATGGCCGCATTCGCCCTGTCTGAATACCGTTTCCGCGGAAACACGCTGCTCGGCCTCTATCTGGCGCTCGGCATCATGATCCCGATCCGCCTCGGCACGGTCGCGATCCTGCAGGGCATGGTGGCCGCCGGCCTCGTCAACACGCTGACCTCGCTGATCCTCGTCTACACCGCGCAAGGGCTGCCGCTCGCGATCTTCATCCTTTCGGAATTCATGCGCACCGTATCAGACGATCTGAAGAATGCCGGCCGGATCGATGGGCTTTCGGAATATGCGATCTTCTTCCGCCTCGTCCTGCCTCTGGTCAGGCCCGCCATGGCGACCGTTGCGGTCTTTACCATGATCCCGATCTGGAACGATCTCTGGTTCCCGTTGATCCTGGCTCCCGGCGAGGCCACCAAGACGGTCACGCTCGGCGCCCAGATGTTTATCGGCCAGTTCGTCACCAACTGGAATGCAGTGCTGTCGGCGCTGTCGCTGGCGATCCTGCCGGTCATGGTGCTTTACGTCATCTTCTCGCGGCAATTGATCCGCGGCATCACCTCGGGAGCCGTCAAGTGAACACATCCACTCCTCCTGTCCGCGTTGTCGTCGCAGGCCTCGGTAACATGGGCCGCAGCCATGCGCTCGCCTATCACAACAATCCCGGTTTCGAGATCGTCGGCCTCGTCAACCGCTCGAAGCGCGACCTGCCGACAGCACTCGAGGACTATCCGTTCTTTACGGATTTCGCTCTGGCACTCGATCAACTGAAGCCTGATTTATGCTCGATCAACACCTATTCGGACAGTCACGCGGACTATGCGGTCATGGCCTTTGAAGCCGGCTGCCACGTCTTCGTGGAAAAGCCTCTGGCGACCACCGTCGCCGATGCCGAGCGCGTCGTCGCGGCGGCGAAGAAGCATGGCCGCAAGCTGGTGATCGGTTATATCCTTCGCCACCATCCGTCCTGGATGCGGCTGATCGAGGAGGCGCGCAAGCTCGGTCCGCCTTTCGTCTTCCGCATGAACCTGAACCAGCAGTCGTCGGGCGAAAAATGGGACGTCCACAAGGCGCTGATGCAAACCACCTCGCCGATCGTCGATTGCGGCGTGCATTACGTCGATGTCATGTGCCAGATCACCGATGCCAAGCCGGTCGAGGTGCGCGGCATGGGCCTGCGCATGTCCGAAGAGATTGCGCCGGACATGTATAACTACGGCCATCTGCAGGTGATGTTCGAGGACGGTTCCGTCGGCTGGTACGAGGCGGGCTGGGGTCCGATGATGTCGGAGACGGCCTTCTTCGTGAAGGACGTCATGTCGCCCAGGGGATCGGTGTCGATCCTCGTCGATCATAAGGCCAAGTCCGACGACATCGACACGCATACCAAGACTTCGGTCATCCGTGTCCACACCGCCGAGACCGGCCCGGATGGCCGGTTTATTCGGCCGGATGAAGATCTTTCCATGTCCGGTGAGCCGGATCACCAGAAACTCTGCGATCTCGAACAGGCCTATGTTCTGAAAGCCATCCGCGGGGACATCGATCTCACCCGGCACATGGACGATGCCGTCCAGTCGCTCAGGATCTGCCTCGGGGCGGATGAGAGCGTACGCACCGGCAAGCCGATCCGTTTATAAGGAAAACGTACCTTGGGTTCTCTTGAGCTGAAATCCATCCGCAAGGCCTTTGGCACGCACGAGGTGCTGAAAGGCATCGACCTTGAGGTCAAGGACGGCGAGTTCGTCATCTTCGTCGGGCCGTCCGGTTGCGGCAAATCCACGCTCTTGCGGGTGATTGCCGGGCTTGAGGATGCCACCTCCGGCAGCGTGCGGATCGACGGCGCAGAAGTGGTCAACACGCCGCCGGCAAAGCGCGGCATCGCCATGGTCTTCCAGTCCTACGCGCTTTATCCCCACCTCAACGTCAAGGACAATATGGGTCTTGGCCTCAAGCAGGCGGGCACCGAAAGAGCGGAGATCGACACCCGCGTCGCCAAGGCGTCGGCCATGTTGTCGCTTGATCCCTATCTTGCCCGCCGACCGGCCGAATTGTCCGGCGGCCAGCGCCAGCGCGTTGCCATCGGCCGCGCCATCGTTCGCGAACCGAAGCTCTTCCTGTTCGACGAACCGCTCTCGAACCTCGACGCGGCACTACGCGTCCAGACGCGGCTGGAAATTGCCGGCCTTCACCGGCGGCTGAAAGCGACAATGATCTACGTCACCCACGACCAGGTCGAGGCTATGACATTGGCCGACAAGATCGTCGTGCTGAATGCCGGCGCGATCGAGCAGATCGGCTCGCCGATGGAGCTTTACAACAGGCCGGCCAACATCTTCGTTGCCGGGTTCATCGGCTCGCCGCAGATGAATTTGATCCCCGCAGAAAAACTCGGTCAGTCCGGCGCGAAAACGATCGGTGTCCGTCCTGAGCACATCGCCCTGTCCCGCGAAGACGGCGCTTGGAAAGGCAGGGTGATTCACGTGGAGCACCTCGGCGCCGATACGATCGTTTATCTGGAAACGGAAGTGACGGGACTTCTGACCGTTCGACTGTTCGGCGAGCATCGTTATGCGCCCGATGACGTGGTTTATGCCACGCCGGACAAGGCGAGCCTTCATCGGTTTGACACGAACGATCGGGCGATTGCCTAATTCGCAGCCGGAAGCAGCCTGGCGCCGCCGGCAGCCTGAACCGCAAGGCTGCCGAAGCGGATGCCGGCACGCAAACAAGCCTCGTCAGAGGCCCCGTTCAGCCACGCATTGATGAAGCCCGCATTAAAAGCATCGCCTGCCCCCGTCGTATCGATAACCGGTACCGTCTCGGCTGGCTCATGCAGCACCTGGTCATTCGACATTGCCCATGCGCCCTTCGCGCCTCCCTTCACCACGACCGTCGAAAACGCAAGCGACAGTTTGCGGATCGCAGCTTGCGGATCGGCAGAAGCGGTGATCGCTTCTGCCTCTTCCAGGTTCGGCATGAACAGATCGACGTCTTCGCAGGCGCGGAGCAGGCCGCGATCGTAAATCAGCGTCGCGTCCCAACTGGGGTCGAGCGAGACGGTGAGGCCTCTTTCCTTAGCGCGGGAAACGAGATCCGGGATTTCGTGCAGCGTTGCGTATTCGGCGATGTGGAGGTGGCGCGCCTCTTCCCAGTCCAAGGCGGCGTCGAGCGTCGCCGGAAGGGCTTGTCCCGCACGGCGGGTCAAGAAGGCGCGGTCCTGCCCGACCACGGCCGCCACGGTTACTTGCGGTCCGGCGTCTTCCGAATGTTCGATGAACTGAAGGTCGACCCCGCTTTCACGGATCTGCGTTTCGACGCCCGCCGACAGAGAGTCCGTGCCAAGCCGGGCAGCGAGCGCCACCTTGCGCCCCGCATTGGCGAGATGCGCCGCAGCGATGAAGGCTCCGCCGCCGGCCGCGATCTCCATCCCGCTTGCAAAAAGCTCGCGCCCCAGCACCGGCAGGTGGTCGAGGCCTGTGAAGATAAGGTCGCAATAGATCCGCCCGATGCTGAGCACCGCGGATCTTGTCTCTGTAGGCGTCATCATGAACGCTCCAGAAATTTCTCTGTGCTGGCATCGAAGAGGTAGAGGCCACCGGAAGCGGCGTCGCAGCTGAGCGTACTTCCGACGGCTGGCACGAACTTGTTTCGCGCGGTCGCAATGATTGAGGTTCCGGCAACATCCAGATGTACGAGCGTCTCCGGCCCCAGTGGCTCAACGGCTATCACGGTGCCGCGCAACCGGAATGCGGCAGGGGACGCCTTATCATCGTCGGCAACGATCAGGTCGTGGGGCCGGATGCCGATCAGGACATCGCCGCCGTCCTGTGCCTCCGCGCCGCTGCCGGTTCTCCTGCCACGCACCAGGTTCATCGAAGGGCTGCCGATAAAACGCGCGGTGAACACGTCGACGGGGCTTTCATAGAGCTCCGAGGGCGTTCCGACCTGAAGGATATTGCCGTCCTTCATCACGACGATCCGGTCGGCCATGGTCATGGCCTCGATTTGGTCATGCGTCACGTAAACGGTGGTTGTCTTCAGCCGCTGGTGCAAGCGCTTGATCTCGATGCGCATCTGGGCGCGAAGCTGGGCGTCGAGGTTGGAAAGCGGTTCGTCGAACAGGAAAGCGGCAGGATCGCGGACCATGGCGCGGCCGATCGCGACGCGTTGCCGTTGGCCGCCGGAAAGCGCCGCAGGGCGTCGGTCGAGTAAGGCCTCGAGGCCGAGGATGTGGCCGGCCTCCTCGATTCTTCTGTCCTTCTCGGCCTTGCTGAATTTCGAGGTATAAAGCCCGAAGCCGATATTCTGGCGCACCGTCATATGCGGATAAATCGCATAGTTCTGGAATACCATGGCAATGTTGCGCTGCTTCGGTTCGCGTTCGTTGACCACCGCCTCGCCGATCTTCAGCGTGCCGCCGGAAATTTCTTCGAGCCCTGCAATCATTCGGAGCGTGGTCGATTTTCCACAGCCGGACGGACCGACGAAGACAATAAACTCACCGTCGGCGATCGAAAGGTCGATGCCCTTGACCGCCTCGACCTTGCCGTAGCTCTTCACGAGTTTCTCAAGTTCGATCGTTGCCATCAGCAGGCTCCCACGAGGGCGGTGAATTTTTCCTCGAGTTCGGCCGCGGCGGCTGCTTCGTACTCCGCCGCCTTCCTTGCGTGCGCCTCGAAAGCGGAAAGTGTCTCGCGATAGCTGGTCAACGCCGCGTTCATCGGCTCGGTCGCGGGGCCGCCGAAGCGGGCGCGCACGGAAACGAAATGCTCCGGCGAGACGATCTCCCTGAACTTGACGAGATCGACCGAGGGCTTGCGGCCCGTGAGATGTTCAAACGTCTTCAGGAAGGGCTCGTAGCCGTCATCGCTCAGGTTGCCCTTGGCAGCGACGACGCTCTTGGCGGTGGCGGCGGCAATCTCGTGCGCCTCGCGGAAGGAAAGGTCTTCGATCCTGACCAGGGAGTCCGCAAGCTCGGTGATGGTAATGCAGGACCGGCGGATGTTCTGGTCCACCCGTTCCGGATCGATGCTGATCTGGCTGATCAGCGCGGCAAGCAGGTCGAGCACACGGGAGGCGGAGGCGAAGGCCTCGTAGCCCATGCCTTGGGTCTCGCCCTCGCTGTCGTTCATGTCGGTGAAGGGCGTGTTGTGCATCACGTCGAGCACAGTCCGGGCTCGGCCCATCGTCTGGCTCGCGAGATGGCGAAGATGCTCGATCGGCACCGGATTGCGCTTCTGCGGCATGATCGAGGAAATCTGCACCAGCGCATTCGGGACGTAGATCTGGCCGACTTCGAAGCTCGTCCAGAACTGGAAATCCTGGATCAGTCGACCGAGATGCAGGAACATCAACTCGATCGCCGAATAGGTCGAAGTCGTATAATCGACAGCGGCGATGCAGGAATAGGAATTTCTGAGCGGCGCCGAGAAGCCGAGCAGTTCGGCGACACGGGCGCGGTCGATCGGGAAGCCGGACGTGGTGATCGCCGCAGCGCCCATCGGCGACAGATCGACGATCCGGCGGGCTTCGGCAAATCGTTCTATATCGCGGATCAGTACCTCGATCGCAGCGGAGAGATAATGTCCGAACGTGGTCGGCTGGGCTGGTTGGCCGTGGGTATAGGCGACGATCAACGTCGCCTTCTCCCGCTCGGCGGCATCGATCATCGCGGCAAGCAGGCGTCGAGCTTTACCCATCAGCGCATCGATCCTGTCCTTGAGGCCGAGCTTGAAGAGCGTGTGGTCGATGTCGTTGCGCGAACGGGCCGTGTGCAGGCGCCCGGCGATATCAACGCCGATGCGGGCCTTCAGCTCCTTCTCGATGAGGAAAAAGAAATCCTCCACCTCGCCCGTATAAACGAGGGTCGAAGGATCGATTTCCCGATCGATCGCCACGAGCGCATCAGCGATCTTGGACGCAAGACTCTTCTCAAGGATGCCGGTTTCGACCAGCATGACGAGATGCGCGCGGTCGATCCGGCGGAAACCATCAACGTGATGGCTCTTGGCGCCGTCGAAGAGCGGCCGCAGCACCGTTTCCTTGTAGACCGGATCGGGGAACTTGCTGGTGTCGGAAAGGCGCGGGTTGATATCCGCCATGGTTTTATCCTTTCAGGCCTGCCAGCATCACACCGCGGACGATGTAGCGCTGCAGGACGAGGAAGACGAGAAGCGTGGGAAGGGTGGCGATTGCCGCACCTGTCATGATCATTTCCCACTGGATGGACTGCTCGACCGCGAAGCTCGAAAGTCCGACCGGCAGCGTATAGAGTTCCTTGCTGGTGGTGACGATCAGCGGCCAGAAGAACGCCGTCCAGTTGCCGAGGAAGGTGAAGATCGCAAGCGCCGAAAGCGCCGGTGTCACCAGCGGTAGCGCCACTTTCCACCAGATTTGGAATTCATTGAGCCCGTCGACGCGCGCGGCCTCGATGAAATCGTTCGGCACAGTCTCGAAAAATTGCTTCATCAGGAAGGTGCCGAAGGCGGTCATCATGCCGGGAAACATGATGCCCCAATAGCTGTCCAGCCAGCCGAGCTGGCTCGACATTAGATACCACGGAATGACCAGCATCTCGGTGGGAATCATCAGCGTCGAGAGGATGGCGAGAAAGATGAAATAGCGGCCGCGAAACTGGAATTTCGCGAGCGTATAGCCGACCAGGCTGTCGAAGAAGCAGTTCGATAGGGTGACGATGACCGCAACCAGCGTGGAATTGAAGAACCAGCGCGTGAATCGGCCGTCGGCCAGTACGGCGATGTAATTCGTGAGTGTAGGCGCAGCCGGTACAAGGCGCAGGTCGTAGACCTGATCGGCCGTCTTGAAGGATGTCGAGAACATGAAGGCAAGTGGCGAGACCATGATGAGGCCGCCGATCAGAAGCAATGTCCAGGCGATGATCCGGCCAGGTCGGATGTTGGAATGGAAAAGGGCTGGCGCTTCGCTCATTTCTTGTCCCTCAGGATGAAGAGCTGCAGCAACGAAACCACCAGCAGAATGGTGAACAGAACAACGGTCTGTGCGGCCGCATATCCCATGGCGTAGGAGTTGAAGGCGGTCTGGTAGATCATCAGCACTAGCGGCTTGGTCGATCCGAGCGGCCCGCCGGGATCGTTGGTGGTCATGTTGTAGACCTGATCGAAGATGCGCAGGAAACCGATCGACGAGAAGACCACCAGGAAGACGGTGGTGGGCTTCAGGAGCGGCAGGGTGATCTTGCGCAGGATTGCCCATTCGCCGAGCCCATCGATGCGGGCAGCCTCGTAGAAAGTAGTCGGAATGGCGCGTAGTCCGGCCATGAAGATGATGATTTGGAAGCCGAGGCCCGCCCATATGGCCGTTACCATGATCGAAAACAGTGCCTGGTCCACCGAGCGGATAAAGGGCTGTTGCGGAATGCCAAGCATGCCGAAGACATCGTTGATCACGCCGATCGGCGGCGGTTGGTAGAACCAGCGCCAGACCCAGGCCATGGCCGCGGCAGTTGTAAGGTAGGGCAGGAAATAAAGCGCCCGGATGAAGCCGTGTAGGAGGCGAACGCGATCGAGAAAAAAGGCGATGACGAAGGCCAGAACCAAGCTGATAGGAGTGCCGACGATCAGATAGGTGAAGGTATTCTTGAACACCTTCCAGAACTGCGGATCCTTGAACAGCTTCACGTAATTCGCGGCGCCGATGAACTTCGCGGGGCGGAGCAGGTCCCAATTGGTAAACGACAGGTAGAAGGCTTGGAATGTCGGATAAAAGCGGATCACTGTGTAGAAGAGGATCGGCAGCGCCAGAAATCCCCAAACCCAGAGCAGCCGCTTCGTCCGCATGGAAATGCGGTCTCCAAAGGATCCGCCGGGACGGTCGGATGCCGCCCCCCGTTGTTCGATCGCTGCCATGATTGGCTCCGCCGGTTATGGCTTGGCCGCGTCGATGATTTCCTGTTCGGCTTCTGCCGCCTGCTTGATGGAGTCCTCGACGGACTGGCCTTCGAGCAGGACGCGGTTCGCCATATCGATGGCGTTCTGGCGCTGGGCGGCTTCATCCTTGAACAGCGTGGTGTGAGCGTATTCCAGGCCTTTCAGGAAAGGCCCATAGATGGGATCTTTCAGATTGGCTTCGGTGAGCGCCGCTGAACGCCTTGCCGGCAATTCGCCGACTGTCTTTAGCCAGATCTCCATCGCTTCGGGCGAGGAGATGTAGGCCAGGAACTTCTTGGAAGCTTCGAGTTCTTCGCCTTTGGTCTTGGCGCTGATGCCGTTGGCGAAATAACTAGCGTAGTTGGATCGAACGCCTTCTGCATTGGCGGGCAGTTCGGTTACGCCCCATTCGAAGTCCTTGATCGTCTTGAAAGAGCCGAGGCGGAAGGTGCCATCGATCGTCATGCCGGCCTTGCCGCCGCGAAATGCAGCCTGGCCCTCGTCCATGAAGCCGGCCTGTCCGATCTTCTTTTCGAGTTGAAGACTGGTATAGAACGTCAGCGCCTTGATGCCGGCTTCGCTATCATAGGCAACTTTCGCGTCGTTGTCCGTGTAGGGGGTGCCGCCAAACTGGCGGATCAGCACTTCGCGCCACCATTGGTGGTCCTGCCCGCCCATATCGAGTGTCGAGCCTGCAACGGTAAGGTTGCCCGAGGCATCATGCTTGGCGATCTTTTCGGCTGCGGCGACGAACTCTTCAAGCGTCTTCGGCGGGTTCGCAGGATCGAGGCCGGCTTCCGTGAAGAGCTTCTTGTTGTAGAAAAGTGCAAGCGAGCGCACTGCGGTGGGCAAACCGTAATAATCCTCGCCGCGCTTCATGGCGCTGACGATCGGGAAGAATTCGCTCTCGATCTTGTCGTGCGGGAACATATTGGTCGGCAACGGCTGCAGAAGTTGGCCGGATACGAATTTGTCGAGCCAGCCGTAGAAGAGCTGCATGACGTCCGGACCTTGACCCGCCATGTTGGCGGCGATCACCCGGGTCTGATAATCGGCATAAGGGAAGGTGACCTGTTTGACGGTGATGCCCGGATTGGCCTTCTGGAACTCGGCGATGAGCTGGTCCATCGCCTTCACGCGCGTCTCGAAGACATACTGCCAATATTCGATCTCGACCGCCTGCGCGGCATTGAATGCAAATGTGCTGAATCCGGCGACGAGACCGGCGAACAAAGTTGCCTTGCGCATGTGAACCTCCGTTTACCCCGCCGGATCTCCCGGTCTTTGGGGCTGATTGTTCCCTGCATCCCACCGTCGATTGGCGTTGGACGCCTTGCCGATCTGCGAAAAGATGCTTCCGCCGAAGTGCTGCGGCTCGGTGCCGCAACTCCCTTACGGTTTCCCGGCTGGGATCGTTTGTCAATAAGATAATTTACTTGAATTATTGTATTGCCGCCTACCGCCTTGCGGCGTTATGAATTTCCCTCGAACCGAGGACGGGCGAGATGACCATACACACGATCGGCACCCATCCGGTGGCCATCGGGAAGAACCCCGAACGAAGCCGCGATCACAATCGGCGCGTTGTGCTGGATGTGGTGAGGCGGCATGGTTCCCTCGGTCGCGCCCACATCGCAAAGCTCACCCGTCTCACACCGCAGGCGGTCGCCAATATCGTGGATGAGCTGGCGAGCGAGGGCTTGCTGATGGAAATGGGGCGCCTGCGGTCCGGCCGGGGTCAGCCGCCGGTTCAGTTCGCCGTCAACCCCGAAGGCGGTGCCACGATCGGCGTGGAAATCGCCGCCGACCATATGGTGACCGTGGCGCTCGACCTCTCCGGAAAACTCCGGGCAAGGCGCATCGTGTCGCTTCGGGATGCGACACCGGAACACATTCTTCCGGCATTTGCGGACGAGCTTTCCACCGTCGGTCGATCGGTCGGCGCAAAGCTCCTGGGCACAGGCGTCGTCATGCCGGGTCCTTTCGGGATCGACGGCATGACATCGGTTGGTCCAACCACGCTACCGGGCTGGGCGGGACTGGACGCGGCACAATCACTGAGCGAGGCTTGCGGCCATACGGTGCTCATAGAAAACGATGCCACGGCCGCGGCAGTCGGTGAACGGCTTTTCGGGGCAGGCCTGACGATCTCCAATTTCGGCATGATCTATTTTGGCGTCGGCATCGGTTTGGGGATCATCCAGGATGGCGCGCCCTATCGCGGTGCCTTCGGCAATGCAGGTGAAATTGGCCACGTCACGGTCGTGCCGAAAGGCAAGCCTTGCCCTTCCTGCGGCCAGCTCGGGTGCCTGGAGGGTTATGCTTCCGTCTATGTGCTGAAGGAAAAGCTCAGCTGTGCTGGCCTTCCGGATTGCGGCTTTTCCGACATCGAGAAATTGCATGCCGAACGGCATCCCGTCATCGAGGAATGGGTTGACGAGGCAGCCACCTATCTCGGTCCGATGGTTGCAATGCTCGAAAACATCCTTGATCCGCAGACCGTGATCCTCGGGGGGGCGCTGCCGGACGCCGTCATCGGCGATATCATCGGCCGCATGGGCAATCTCCCCACCTCGGTCGCTAGTCGGCGCCAGCGAGACCTGCCGCGTGTCTTGCGCGGCCAGACCGGACAACTGACCGCCGCACTCGGCGCGGCAGCACTTCCGCTCTTCGATGTGGTGACGCCCAAGCTCGAAACCTCACATGCCGTGCTTGCCGATATTCCTACCTGATATTTTTGGAGAACTTTCATGCTGACCGCTCGGGAACGCATCGAACGGCAAATGGCCGACCCCTCGCTCGTGCGGCTTCATCGGAGGCTTTCGCGTCTGAAATCGACGGTCACGGTAATGAATACCGGTGCCCATCCGGACGACGAGCAGAACGGGATGCTCGCCTGGTTCCGTTTTGGCCTTGGCATGCGGGTCATCATCGCCTGCTCGACGCGTGGGGAGGGTGGACAGAATGCGCTGGGACCGGAACGTCTCGGCCCGCTTGGCGTGTTGCGTTCGCGCGAATTGGAAGAGGCGGCCCGGGTCATTGACGCCGATATATCCTGGCTCGGCCACGGCCCCTGCGACCCGGTGCACGATTTCGGTTTTTCCAAGGATGGGGATGCGACCTTCACGCGCTGGGGCGAAGCCCGCATCGTCGAGCGCCTGGTGCGCGCCTACCGCATGGAACGCCCTGATATCGTCATCCCGACCTTCCTCGATGTCCCCGGCCAGCACGGCCACCACCGCGCCATGACCCGCGCCGCCGAGACGGCGATTGCGCTCGCCGCGGACCCGAATGCTTATCCTGAGCATATCGCGGAAGGCTTGAAACCATGGAGGGTCGCGAAATATTATCTACCTGCCTGGTCCGGTGGGGGTAATACCTATGACGACGAGGTACCGCCGCCGGATACGACGGTGACGGTTCTTGCGGAGGGTCGCGATCCGGCGACTGGCGTGGAATACGACCGGATCGGCGAATGGTCGCGTTATTACCACGCCTCCCAAGGGATGGGGCATTGGCAGAAACAGGCGGAAAGGGAGTGGCCCCTGCATCTGAAACTCTCCGTCGGGGGAGCGAAGGCGGAGCAGTCGGTCCTTCGGGGTCTGCCGGCCTCGCTGACCGTGCTTTCGGATTTTCCGGATCTTGCGGCAAATGCGAAGGATGCATTGCGCTCAGCCGATCAGGCTACCGCGGTGGCTATGGCGGCGTTCCCGGATCGTGATGCGATCATTGCGGCGCTGACCGAGGCCGCCGGTTGGCTGGAGATCGTCGCGTCCATGGCATCAGAGGAGTTTATGGCCCTGCATGGTCATCGCATCGCGCGCAAGCAGGCCGAAGTTGATGCCGCGATCCTCGATGCAGCGGCGATCTTCCAACGCGCTTATGCCGATCCCTCAGCCATTTCCCCCGGCGGCGCTGCGGCGCTCACCGTGGAGCTTGGCGAAGGCGCTTCCAGCCACAAGGTCGATATCGTCCCCGCTCTCCCACCCGGCGTCTCGTCCTCCGTCCGGTCGCTCGCCAACGAGCGAGTGTTCGCGCTGACGGCAGCATTGGATGCGCCGCTCTCCTGCCTCTATCTGCCTGCTTGGTCGGCACTCGGGGGCAATGGCCATGCGCACGTGAAAGCCTCGGCCGAAATCGGCGGGCGCACGGTCACCGGGACCTTCGATCTCGAAGAGCCGTTCTCGATAACGCCCGCCCAGTCGCTGACCCTGCAGCCAGATGCGCTCCTTGTTCCCCTCGGCACGAAGCAGACGGAATGGCCGATCAAGACCAATATCTCCGGAATCAACGCGACTATCTCGTTCAAGACGCCCGCTGGCTGGGCGATGAATAAGGTCGATGGTGGCTGGTTGGCCTCTCCGACGGATGCGGCCAAGCCCGGCATCGTCGAGCTCGAACCGCAGATCGGCGGCGGCCCGGCCTTCCAAGTCACGCCGATCGCCTACCGCCATATCGGTCGCACCAGCTTTCGCGCCCCTGCCGCCCTGAAGATCCTGTCGCTCGATCTGAAGCTGCCCCAAGGCGCCCGCATCGGTTATGTCGGCGGCGGTGCCGATCGCGTCGGTCTGTGGCTCGCCCGCATGGGTCTCGACGTAACCGAACTCGACGCTCAGGCGCTAAGCAGTGATCTGTCGCGCTTCACCACCATCGTCGTCGGCATCTTCGCCTTCGGCCTCTGCAAGGACCTTGCAGCCGCGACCCAACGCCTGCACCGCTTCGTCGAAGAAGGCGGCCACCTCGTCACCCTCTATCACCGTCCGATGGACGGCTGGGACCCGAACGAGACGCCGGTCCGCCGCATCGAAATCGGCTCGCCGTCGCTGCGCTGGCGCGTCACCGATCCAAAGGCGGACGTCACCGTGCTTGCACCCGACCATCTGCTGCTCAAGGGACCGAACATGATCGGCCATCAGGACTGGCAGGGGTGGGACAAGGAGCGCGGCCTCTATTTCGTCTCCCGCTGGGATGATGCCTACGAACCGCTTCTGGCCATGCACGATGTCCACGAACAGCCGCTGAAGGGCGCGCTGATCTCCGGCGCCATCGGCGAGGGCCGCCATACCCATACAAGCCTGGTGCTGCATCACCAGCTCGAAAAGCTCGTGCCAGGCGCCTTCCGGCTGATGGCGAACCTCGTGCAGCCGGCGTGACGACGGAACACGCGCCGGAAACGGAAAGCGAGCAGGCCTCGAACGCCCGCATCGGCATCGGCTGGCTGCTTCTCGACATGACGCTGGTCTCCGGCGGCATGACGGCGCTGGTAAAGGCGCAAGGAGCGACCTATCCCGCCTTCCAGCTCGTTTTCATCCGGGCGATGATCGGGCTGTTGTTCATCCTGCCGCTGATCTGGCGGCACCGCGCCGAAATGCGCCGCGTCAAGCACCCGTGGCGCAACATTTTTCGTATCTCCTGCAATGCGGTGGCGCTGACCAGCAATTTCTTCGCCATCACCATGCTGCCGCTCGCCATGGTCAATGCCGTCGGCTTCTCCCGACCGCTGATCACCATGGCCATGGCCGTCGCCATGCTCGGCGAAACGGTGAGCCGCATCCGCTGGCTCGGCGCCGGCCTTGCTTTCGTCGGCGTGCTGATCGTCATGGCGCCCGGCACGTCGAGTTTCGATGTCGAAGTGCTGGTCGTACTGGTCTCGGTCGTCTTCGGCTCACTGGCGATTATTCAAACCCGCGCGCTCAAGGACGAGAACACCACGGTCATGATGGTCTTCTACACGGTCGGCCTTACGGTCATCACGGCCGTTCCGGCGGTCTTCACCTGGCAGCCGGTTTTGCCCTTGGACTGGATCCCACTGCTTGGCATCGGCTTCCTTGCCCAACTCGGACAATATTGTTTCCTGCGCGCCTATCGGATCGCCGATGCGAGCGTGCTTGCGCCCGTCGGTTACCTCTCGATCGTCTTCGTCACCGTCACGGGTTATGTCTTCTTCGGTGAGGTGCCGGAGATGAGGGTGGTGATCGGCGTGATCATCATCCTGGCGGCGCTCCAAGGGACTTCTTGGCTCGACCGGCGTCACGGTCGCCCTTGGAGACATCCTTAAGCAAGTGCCCCCTGAGCAAAGGGATGTGATGCGATGTGAACTACGTCGGACTATAATTGCCGAACTTTCTCCATCTGCGCGCGTTATTGCGGTGACAGGAGGCGTTCATGGTCGCTCTAATGTCCGTTTTGGCAATCGTTGCGGTTCTGGCCGGTATATTCGCAACCCTCATCCGGCAGATGGCCGTCGCGCGTCGCCGGCAATATCTGGACGAGGTCGCCGCCGACAGCTCGGCCTGCACGAGCCTGCCGGAGTTGGAGCAAAGGGCCGAGCGTCAAAAGGCACATCCCAGCCGTCCAACAACGATCTCCCGCAAGCGCGTCCATAACCGGCTGGCCCGTCACCCGCACACCAGTTTGATAGCGAGGTAGCGCGGCGCCGAGCAGGCGTCGTGGCCCGGTCGATCAACAACTATATGTAGGGATTAGGTTTGGTGGAGCTAAGCGGGATCGAACCGCTGACCTCTTGCATGCCATGCAAGCGCTCTCCCAGCTGAGCTATAGCCCCATCAGGGTGGTCCGGCATCTTCCGGTCCTGGGAACTCCGAGGCGGTTGGGCCTAGCGGAGTGGCGGCTTATTACTTCCCGTTTACGGAGAGTGCAAGCCGAAAATTTCGAGCCCGGCAATTTTTATGGATTTGCCGGGCTTTATCATGGTTGACGATCAGACTTCGTCGTCGTCGCCGGTCACGCCGATGATGCCGGACATATCGTCGTCTTCATCGTCTTCGTCGGCTTCCAGGAAGGTGTCGTCGTCGTCATCGCCGAGATCCACGTCGTCATCGCCGATGTCGGGCAGATCGTCGCCGCCGGCGGCTTCGTCGCCCTCTTCGAGAGAGACGAGTTCGACTTCCGGATTTTCGGTATCGACTTCCTGAACGTCCTCTTCCTCGGCCTGTTCCATCTTCTTGGCCACGCTGTTTTCCTCGAAGAAGGACAGCGGCCAGGACTTGCCGGTATAGGGGGATACCACGGGATCGCGGTTCAGGTCGTAGAATTTCTTGCCGGTATCGGGGTCGGTGCGCTTGGTTCCGAGTTCCGCTTTTGCCACAGTCAGAGCCTCATGAGGATGGCCGAATAGATCGGCTCGCCGCCTGCGCGGCTTCTATTGGGTGAAAAATCTAAGCCGGTCCCCATAAGGCCTGTGCCCTTTGATGTCAAAGACAAACTTTCATGCGTCCCATCAATGCGCCGCAGGTGATCGCCGGGATGGTTTGTGATATGGACACGCCTGCCATTGAAGGAGCCGTCCGATGTACCAGCCGCCACATTTCAGGGAAGAGGATCTCGCGACCCAGCATGCCCTGATCCGCGCCCATCCGCTGGGTCTGCTGATTACCGCCGGCGCATCCGGCCTGCTCGCCAATCCCGTCCCGTTCCATCTCGATGCGGCAGCGTCGACGAAGGGTACGCTCCGCCTGCATCTGGCCCGCGCCAATGGCCAGTGGAAGGATATCCGCGACGGTGCCTCCGTGCTCACCGTCTTCCAGGGCGCCGATTCCTACGTGACCCCGTCTTGGTACCAAACCAAGCGCGAGACCGGAAAGGTCGTGCCTACCTGGAACTATGCGACCGTACAGGCGAGGGGATCTGCCCGCATCGTCGAGGACGCCGACTGGCTGCTGTCCCAGATCAACGCCATCACCAGCCAGCACGAAGGCAACCGCGCGCTGCCTTGGTCCGTAAGCGACGCGCCGGATGATTTCGTCCGCGCTCAGCTCAAGGGTATCGTCGGTGTCGAGATCGAGATCGCCGAGATCGAAGGCAAGTGGAAGGTGAGCCAGAACCGGCCCATCGCCGATCGCGAGGGCGTGGCGGCGGGGCTTGATGAAATTCCCGGACAGGGCGATATGGCGGAACTAGTTCGCCAGTACGGCGCCATGCGGAACGCCTGAAGCCAAGAGACGAGTGGGAATAATTGACGCCAGGAATGATCATCGCCATTGACGGCCCGGCGGCCGCTGGAAAAGGGACGCTGTCCCGCCGGATTGCGGACGCCTATGGCTTCCATCACCTCGATACCGGTCTGACCTACCGCGCCGCGGCCAAGGCGCTTCTCGATGCAGGCCTGCCGCTCGACGACGAGAAAATTGCGGAGAAGATGGCGCGCGAGGTGGAACTTGCCGGTCTCGATCGCGATGTATTGTCTGTCCATGCGATCGGTGAGGCGGCGTCGAAGATCGCCGTAATGCCGGCTGTCCGCCGGGCATTGGTCGAGGCGCAGCGCGCTTTTTCGCGACGGAAGCCCGGAACAGTGCTCGACGGTCGCGATATCGGCACCGTCGTATGCCCCGAGGCGCCCGTGAAGTTTTACGTCACCGCCTCGCCGGAAGTGCGTGCAAGGCGCCGTTACGACGAGATCGTCGGCAGGGGGCAGCCCGCCGACTACGCGGAAATATTCGCGGACGTGAAGAAACGCGACGAGCGCGACATGGGCCGGGCTGACAGCCCCCTGAGGCCTGCCGAGGATGCGCACTTGCTTGATACCTCGGAAATGAGTATAGAGGCCGCGTTTCAGGCAGCGAAGGTCATCATCGACGCCGCACTGAAGAGGAATTGACGATGCAAGGCGGCTTTGGCCGGCTTCGTCCCTGAAAGACCGGAAAGTCTGGAGATCGGTCCCCGCGCCGGATTTGCCTCTTGAAACAGAGAGGCGGACCTGATGCCCAGGCATGAACAACACCAACCCCCGGCGCTTATGTGCCTTGAGAACAAGGCACTCTAGGAGATTTCATGGCAGTATCTAACCCCACGCGGGAGGACTTCGCAGCCCTCCTCGAAGAATCCTTTTCCAAGACCGATCTGGCCGAAGGCTATGTTGCCAAGGGCATTGTGACGGCGATCGAGAAGGATGTTGCGGTCGTTGACGTCGGCCTCAAGGTCGAAGGCCGCATCGCGCTGAAGGAATTTGGCGCCAAGGGCAAAGACGGTTCGCTGAAGGTCGGCGACGAAGTCGAAGTTTATGTCGAGCGCATCGAAAACGCTCTCGGCGAAGCGGTTCTTTCCCGTGAGAAGGCTCGCCGCGAAGAAAGCTGGGTCAAGCTCGAAGCCAAGTTCGAAGCTGGTGAGCGCGTTGAAGGCGTTATCTTCAACCAGGTCAAGGGTGGCTTCACCGTCGATCTCGACGGCGCCGTTGCCTTCTTGCCGCGTTCGCAGGTCGACATCCGTCCGATCCGCGACGTTACCCCGCTCATGCACAACCCGCAGCCCTTCGAAATCCTCAAGATGGACAAGCGCCGCGGCAACATCGTTGTGTCCCGCCGCACGGTTCTCGAAGAGTCGCGTGCCGAGCAGCGTTCTGAAATCGTTCAGAACCTCGAAGAAGGCCAAGTTGTTGACGGCGTCGTCAAGAACATCACCGATTACGGTGCGTTCGTTGACCTCGGCGGCATCGACGGCCTGCTGCACGTCACCGACATGGCATGGCGCCGCGTCAACCATCCGTCGGAAATCCTGAACATCGGCCAGCAGGTCAAGGTTCAGATCATCCGCATCAACCAGGAAACCCACCGTATCTCGCTCGGCATGAAGCAGCTCGAGTCGGATCCGTGGGATGGCATCTCGGCCAAGTACCCGGTCGGCAAGAAGATTTCCGGCACCGTCACGAACATCACCGACTACGGTGCATTCGTCGAGCTGGAGCCGGGCATCGAAGGCCTGATCCACATTTCCGAGATGTCCTGGACCAAGAAGAACGTACATCCCGGCAAGATCCTGTCCACGAGCCAGGAAGTCGACGTTGTCGTTCTCGAAGTCGATCCGTCCAAGCGCCGTATCTCGCTCGGCCTCAAGCAGACGCTGGAAAACCCGTGGCAGGCATTCGCCTACAGCCATCCGGCCGGCACTGAAGTTGAAGGCGAAGTCAAGAACAAGACCGAATTCGGCCTGTTCATCGGCCTCGAAGGCGATGTCGACGGCATGGTTCACCTCTCCGACCTCGACTGGAACCGTCCGGGCGAACAGGTTATCGAGGAGTACAACAAGGGCGACGTCGTCAAGGCTGTCGTTCTTGATGTGGACGTCGACAAGGAGCGCATCTCGCTCGGCATCAAGCAGCTCGGCCGTGATGCGGTCGGCGAAGCTGCCGCTTCCGGCGAACTGCGCAAGAACGCTGTCGTTTCGTGCGAAGTCATCGCCGTCAACGACGGTGGCGTCGAAGTGAAGCTCGTCAACCACGAAGACATCACCTCCTTCATCCGCCGCAACGACCTGGCACGCGATCGCGACGATCAGCGTCCGGAGCGTTTCTCGGTCGGCCAGGTTTTCGACGCCCGCGTCGTCAACTGGTCCAAGAAGGACCGCAAGGTCATGCTGTCGATCAAGGCTCTCGAGATCGCAGAAGAGAAGGAAGCCGTTGCTCAGTTCGGTTCGTCCGATAGCGGCGCTTCGCTTGGCGATATTCTCGGCGCGGCTCTGAAGAACCGCGGCAACAACGAGTAATCGACGCCTCTTAGAACATAAGAAGCCGCCGGATCGAAAGTCCGGCGGTTTTTTTATGCCGCTTGGCCGTCATCTCGTCCCGGGATGAATCCGAGGATCAGGCCCAGCCGGCCATACGCCAGTAAAGGTCGTTCGCTCGCCCTTCGTCCTCGGCATCGTCCCCGGGAGGACTGTCTTCAGCGTCTTCGCTGGAATCTTCCGTCGCATGATCTTCCTCGAAAGCCTGTTCGCCCGGCGAATGCTGCTGCTCGGCATCCTCGTCCGTTGCCGATACTGCTCGGGTCTTTCGCTCTTCGGGATCTCGCTCGCGTTCCTCTGGCGGATAAGGGACGTAGGGAAGCGGCACGCCGTCGCGGAAAACCTGTGGCTGTACCAATGGAAGTGACATTTGGTCGGCGATATCTGCCGCAGTATCGGCAGCTTGAGTGCTGGCGTTCGAAGGTGCGGCTGCCGGCTTGCCGGCAGGAGCAGCGTCTTCCCGGATCTCGGAAGTCCGGTTTGTCCGTCCGGCCGGGAACCCGCTGGCCGTCTCGTCCGCCTCGGCTGAAGATTGCGCTGAGATTTCGCTGTCGAGCAGCTCCTCCAATGCCTGTTGTTCGGGGGAAGGCTCGGCAGCAAGCGGTAGAAGCTCCAGAAGACCGGTATTGCCTTCAGCAAAGATTTCGGCAAGCCACCCTGTCACGGCTGCGGTTGATGTCCTGTCGCTACGAGGCGTATCCGCGGGCGCCGGCTGCCTCGGATCTCTTTGGGAAAGTCGGGCAAGCGCCGGGCCGTCGTAGAAGACAGGCGCGGATCCCCGCTTGTCGCCCGAGCGTTCGGGCCGCGCGTTTGATTCAGGGCTTTCGGATCGCCGACTGCCACTCGACACTGCGGCTTCTTCTTCCGAAAAGGGTGTCGCAAGATCGGGCGTATCGCCTTCGACGGGCTCCAGCGGGATTTCCTGTTCAATCCCGGTCTCGGTATGGATGGCGGGGCTGTCGCCCTCCGCAGGAAG
Source organism: Neorhizobium sp. R1-B (assembly GCF_004368875.1). NCBI lineage: Bacteria > Pseudomonadati > Pseudomonadota > Alphaproteobacteria > Hyphomicrobiales > Rhizobiaceae > Neorhizobium > Neorhizobium sp. R1-B. The sequence goes on from NZ_SOEM01000018.1 coordinate 71,999, forward strand.
CTGCAGGAGCTCCTCTGTCTCAGGAGCAAGCGCAGCCAGTCCGTCATGGACTTCGGCCGCATCGGCGTCGGGTTCCCCTGCGATCTGCGCGGATGCCTCCGACCTGTCCGCCTCCGAACTTTGTAAGATGTCCGCCTCTGCAACCTCGGCAGCGCCCATGGTGCCGTTTGCGTCGTCCTGCGCTGTCCATGGTTCCTCCGCTGCCGTTAATGTGGATGCCGGAGGTTCGGCACGCACCTGTGCCGGAGCTGTTCGTTGCGGGAGCAGGCCGGGCGGCTGTTCGACTCCGGCGTTCTGCCGATAGGAACTCACCACCGCCCTGGCAGCGAGGTCGCGGTCGAGCAGCTGCGCAGCCTCCATCCGCATGGCGAAACGCGCTGCGTCCGGTCCGGCAGGATTGTTGAGGATTTCCGCCAGCAAGCGAAGCGTGACCCCTTTGACGAGCTGATTGAGGATACGTTCCAAGGCCGCTCTCTCGGCGGGATTCATGGCCCTGACGGCTTCGGAAAGGCGTTGCGCATAATCGAGAAGAGCTTCCCCTTCGCGGCGGGGCAGCTTGATCAATTTGCCGATGGTTTCGGCGAAGACGGAAAAGCCCTGAGCGAGCTGAAGTTGAGCCGAGAGCGACAGGATGTCCAGGCGGCCACCGGACAAAGGTGCCGAGACGGGCGGATCGATATTTGGGGAACCGTTGGCAACGTCGATCCGCTGGCGCTGCAACGGCTGTTGCGATGGCGCGTGATAGTCGACGGATGAGCTTAACGCGGCACGAACCGGAGGCAGCATCGTCCCCTCCATGTCTGATTGCGACGACAGGGCAGCTCGGCGAAGCGGTTCTCGTGTTTTCGCAACGTAGCGGCGCTGCGACCGTAACGCCTCATGGCGTTTCCAATGCCGATATATGGAAGATAGTTTGGAGCTAAAGGGTTAACGTTTTGCTAACGACTCGACGATTTCATTCATGCGTGCTGAACGAAATGACCCTAACTGATGCAATTGAGGGGAATACGGATTAGTTGAAGGTCACGCAGCCAACTTCTTTTCCAACAGTTCGTAAATGCCGATATCGTCGATATGGATGGACAGGATGTCGGCGGAGATCTCGAGGGTCTTCTCGCTGATAGCCTCGAGGGCCGCATCGGCGGCAATTTCACTCGCGGGAGCCTCATCCTTCAGAGCTTCGGTGGTGGAGGTGCTCTCCGCGTCGGCGGAATTTTCCCCCGTGTCTTCCACATCGGAATTGGCGATCTGCTCCGCCGCGGCGGCAAAAACGGCGAGCAGGGTGGTGTCGTCCGTTCCCGTAGCAGGCTGGGAGCCATCGCTATCGAGCTCTTCGGCAGTCTTGCCGTTTTTCTCCTCAATGAGGTCCTGGACTTTCTGAATGTCCTCGAGCTTCTTGCCGGCCTCTGCTGCCTCGATGTCTCCTGCGCGTTCTGCGCGGGCCTCCTGGTCCTCCACCCGCGTAGGATCGTAACCCTGGGGACCGAGCTTCAGCTCCTCAAGCGTCTTCGGGTCCGCCACATTCTCAAGGCGCTGAACAACCCTCTCGACCTCTGTATCCAGTTTGCCGCCATTGGCTTTTCGTGTCAGGCCTTCCACCAATCGTGCGTTGGCGTCCCCATAGGGGTTCTTGATCGCGGCGAGTAGGGTATCCATGGTGATACCCAGATCGTCCAGGCCAAGGTAATCCGCAAGCTCGCTGACCTCGTCCGGCATCATCGACTTGAGCGCATCTTCCAGCGCCTTGCCGAGCCGGTAGGAGGAGCGTGCTTCCTCGGTGTCGATACCGAGCTTGCCAGCCAGACGGTCGACGAGTTCGATCTTCAGTTCGTTTGGGTCGGTCCGATTGGCGCCGAAAAGTGCAGAAGCTATCTTTTCATTGGCGCGCTTGGCGTCCTCGCTGGCGCTGATGCGCGCTTCGGCGATCGGGTCCCGCTCCTTGCCCGTGCGCTCCGCTTCCTCTTTCCTGCGCTGCTCCTCGACGCTTTCCAGCATCGATTGCATCACATTCGTCGCGGCAAGCCCATAGGTCTGCTGGGTGGGAAGCAACATCGGCCGGATCCGGTCCCTTTGAAAGATACACCGCCGGTAAAAATAGCTACCGAGAGTTAACGAGAAGCTACCAATCCAGCCGTTGTTTCAACGCCGCAGGTGGCCGCGGCTTCACGACAAGGGTTACCAGAACGAAGCTGACGAAGAGAAGCAGATACCAGGATCCGAGCTTTCCGAACGAGACCACATGCCAGGCCTTCTGCGTCGGGTAGATCCATGTGCCGGTGATCGTTCCGATATTTTCCGCCAACCACAGGAAGATCGATGAGAAGAACGCGGCAGCGACCAGCGGCATATGGAGTGTCGTCCGGTCGGTCGTGAAGTGGATGTTCACCCGTCGGAAGACGATCACCGTCATTGCGAAAAGCACGTACCTGATATCGGGCAGATAGTGATGGCTGAAGAAGTTGATGTAGATCGCAAGTGCGAGCAGATATGTCTGCCACATGGGCGGGTAGTGCGTGAACCGCATGTCGAAGACGCGGATCGTTCTGGCCATGAACGAGCCTACCGAAGCGTACATGAAGCCGGAAAACAGCGGCACGCCGGCGATCTGGATGATCGAGGGTTCCGGATAGGCCCACGATCCCATCTGCACCTTGAATATTTCCATGACGGTGCCGGTGAGGTGATAGACCAGGATGACCTTGGCTTCATCCAGGCTTTCCATCTTGAGGCGCAGGAAGAGAACCTGGATCACCAGGGCCGAAAGAAAGAGGAAGTCGTAACGATGAAGCGGCCATTCGGGCTGCCACGCGAGCTTCGTCAACAGGATCAGGCCAAGCATGATCGCGGCGAAGAGGCACGCCCATGCCTGTTTCAGCCCGAACAGTATGAATTCCGAAAGCCACCACGGAAGAGGGGCCAACGCCCGGCGGATGGCCAGCCGCAGCGGCTCGAGATAAGGACCGGTCTCGTGCTGCGGCCGGCGTTCTGGAACGTGCTGCTCCATCAGCTATGCGCGAAGATATCCGTTTCTTCCCAGCCCAGCAGATCCAGCTTGGCCCGCGTCGGCAGGAATTCGAAGCAAGCTTTGGCCAGTTCGCTTCGGTTGTCGCGGATGAGCCGCTCGTTCAGCTTGTCGCGCAGTGCGTGCAGATGCAGCACGTCGGATGCGGCATATTCGAGTTGAGCCACGGACAATATCTCGGCGGCCCAGTCGGATTGCTGCTGCGCCTTGGAAACGTCGATATCGAGGAGTTCCTTGAGATTGTCCTTCAAGCCATGCCGGTCGGTATAGGTGCGCGTCAGCCTGGAGGCGATCTTGGTGCAGAAGACGGGTGTTGTCGTGACGCCGAACGTCTGGAAGAGGACGGCGATATCGAACCGGCCGTAGTGGAAGATCTTCTGGCGAACCGGATCTGCGAGCAGGGCGACGAGGTGGGGCGCCTCCTTCTGGCCTGCCGCTATGCGGATCACGTCTGCCGAACCGTCCCCGGGAGAAAGTTGTACGACGCAGAGGCGGTCGCGGCGAGGTACGAGGCCCAGCGTTTCCGTGTCGATAGCGATTGATCCCGTATAACGGGCCGCGTCTGCCGGGGAAATATCTCCCTCGTGATATCGAATTTCCGCCATTGCTGCCTCCGTACGCCTTTCCGTTTCGTTGATTCGCTATACATCATGTTTTCGAGAGCGGCGCTACGATGTCCAGAGGCTCGGAGTGCAGCGGTTTCTTTCAAGGTTCGTGAGCGACAGTCTGGAGCAAGAGCAAATGCTCAGCTCTGCGTTAGGCGCATTGCTGCATTGCAACCAGATGACTTGGCGCGCTTAAACGATTAGCCTATATCTTTGGTCATCGAGCGACGCACTCCTCCTCCCAGTGTCGCTTGGTACGGATCGACAACATCCTCCTCCTCCCAGTTGTCGATCAAGTTTAAAGCCTGGCGCACCTCCTCCCGCGCCAGGCTTTTTCATTTTCAGCCTCCCGCTTCCTTCGATCTCTTCCGGCTTGCCGTTTTCGCGCCTAAAGTAGCGACATGATCGAGGCGAGGACTTCGTCATCGATATGGAGGCCGTGTTCAATCGCCTCGCGGCGGGCGTTCTGGCCCCGACGGCCTGGCAGGCGAACGCCCTCTTCCGAGACCATTTCTCTCGCCAGTTCAGCGATCCTTTCTCCGGCCGATGCGCTTCCGGCGGCCGGGTCGATGACAACAAGCATCTGGCCGACAGAAGGCGGTGAGCCCTTCTCTTCCATGAACGAGCTCGCCTCGAAGGAAAAGCTCGATCCGGTCAGCCCGGCAGCCAGGATTTCCACCATCAGCGCCAACGCTGCTCCCTTGGCGCCTCCGGACGGTGCGATGACGCCTTTTAATGCTTCAGTCGGGTCCGTGGTGGGAATGCCCTTGGCGTCAAAAGCCCAGCCTTCGGGAATGGCCTCGCCTTTCTGCCGCGCAGCCATGATCTTGCCTGCCGCAACGGTGGAAAGCGCCAGATCGATGACCAGCGGATCGTCATTTGCGACGGGCGTCGCGAATGCGATCGGATTGGTGCCGAAGAGCCGCTTCTTTCCGCCCCAGGCGGCCATGGAAGCGGGGGCATTGGCAAACATCAGCGCTGTGAGGCCTTGTAGGGCAAAACGTTCCACCGTCAGCGCCATCACGCCGGCATGATGCGAGCGATGGATGAGGCCAAGGGCAATCCCTTGCTCTCTGGCTATCTCCGGGAGCCGCTCCACGGCGAGGTCGAAGGCCGGATAGGCATAACCAAGGGCCGCATCGATCGTCAGCACCGCCGGCCGGGGGCGAGAAGCGGCACACCGAGCCTTCCCGTCCACCTTGCCGCTGCGGGCTTGGCCCACATAGACGGGGACCCGCCGCAAGCCATGCCCGTATTGTCCGGCGGCTTCGGCATGCACCAGCGCATGCGCGACCGATGTGGCGGTTTCCGGCAGGACATCATTGGCTTCGAAGACTCGTTGGATCAGCGCTTCAGTTTCTTTTATGGTCAAGCGCATCAGTAGCAGATGATCCGGGAAATGGTGTCTAGTGCCTACTTCTCGAGGCACTGTATTTGCTGATCAAAGGAATTGGCAACACCGGCAGGCGGGGCCGGGATAGACGAAACTCTGCGGACAGCGGAAACTGCGTACTCATCCACAGATTCGTTTCCGGAGGGGCGGGTCAGCCTGACACTGGTGATGCTACCATTGGCGTCAAAATCAAATCTCACCCATGCTATCCCGAATTCCTCGCGCGGGCAGCGTCTCACAAAACGAGCGAGTCTCGCCTCTACACGAGATCTCCACTTCGCCGGCGAGACAGACGGCGCTATGGATCCGGTAGAGGTCTGGCTCGCGGCCGTCCGGTCGGACTCCTTGGCCTGAATCTTTGCCTCGGCCATCTCCTGACGCGCCTGCTGTTGCTGCCGCTTCGGCTTCTCAACCTTCTTGACTGGCTCTTTCTTCGGCTCAGGCTTCTTTGCCTCCTCCGGTTTTTCGGCCGGAGGCGGTTCAGGCCGCATCATTGGCAAAGGCACTTCGACATTTTCCAGCGCCGCGGTCATCTGCTGCTCGATGGGGTCGATCTCCTCGACCGGCTCCGGGATCAGCTCGGGAATGGTTTCGGTAACCTCGGGCGCAGGCTGTGGCTCCGGCAGAGGTTCCTCGATCACAGGTTCGGGCGGCGTGGGTTTAACCGGCTCCGCAATCTCCTGCGGCGGAGGCTCGACCGGTTCCGGAGCCTGCTCCACGGTTGGTTCCGGCGTTGGCTCGGGCTCGGGCTGAGGTTCCTCGACCGGCTCCACCTGCTCGCTCTCGACTACCTCTTGATCCCGAGTATCCGGCGAAATTTGTTCTTCTTCGGTTTTGACGGCTTCCGGCTCTGGCGCCAGCTCGATCATGATCGCAGCAGGCGGCGCGTTGTCGGCCGCCGCATCCGGCTCTTCCTTGAGCAGATAGGCTGCGCTGCCGACATGCACGGTGAGCATGATCAGCCCGGCGACAGCCCAGAGCGCCAGCTCGCCGACGCGTCCGCCAGGACCTGTCTGCGAGACGACGAGGCTCATGGATTGCCTCCCGCTGCGGGAGCGGTGGGCTGCGCCTGTGGAACTGCGACCGGCGCTTGCCCGTCGCCGGTCGGAGAAGCTGCCGGAGCTTGTGGCGCCGGCAGGGTTTCGAGACCGACCAGCGCGATCTTCAGATAGCCGGCATCGCGAAGCAGGTTCATGACCTCCATGAATTGGCCGTAGTCGACCGCCTTGTCGGCGCGCAGAAAGATGCGCGTGTCCTTGTTGCCTTCCGTCATCCGGTCGAGTGATGCGGCAAGCTGCTCGCGTGCCACTGCATCGTTGCCGATGTTGAGGCTAAGGTCTTCCTTGACCGTAAGATAAAGCGGTTCGTCCGGGCGCTCGGCAGGCTTGGCTGTGGAGGCCGGGAGATCGACGTTGACGTCGACCGTCGCGAGCGGGGCGGCCACCATGAAGATAATCAGCAGAACCAGCATGACGTCGATAAACGGCGTCACGTTGATCTCGTGATTTTCGGAAAGCTCGTCGCCGTGATGTTCGCGGATGCCGCCGGCCATGATCGATCAGCCTCCCGCCACCAGCGACACGGGAATCTTGCGGCCTCCCGGAGGGATTTTTCGAAAGTCGAGATCGCGGCTGACCAGCCGTTCGACGCCGGCCGCAGCATCCGCCAGAAGCTGCCGGTAACCCGTGATGGACCGCGCGAAGACGTTATAGATGACCACGGCCGGAATGGCGGCGACGAGGCCGATCGCCGTCGCGAGCAGAGCCTCGGCAATGCCCGGTGCGACGACCGCCAGATTGGTCGTGTTCGACTGGGAAATGCCGATGAAGGAGTTCATGATGCCCCAGACGGTGCCGAAGAGGCCGACGAACGGCGCAGTGGAGCCGATCGTCGCGAGTACGCCCGTACCGCGCGACATGCGGCGGCCCGCATAGGCTTCGATACGCGACAGTGCCGATCCCACGCGTTCCTTCACGCCCTCGCCATGGACGTGGTCCAGCGCGGCTTCGGAAAGCTCCATCTCCTCGGCTGCCGCACGCAGCATGTGGGCGGCCGGGCCGCCACGGCTCCCGGCTGCGTTGACCGCCTCAGAAAGCGTGCGGGATGAGCGGATGGTCTTCAGCGTCCTGGCTGCACGGGCACGCGCTCCGGCAAGCTCCAGCGTCTTGGCGAGCCACACGGTCCAGGTCACCAGCGAGGCGAAGGCAAGGCCGAGCATCACGCCTTTGACCACCCAGTCAGCTGCCATGAACATGCCCCAGGGAGAAAGGTCATGAGGCAGGTCCGGGCGGCGTTCGGGCTCCAGGAGCTGGGTGAGCATATCGACCGGCTGTTGTGAAGCAGGTGCGGCGGGCGCAGTCCCGGCGGAGGTGGGTGCCTGACTAGCAGGCGAGGCGGGCACGCCGGCCTCGGAAGCTGGCGTGGTAAGAACTGGAGGGGTCTGGCTTGCGGCTGCCGGATCCGCGGGCGCCTGGGGGACCGGCGGCGCTGTCGTGGTTGCCTGCGAAGGTGCCGGCTGCGCCTGGGGCTCAGGGGCAGGAGTTTGCGCCATGCCGGTCGAAGCTGCCAGCACCAGCATCGCCAGCGTTAGGGGAAGCCGGCTCCTGTTCGGCTGGCGCGTGTGAAAAGCGAGCTTCAGGGTAACAGGCATGGCAGGCGGTACTCCGGACTGTTCGACAACGCGATCGGCGGAGGGCGAATCGGCGTCGCCACAAATGGCACACCGGAAGCGGGCGACCACCGCCGCCTGACTTCGCGATTATGCTGCTATCCGATAATAAACATGACTAGAAATGGCAACTAATAAATCTTGAGAAAATCGATCAAATTCATCTGAGGCAACAATTGCCGTCAGCGACCGATGAGACAGCAATCGCCGTGGGCCGCTGTCCCATCGGGGTAGGTGACGTTAAGTGGGAGATTATTGGTCCGCCGGTTGCTCCCGGCGGCCGCGCGGATGCCTTAACGTGCCAGCCAGCCGCCATCGACCGGCAGAACCACGCCATGGACGTAGTCCGCAGCCGGCGACGCCAGAAAAACGGCCGCACCGCCAAGTTCTTCGGGCTGGCCCCAGTGGCCTGCTGGGATGCGGCCGAGGATGGCCGAATTGCGATCGGGATCGTTGCGAAGCGCTTCGGTATTGTTGGTGGAGAAGTAACCAGGCGCGATCGCATTCACGTTGATGCCCTTGCCAGCCCATTCGCAGGCGAGCAGGCGCGTCAACCCGGCCAGGCCGCTCTTGGAGGCCGTATAGGAGGGAATACGAATGCCGCCCTGAAATGAGAGAAGCGAAGCGATATTGATGATCTTGCCGCTCTTGCCTTCGCTAATCAGACGACGGGCGAAGGCCTGGGAGAGGAAGAAAACCGTCTTGAGGTTGACATCCATCACCGCATCCCAGTCCGCTTCGCTGAAATCGATTGCGTCGGCCCGGCGGATAATACCGGCGTTGTTGACAAGGATGTCGGCGCGGCCTGTCCAGGCAATCGTCTGGTCGATCACGTCCTGAACCGGTTCGATCGTCGAAAGGTCAGCCTTGATGGTGCAGCTTTTTCCGCCACCGGCGGCGGCGATGGCCGCTTCGGTCTCCGACATCGAGGATCGTCCCACCAGCGCCACGTCCGCTCCCGCGCCGGCGAGTGCAACGGCTATCGCCTGTCCGAGCCCCGTATTGGCGCCGGTGACGATTGCCGTCTTGCCGCTCAGATCGAATGAAACAGCCATGTCTTCCTCCTCAAAAGCCAGAAATGCAGATACGGCCTGCTTACCGTTACGAGCGCTCCGGTAGAAGCTGAAAATTTTTGCCACAGCATCAGCCGGTGCCGTCAAGGGCTCGAACTGGCATCTCTGAAAGGATTGATCCAGCGGCGGCTTATCGGGCCCGAATAAACAGCCTGTATCGATCTGCAGTCTCATCATAGGGAGAGGTCGCCGCGGCAGAAGACTCGGTGGTAGGCCCGCTTCGTCTGCTCTCCATAAGTCAGGCCGGCAGCTCGGCGCTGCGACCAGTTCCTCAAGCGGCACCGAATCGTCAAAATGCCAGAAGCCGCCCGTGAAGGTCACGGACGGCTCCTGAAATTGCTGAGGCTCGTTGCCGGAGGTCACAGCGTGCGCGTGACGTGCTCCACGCGGAAGCACTCGATGACGTCGCCGGCGCGGATGTCTTCGTAGTTCTCGAAGGCCATACCGCATTCCTGACCGACCGGCACTTCCGACACTTCGTCCTTGAAGCGCTTGAGCGTCTTGAGTTTGCCCTCGTGAATGACGACGTTGTCGCGCACGAGGCGTACGCCCGCACCGCGCTCGACCTTGCCTTCGGTAACACGGCAACCAGCGACCTTGCCGACCTTGGTGATGTTGAACACCTCCAGTATTTCGGCATTGCCAAGGAAGGTCTCGCGACGTTCCGGAGACAGCAAGCCCGACATCGCTGCCTTCACGTCATCCACCAGATCGTAGATGATGTTGTAGTAGCGGATTTCGATGCCCGAACGCTCGGCGAAGGCGCGCGCCTGTGCGTTGGCACGGACGTTGAAGCCGATGATCGCCGCATTGGATGCCTCGGCAAGCGAGATATCCGACTCGGTGATCCCGCCTGCACCCGAGTGAACGACACGGGCGCGGACTTCGTCCGTGCCGAGCTTGTCGAGCGCACCAATGATCGCTTCGATAGAGCCCTGCACGTCGCCCTTGATGACCAGCGGGAATTCCTTCAGGCCAGAGGCCTGCAGCTGCGTCATCATCTGCTCGAGCGATCCGCGCGAGCCGGACTGGCGTGCCGCGGCCTTGTCGCGGGCGAGACGCTGGCGGTATTCCGAGATCTCGCGGGCGCGGCCTTCGTTCTCCACGACGGCGAACTTGTCGCCTGCCGCCGGCGTGCCGGAAAGACCAAGCACTTCGACAGGCATGGCAGGGCCGGCTTCCTTGACGTGTTCGCCCTTGTCGGTGACGAGCGCCCGGACGCGACCCCACTGGTCGCCAGCCACGATGATCTGGCCGGGTCTCAGAGTGCCCTTCTGGACGAGGACCGTTGCGACGGAGCCGCGGCCGCGGTCGAGCTGGGCTTCGATGACCGTACCTTCGGCCGTCCGGTTCGGATTGGCCTTCAGATCGAGAATTTCGGCCTGCAGCAGGATCGCCTCAAGCAGCTTGTCGAGGTTGGTGTGGTTCTTCGCCGAAACTTCGACATCGAGCACCTCACCACCCATGGATTCCACGAAAACCTCGTGCTGCAGAAGCTGCGTGCGCACCTTCTGCGGATCGGCCGTCGGCTTGTCCACCTTGTTGATCGCCACGATGATCGGAACGCCTGCCGCCTTGGCATGGTTGATCGATTCGATCGTCTGCGGCATCACGCTGTCGTCGGCAGCAACCACGAGGATTGCGATGTCGGTCGCCTGCGCACCACGGGCACGCATTGCCGTAAAGGCGGCGTGGCCGGGGGTGTCGATGAACGTGATCTTCTGGCCGTTCTGTTCGACTTGGTAAGCGCCGATATGCTGGGTGATCCCGCCGGCCTCTCCTGCCACCACGTTCGCGTGACGGATGGCGTCGAGCAGCGAGGTCTTGCCGTGGTCAACGTGACCCATGATGGTGACCACCGGTGGGCGCGAAACCATTTCGCCTTCGTCGTCTGCAACGTTGAAGATGCCTTCCTCGACGTCGGATTCCGAAACGCGTTTGACGGTGTGGCCGAATTCGCCGGCGATGAGTTCGGCAAGGTCGGCGTCGATGACGTCGCCCGGCTTCATCATCTGGCCTTCCTTCATCAGGTACTTGATGACGTCCACGGCGCGTTCGGACATGCGCTGCGACAGTTCCTGAATGGTGATGGTCTCAGGCAGAATGACTTCGCGCACGACTTTTTCGCGCGGTTCCTGCATCTGGCTGCGGCGGAATTTCTCCTGCCGGCGCCGCATGGCTGCCATCGAACGACCGCGAGCACCGCCCTCGTCGTCCTCGCTGACGGTAGTTACCGTCAACTTGCCGCGGCGGCGGTCTTCCTCGCCCTTCGGTCGGGCAGGAACTTTGGCTGGTGCGGGCGCTGCAACGCGGCCGCGGCCAGGAGCGCCCCGAGCCGGAGCCCGTTCCTCTTCTTCGTCCTCGCCGGCCCTGCGGCCGCGACCGACGACGGGCTGACCTGCAGGTGGTGCCGCCGGAGATGGGCGGGGAGCCGATGGACGCGTCTCCTGCGGGCGGCCCGCCGGAGTGGCGGCACGTTCTGCCGGCCTTTCGGCAACCGCAGGGGCGGGAGCCGCAGCTGCGGCAGGCTCTTCCTTGGCCGGTTCGGCCGTGGCTTCCGCTGCGCGGCGAGCGGCCTCGGCTGCCTCCTCGACCCTACGGCGTTCATCTTCGAGCCGGCGACGCTCATCTTCCTCGGCGCGGCGCTTGGCTTCGACGACCTCGCGTGCCTGAGCCTCAACCAGCGCTCTGCGGCGGGCTTCCATTTCACCTGCCGAGAGGTCGTGCAGGACCTGCGGACGCTGCGGCTGACGCGGCGGCGGTGCCGAGGAGCCGGACGAAGGGCGTTGCCCTTGCTGGGGAAGCGGACGCTGGCCACCTTGGGGGGCGGGTTGATGGATCCGTGGCTGAGGATTGACGGGCTGCGGCGCGGGCTGTGCCGCTTCGACAGGTTTCGGCGTCGGAGCTGCGGGCGCAAATACCGGCTTCTCATCGAGCGGCCGGGTCGGCCGGCGTTTCACCGTCTCGACCACGACGGCTTTTGTGCGACCGCGACCCATGTCTTGGCGCACGGTACCCTGGCTTACGCCCGTTGGCTTCAGTGTAAGGGTTTTCTTAACGCCGAGTGTCTTGTCGTCTTTGTTATCGGTCATTCCGTTCCTGTTCCTTCGGACAGGAACAGATGAAAGCCATCAGAACCTGTCGTTCAATTCATGTATTTCGATTATGCGTCCGGCTGAAGCCGGTGACCGCGTCATTGCTTCGGCATGTCGGCGACATCCTTTTTTTGGGACAGGCCGCCTGTGCGGTACTGTTCAAGTAGGTTTGCGCGCTTCACTACACCCTCACCCGCCTGCCCTGCAAGCGCGCAAGCATGGATAAAAGCATTCTGGCCCATCACTTCGTCCAATTCAGCTCCGGTAAAGAGCGAAAAGGATGGAATATCTTCCTCGGCATTGGTCCCGAGCTTCCAGGCCTTGCGGGCCTGGTCTATCTTTCTCACCCCGTCGGCAGCAGCGTCCGCCGCATGAAAGACGGCAAGCGCGGCGCCCGCACGGACGGCGGCATCCACCTTCATGGCGCCGGAAACGAACTGACCCGCTTTGCGGGCCATGTTCATCATGCCGACAAGATCGGCTGCGAGCAGCCTGTCCACCAGTGCACCCAGATCGGCATCGGCTTTCGCCTCGGTCTTCAGCGCCCGGGCGAAAAGCTTTTTCTGAACCGCCCGGTCAACCAGAGCCCGGTCAGCCTTGACCCAGCAGCCGCGCCCCGGAAGCTGACGCTTCAGGTCGGGCACGACGCGCCCGTCCGGGCCGGCAACGAAGCGGATCAGCGTCTCCGGCGAACCGCTTTCGCGCGTCACGATGCAGGTGCGGTCGTTCACGACAATCTCGCTCCGCTCGTCATCGTCGCTGTCCGGCTCGCCTGCGAGCGGAATCATTCCTGTTCGGCGGTATCCGCCTCCTCGACCTGCTCCTCCTGCTGCTGCGCAAGATCCTCTTCGGTAATCCAGCCAGCCAGCAGACGCGCCTGGACGATCATGTTTTCAGCTTCCACCCGCGAAACGTCGAACTTTGAGAAAAGGCCCTCGAACTTCTTCGTTTCGCCGTCCTTGCGTTCGCTCCAGCCGACCAGATCGTCGGCTGCACAACCGGCAAAATCCTCGATCGTCTTGATGCCGTCCTCGCCGAGGGCGACCATCATCTGCGCCGTCAGGCCGTCGATCTGGCGCAACTCGTCGGAGACGCCGAGTTCCTTGCGCTTGGCATCGTTCTCCGCCTCGACGCGATCCAGATATTCCCGGGCGCGGGTCTGGATTTCAGTCGCCGTGTCTTCGTCGAAACCTTCGATGGAGGCAATTTCGTCGAGCTCGACATAAGCCAGTTCCTCGACCTGCGCGAAGCCTTCGGACGCCAGCACCTGGCCGATCATTTCGTCCACGTCGAGCGCTTCCATGAAAAGGTTGGAGCGTTCGTTGAATTCCTTCTGGCGGCGTTCGGACTCTTCCTGCTCGGTCATGATGTCGATGTCCCAGCCGGTAAGCTGCGACGCGAGGCGTACGTTCTGGCCGCGGCGGCCGATGGCGAGCGACAGCTGCTCGTCCGGAACCACGACTTCGATGCGCTCGGCATCCTCGTCGAGAACCACCTTGGCGACTTCGGCCGGCTGCAGCGCGTTGACGATGAACGACGCCGGATCCTGGCTCCAGGGAATGATGTCGATCTTCTCGCCCTGCAATTCGCCGACGACGGCCTGGACGCGCGAACCGCGCATACCGACGCAGGCGCCGACCGGATCGATCGACGAGTCGTTCGAGATGACGGCGATCTTGGCGCGAGAACCGGGGTCGCGGGCGACCGACTTGATCTGGATGATGCCGTCGTAGATTTCCGGCACTTCCATGGTGAAGAGCTTCACCATGAACTGCGGATGGGTGCGCGACAGGAAGATCTGCGGGCCGCGCTGCTCGCGGCGCACGTCGTAGACATAGGCGCGGACGCGATCGCCGTAGCGCATGTTCTCTCGCGGGATCATTTCGTCGCGGCGGATAATGCCCTCGCCACGGCCGAGGTCGACGATGACGTTGCCGTATTCGACGCGCTTGACGGTGCCGTTGACGATTTCGCCGACACGGTCCTTGAATTCGTCGAACTGCCGATCGCGCTCGGCTTCGCGAACCTTCTGGACGATAACCTGCTTTGCCGACTGCGCGGCGATGCGGCCGAAATCCATCGGCGGCAGCGGGTCGGCAATGAAGTCGCCGATCTTGGCATCTGGATTGCGGTCGCGGGCCAGTGCCAGCGGGATCTGCGTGCCGTAGTCTTCGGCGGTCTCAACCACTTCCAGCAGGCGCTGCAGACGGATTTCGCCGGTCTTGGAGTTGATGTCGGCGCGGATATTTGTTTCCGAGCCGTAACGGGAGCGGGCAGCCTTCTGGATGGCGTCGGCCATCGCGGCCAGCACGATTTCGCGGTCGATGACCTTTTCGCGCGCCACTGCATCCGCGATCTGCAGAAGTTCAAGCCGGTTCGCACTCACTGCCATTGTCGTTGGTCTCCGTAGGTCGAAAGGTATGGCCTCTCCTCGAGGCCCCTTAATTTTTTCTGTTATTCGTCGTCTTCGTCGTTCTGGTTCGCTGCCTGAGTTTTGGCAAGCTTGTCTGCCTTAAGGGCGTCGCGGATCAGATCGTCGGTCAGAATGAGCTTTGCCTCAGCCAGTGCCGAAAACGGGATTATTACCCGCGGTTCCTCGCCATAGGCGACCTGGTCCCGCTCGAGGGTGAACCCTTCCGTGTCCGCTTCCGTGATCCTGCCGCGGAACCGCTTGCGGTTGTCGATCATGATCGACGTTTCGCATTTGACCAGATGGCCCTTCCAATGGGTGAAATCCGATTTCCGGACCATCGGGCGGTCGATGCCCGGCGAGGACACTTCGAGATGATACGCTTTATCGATCGGATCTTCCACATCTAGGACCGGCGAAATCGCCATGGACACGGCCTCGCAGCCCTCGACATCCATGGTCCCGTCATTGCGCTCGGCCATGATCTGCAGCGTCAGGCCGTTCTGGTTCAGCAGGCGAACGCGAACCAGCCGGAAATCCATGGAAATCAGCACGGGCTCGATGATTTCGGCGATCCTGAGGTCGAGCCCGGTCTCGATGATGAGCCGCGGCTCGTGTTCGGTTTGCGGCATAAGCTCTCCGGCATCATTGCCGAATCCGGCCTTGCCGGGATTCGGGTTGAACCAACCGCCTAACAAAAAAGAGCGGGTCCGGTCGGGCCCACTCTTCATCGGACGATCAAGAATATGGCCTGCATATACTCCCTCATGCCCTGGATTGCAAGAGTCGCCTGTTTCTTTGCCCCTGGCTGCTGGAATTTGAATATGCCCCGTCTATAACGGTTGCGTGACGACGCAGTAAAAACGAGGACGGAAATTGCCTGACCGGATATCGACCTTGTCACCCTTCAGGCACGAGACCTTCAGGACCATCTGGATAGCAAGCCTGGCCTCCAATTTCGGAGGGCTGATCCAGGCCGTCGGCGCTGCCTGGATGATGACCTCGATTTCCGATTCGCAGGATATGGTCGCATTGGTTCAGGCCTCGACGGCCTTGCCGATCATGCTTTTCTCCCTGATCGCGGGTGCTCTCGCCGATAACTTCAATCGGCGCAACCTGATGCTGACGGCGCAGATCTTCATGCTTGTGGTTTCGGTCATACTCACGCTCTGTGCCTATTTCGACCTGCTGACGCCCTGGCTGCTCCTGGCGTTTACCTTCCTGCTCGGCTGCGGAGTAGCGCTCAATAACCCTTCCTGGCAGGCATCGGTCGGCGACATGGTCCCCCGCGAGGTGCTGCCTGCGGCCGTGACGATCAACAGCGTGGGCTTCAACATCACCCGCAGCCTTGGCCCGGCCATTGGCGGCGCGATCGTTGCAGCGGCGGGCGCCGCCGCCGCCTTCGCCGTCAATGCATGCAGCTATTTCGCGCTGATCTACGCGCTCTTTCGTTGGAAGCCCCCTGTCCGCGACAATGCCCTGCCGCGGGAAACGTTGCTGCGTGCGCTTTCGGCCGGGCTCGGCTACGTGGCGATGTCGCCAAACATCCTGAACGTCCTGTTTCGGGGGCTGATCTTCGGCCTGTCGGCCAGCGCCATTCTCGCCCTTCTGCCGATTGTGGCGCGCGATCTGGTGGGGGGAGGCCCGCTCACCTACGGCGTCATGCTAGGTGCTTTCGGGGTCGGGGCGATCGCTGGGGCGATGGGCAACTCGCGGCTGCGCGAGAAACTGTCGAGCGAGTCGATCGTACGCCTCTCCTTTCTGGGGTTTGCCGTAAGCGCCGCCATTCTCGCGCTCAGCACCAATACCTGGCTCAGCACTGCGGTGCTTCTTGTTCCCGGTGCCTGTTGGGTTATGGCGCTCTCTTTGTTCAACACGACGGTGCAGCTCTCGACGCCGCGCTGGGTCGTCGGCAGGGCGCTCTCCTTCTACCAGACGGCCGCCTTTGGCGGCATCGCCGGGGGCAGTTGGCTATGGGGCATCCTCTCGGAAGGCTTTGACGTATCGGTTGCTTTATCATTGTCGAGCCTCGCGATGCTGTTCGGTGCGGCGATCGGCATGCGGGCGCCCCTGCCGCAGCTCAGCGACCTCAATCTCGATCCGCTCAACCGGTTCAACGAGCCGCTATTGAGGCTCGACCTGCAGCCTCGCAGCGGCCCGATCGTGTCGCTGATCGATTACATCATCGCTGACGAGGATGTGCCGGAATTCCTTGCCCTGATGTCACGCAGGCGGCGGATCCGCATTCGCGACGGCGCCCGGCAATGGGCCCTGATGCGCGACCTCGAGCATCCGGAGATCTGGACCGAGACCTACCACACGGCGACCTGGGCCGATTACGTGCGGCACAACCAGCGGCGCACGCAGGCGGACGCCGAGGTTTGGGACGCGATCCGCGCGCTCCATCACGAAAAAGAAGGCCCGCGGGTCCATCGCCTGATCGAACGGCAAACGATACCGCCGGACGACGACGTATTTCACAAGTCACCCCCCGACCTGCATCATTAACCGGCCCACCATGTTCCTTTTCAGAAAAGCCCGCCATTTTGATCTTCCCGCTATCGTCGCGTTGCTGGCGGACGACCCGCTCGGGCATTCGCGGGAGATCCTCTCTCACCCGGCGGATCCTCGCTATGAGCGTGCCTTTGCGGCGATCGATGCCGATGAGAACCAGCTTCTGGCGGTCGCGGTGGATTCAGCGGATCAGGTGATCGGCTGCCTGCAGCTCTCCTTCATTCCGGGCCTGTCCCGCACCGGCATGTGGCGCGGCCAGATTGAAAGCGTGCGCATCTCGGTCGGGGAGCGAGGCAGCGGGCTCGGCTCGCAATTCATCGAGTGGGCGGTGGAAATGGCTCGGGAACGCGGCTGCAAGCTGGTGCAACTCACCTCGGACAAGGCGCGGCCGGATGCCATCCGCTTCTACGAAAAACTTGGCTTTGTCGCCAGCCACGAAGGCCTGAAACGAAACCTCTAGCGGATTTTGCCTTTGAGCGACGGGTGCGGGTAGCAGGTGGGGGCAAGGCCGTTCTTCACCTGCCAGTCGCCGAGCGAACGGCGGGTCTTGTAACCGGGCAGGCCGTCCACATTGCCGACGTCATAGCCTTTGGCGACCAGCGCCTTCTGCATGGCGAGCACGTCCGAACGCAACATCTTGCCTATGTCGTCCCATTGTGCCGCGAAGGGGCCGGCCCCCGAGGCGATCCGGTCGGCAAGATTGCCGATGAATAGCGCATAGAGATCGGAGTTGTTGTATTCCTTCAGCACGTAGAAATTCGGGGTCACGAGGAATTCCGGTCCGTGCCGACCGGCCGGTACGAGCATCATGCCGGAGGCTTTCAGATCAGCGGCGGGGAAGTCTTTCCCCGAAATGCGGGTAATTCCCGTTGCGGCCCATTGCGAAATGGGCTTGGCGAGATCCGGGCCTTCCTGGGCGCACGAGACTCGTTCGGGGATGGTCACCTCGAAACCCCAGTCGCGGCCTCGGCTCCATCCTTCCTTCTGGAGATAGTGGGCGATCGAGGCGAGGGAATCCGGCACGGAATTCCAGATGTCCGGATGTCCGTCCCTGTCGAAATCGACGGCGTATTTCAAATAGCTGGAAGGCATGAACTGCGGCTGGCCGAGTGCGCCGGCCCACGAGCCCTTCATGGTCGCGGCATCGACATCGCCCCGTTCGATCATCTTCAGCGCGGCGATCAGTTCGTCGCGGAACATCTCCTTGCGGGTCGACATGAAGGCTTTGGTTGCAAGAACCTGAACGGCGGAATAGGGCAGTTTCGCCCTTCCGAAGCCGGATTCGCGGCCCCAGATGGCGACGACGATCTCTCCGGGAACGCCATAGGTCGCTTCGATCTTCTTCAGTACCGCCGCATGAGTGGAGGCGAGGCCTCGGCCTGTGGCGGCCAGTCCCTGCAATCGTTTCTCCGAGAAATAGGCGCCGGGCGAGGAGAACTCCGCCTGAGTTTGGTCCTGGTGCTTCGGCGGAGTTGTACCGGGAGGCACGAGGTCAGGCAGATCCCAGTTCAGCGTGACGCCCTGAAACGCTGCCCTCAGCGTCTTTTCGGAGATACCGGCTTTTTTGGCTGCCGGTCCCAGATCGCCGACAATCCATCCCTGGAACTGTTTTTCAACATCGGGGCGGTTCTGGGCGAGTGCGGGGACGGAGAGGAGGGCCACGATCATGGCGAAAACCAATGCGATCGCTCGCTCGACGGTACGCTTGCTCATCATCATCCTCTTCAAGGCTATATCACCGTCCTCGCCCTCAAGGCCGCCGTCAGCGTTCCCTCGTCGAGATAGTCGAGTTCGCCACCGACCGGCACGCCATGAGCAAGCCGGGTGATCTTCACCTCGATGCCGGAAAGCTGGTCGGTGATATAATGCGCCGTCGTCTGGCCTTCGACCGTCGCGTTGACCGCGATGATGATTTCGCGAATCGTACCCTCGTTCACCCGGTCGATCAGCCCGCGGATATTGAGGTCGTCAGGCCCGATGCCGTCGAGCGGCGAGAGCGTGCCGCCGAGCACGTGATAGGCGGCATTCATTGCGCCCGCCCGCTCCAGCGCCCAGAGGTCGGAAACATCCTCCACGACGATCAGCAGGGATTGGTCGCGGCTGACATCGGTGCAGACGGTGCAGGGGTCGACCGTGTCCACATTGCCGCAGCGCGAGCAGATCTTCACCTTGTCATATGCTTCACCCATGGCGTGGGAAAGCGGCCCGAGGATTTGCTCTTTCTTCTTGATGAGGTGCAGCGCCGCCCGTCGTGCCGAGCGCGGCCCCAGCCCCGGAACCTTTGCCAGAAGCTGGATGAGTTTTTCGATTTCGGGACCAGTGACTCGCTTTGCCATATTTTCCCTTTAGCCCATATGCTTCCGAAACGGAATCGCGGAAGGGATGCCTGCATGAAACTTCTCGCCATCTGTCTCGGCCACCCCGAGAAGCTGCCGGGTAAGAGCTTTAAGACCGGCATCTACAAGGCCGCCGTCAACTCTGCCGTCATGATCGACAGGCTCGGCCTGGTCGGCGACGCTGTTTGCAACACGAAACATCATGGCGGCGAGGATCAGGCGGTGCTGCTTGAAGGTTCGTTGACTCGGGATTGGTGGGCTCAGGAGCTCGGCCGCGATCTTCTGCCCGGCACGTTTGGCGAGAACCTGATCATCGACGGCCTCGATAACCGGGACGTTGCCGCCGGCGACCGCTTCCATGTGGGCGAGGTCGTGCTTGAAGCAAGTTGCGCCCGCTCGCCCTGTAACACGCTTGCGGTGAAGATGGGCGACCCGACATTCGTGAAGGCCTATACCAGAGCCGGTCGCCCAGGCATCTATTGCCGTGTGATCGTACCCGGCATGATTTCGCGGGGCGATCCCGTCCGCCACGAACATTATGCCGGCGAGCGCGTCACCATCCCGGAAATGCTGGCGGCCGTCGGCAGAAGCCTCTCGGACGCGGAACGAGTTCGTTTCCTCTCAGCTCCCATAGGCCACCGATGGAGGCCGGCATTCGAGGCTTAGCGCGTGGCGATTGCTGCGGCCGCACCCGCCATCGTCCCGGCCGAAAGGCGGTTGGCGATCTTCACGGCGCGCGGGCTTTTCAGGAATTGCCGGGCCTTGGCGGCAAGCAGAACCCATGCAAGATCGACAACGACCAGCACGACAAACATCGCGGCAATCAGCTCCAGCCAGCCGGCAAGCGTCACGCCTCCAAGGTCTATGATCGAGGGCAGCAGCGCCACATAGAACATCATGATCTTCGGATTGCCGAGCGTGAGCGTCAGCCCGGTCAGAAACATCTTCAGCGCCGATCGGCTTTCCGGCAGTTCCTTGTCGGAACCGGCAGGCTCTGCGACCCACATCTTCCAGGCGAGATAGAGCAGGTAGATGACCCCGAGCCACTTGATCGCGACGAAGACGAGGTGAAAACTCTCGGCAATGGCGGCGAGGCCTGCGACTGCAAAGGAAAGCCATACCGCTTCACCGATCCACATGGCGGTCAGGAAAGGCGGCACGTCGCGGTAGCCTTTGGAAAGTACGCGGGCGACAAGCGCAGCGATGCTCGGCCCGGGCGAACCAGCGGCAACGAAAAGCGCTGCTGCAAAAACCAGAAGCGATGTAAGCGTCATCGGAACCTCCCAATTCCCTTATAGACGGATCAGAACGGCATCTTGAAGCCGGGCGGGATCGGTAGGCCGGCAGTCAGTTCCTTCGTTTTTTCGGCAGCGATCGCCTCGGCGCGCTCCTTTGCGGTCTTGTGGGCAGCGACGATCAGGTCTTCCAGGATCTCGACCTCTTCTTCCTTGAGGAGCGATGGATCGATCTTCAAGCCGAGCATTTCGCCCTTGCCGTTCAACCGGACGGTCACCAGGCCGCCGCCGGATGTGCCTTCGACGTCCAGAGCGGCGATATCCGCCTGCATCTGTTCCATCTTGGCCTGCATTTCCTTGACTTTGCCCATCATGCCCATGATGTCGCGCATGTCGAAAATCCTCTTCTTTTACAATTCGATGTCGTCGCCGGGCAGGATGTCGCCCTCTTCGGATTCCGCGGCTGCCGGTGCAGCAATTTCTGCCGCCTCGTCTTCTTCTTCCTCCGCCCGGATACGGACGTCGATGATCCTGGCTCCCGGGAATTGCGCAAGAATGGCCGCCACGTCCGGATCGGCTCGGGCATCGGTCTTGCGCTGCTCCTTGGCCTGCTCTTCCGCCTGAGCCAGCGTCGGGGCGCCGCGCTCGTTGGAAAGCGTCACCCACCAGGTGGTCCCGGTCCATTCCCGAAGCTTCGACGTAAGGTCGTTGACGATGGATTTGGGCGCATCGGGCTCAAGGTTGATTTCGAGCCGCCCCGGCTCGAGCTTGACCAGATGGACGGACTGCCGGATGCGCGCGCGCAATACGGGTTCGCGATTTTTGGCGCAGAGGTCGCCGATGTCTTCCAGCGATCGCACGTGAACCTTGGGCTCCGGCTGGGGTTCGGCCGCCGCTTGGAGTGCGGGGCGCTCCAGTGGTTCCTGTGCGGTTTCCGGTGAAGGAACGGCACGCAGCATTGCTGTCGGTCCTCCAGCAGGGACGCGGGGCGTCGACATCTCGGTGCCGCGTGCATTGACCGGAGGCTGGGACGGCGAGGCCGCCCGTCCCCCGCCGTTCGGTGAGGGTGCGGAGCGCTGGCCGTCGCCGCCGGACAGATCTGAGAGCCTTCGCGCGGCATCTTCCGGTGAGGGCAGATGAGCCGCATGGGTCAGACGGATCAGGACCATTTCGGCGGCACCTGATGGCCGCGAAGAATTCTCTGCCTCCGGAATGCCTTTGAGCAGCATCTGCCAGATGCGCGACAGCGTGCTTACGGCAACGCTCTCGGCGAATTCCCGGCCGCGCAGGCGTTCCACTTCGCTCAGCGACGGATCGTCGGCCGCATCGGGAATGTATTTGAAACGGGTGACGAGATGGGTGAAGTCGGCAAGATCGGTCAGCACCACCACCGGATTGGCGCCGGCCTCGTATTGCGCACCGAATTCCGAAAGCGCAGCCGTGACATCACCCCGCACGATATGTTCGAACAGATCGACGATCCGGGCCCGGTCGGCGAGCCCGAGCATGCCCCGCACGGTATCGGCGAGGACACTGCCGCCGCCATGGGCGATTGCCTGGTCGAGCAGCGACAGGCCGTCGCGCGCCGAACCTTCGGCGGCTCGCGCGATCATCGACAAGGCTTCCTGCTCCGCCGGAAAGCCTTCCTTTTCCAGGATTGTGATGAACAGCCCGACGAGATCGGCCGCGCTGATGCGGCGCAGGTCGAACCGCTGGCAGCGGGAAAGGACGGTGATCGGGACTTTTCTGATTTCCGTCGTTGCGAAGATGAATTTCACATGCTCCGGCGGCTCTTCGAGCGTCTTCAGGAGGCCGTTGAAGGCCTGCGTCGAAAGCATGTGCACTTCGTCGATGATATAGACTTTGTAGCGCGCCGAGACGGGACGGTAGCGCACCTGCTCGATGATCTCGCGGATGTCGTCGATGCCGGTATGGGAAGCCGCGTCCATCTCGATGACGTCGACATGCCGGCCTTCCATGATCGCCTGGCAGTGATCGCCGGGGATGCGGAGATCTATCGTCGGTTTGTCGATCTCGGGCGTCTTGTAGTTCAGCGCACGGGCAAGAATGCGTGCGGTGGTCGTCTTGCCCACCCCGCGAACACCGGTCAGCATATAGGCCTGGGCGATGCGGCCGGTCTCGAAGGCATTGGTGAGGGTTCTCACCATCGGCTCTTGCCCGACCATCAGGTCGGAGAAATCCTTCGGACGGTATTTGCGGGCAAGCACCCGGTAGCCGCTACCAGTTGTAGTGCTGTTCGATGTCGGCCCGGTATCGCTCAATTGAGTCCTCACAATCCTGGCGGGCCGCGGCCGGCCACTTGACCGGACCGGATTTTGACCAAGATGCTGTTGAAAGCAAGGGTGGGAGGCTGGCACGGCGACCCGTGCCGGGCTCGTTAGGGCTGCTTCCTTCCGGACCTGACCCGGTTGGCGAGTGGCTCGTCCACCACCAACCTCCCGCCGCACATATCGTCAATAACGCTTCCAAATGCAAGCCAGACCTGTAAAAAACTGCTATCGAACAGAAAACACGACGGGAGGAAAGCTTGAGCGCATTCGAACTGGACGGACGAATCGAGAGGGATTCCGAGCTTGTGAAAAAGCTGGACCTCTGCCAGTTGCGTCTCCAGAACGACAGCCGCTGGCCCTGGCTGGTCATGGTGCCTGAGAGAAACGGAATGAGCGAGATCTTCGACCTCTCCCCCTCCGATCAGGCTCTCCTTTCCGCCGAGATCAATCGCGTGGCGGCGGCTTTCAAGCAGGCCACAGGGGCAACCAAGATCAATGTCGGCGCCCTCGGCAACATCGTGCGCCAGCTGCATGTCCACGTCATCGCCCGCTTCAAAGGCGATCCAAATTGGCCAGGCCCCATCTGGGGTTTTGGCCAGGCGACGCCCTACGAACAACCACAGAAGCAGAACCTCATCAAGAAACTGGTTGAAGCCCTTTCATGACCGCTACCCTTTTCGATACCGATGCACCCCACCCGGAGCCAAGCGAGCTCACGGCCTTTTCCGGCAACAAGCTCGACAGGCAGGCGGAATATCGTGCGGATGACTGCGTTGAAAAGGCGCTGGCCGTAGAAGGTACGCATATTCTCGCCTTCAGCGGCAGCCGGCTGATCCTCAAGCATGACGGCCAGATCCTCGATCCGCTGTTTTCGGCCTACGAGCTTGCGGAACTGAAGCCCGATTTCGATGCCGCGGTCCTGCTCGGCTACAAGGAAAACGGGGAGCCCCGGATTGCGGTGCCGGTCCTCATTCCAGCGGAAGAGCTGGCAAGTCATTACAAACCGACGGAGGCGCGGGCGCTTTTCCGCGATTCCCTTATTCAAGGTGAGCTGCTGGGGGAAGTCGCGCAGGCCGTCGCGCTTCTCAATTGGAATGCCGCCAATCTTTTCTGCGGCAAGTGCGGCTCGCCAACAGAGATGAAGATCGGCGGCTACAAGCGCGTCTGCACGAAATGCGAACACATGATGTTTCCGCGGACCGATCCGGTTGTCATCATGCTGACCATCGATGTGGAGCGGGATCGTTGCCTGCTGGGCCGCAGCCACCATTTTCAGGAAGGCATGTATTCCTGCCTGGCAGGCTTCGTTGAACCTGGTGAGACGATCGAGAATGCCGTGCGCCGCGAGACCTTTGAAGAGGCGGGAATCGAGATCGGCCGTGTCCGCTATCATGCGTCGCAGCCCTGGCCTATGCCTCATTCGCTGATGATCGGATGTTATGCCGAAGCCAGATCGGTTGAGATCAAGATCGATACCCAGGAAATGCAGGACGTCCGATGGTTTGGGCGGGCGGAAGCGGCTGTCATGCTGGAAGCCGGTCCCGGCAGTCCGTACTTCGCGCCGGTCGAAGGCGCGATAGCTCATCGGCTGCTGCGTGACTGGATCGAGTGGGGTGACGAGCGGTCAGGCGCAGCCTGAGCAATCGGTCGGGCGAATCGATTGCAGCGAGGAACGCCCTGAGCTTAAGCGGGGGCTGGAGGATTCAAATCTCATGACTGTCGCTCGCTCGGAGCGCCTGCTGGCCCTTCTCCAGACGCTCCGGCGCTACCGGCAACCTGTCAGCGGTGCCAAGCTCGCCGCCGAAACCGGCGTCAGCCTTCGCACCCTTTACCGGGATATCGCCAGCCTCCAGGCACAGGGTGCCTTCATCGAAGGTGAGGCGGGCGTCGGTTATGTGCTGCGGCCGGGTTTTATGCTGCCGCCGATGATGTTCACCGAAGAGGAGGTCGAGGCGCTGGTGCTCGGCTCACGCTGGGTCGCCAACACGGCCGATACACGGCTTGCGGCCGGCGCCGTCGATGCGCTTGCGAAGATCGCTGCGGTCCTGCCGCCGGAGCTGAAGGAAGAACTCGACACCTCGCCGCTTCTCGTCGGCGCGCCGCGCCGGCGGGAGGACCAAGCCGATCTGACCCTCCTCCGCAGGGCGATCCGGGCCGAACATATCCTTGAACTCGCCTATGAAGACGAGAAGGGCGTGCTCACTCATCGCGCGGTCTGGCCCTTCGCTCTCGGCTTTTTCGAGAATGTCCGGGTGATGATCGCGTGGTGCGAGCTGAGGCAGGGTTTTCGCCACTTCCGCACCGATCGCATTGCGTCGGCCAGTTCCACGGAAAAGCGTTACCCGCGCCGCAGGCAGGTGCTGCTGAAGGAGTGGCGGCTGGCGCAGGGAATTCCAAACCCTCAATGATCGCTACTGCCATTATCTGACAGTAGGGTGGGATACGTGTCCTGTCAGTCCCAACCAAGGAGCACTGAAGTGACCCATCCCGATTTCATCATTCTCTTCGTCGACAACCCGCTGAAAAGTGCGGATTTCTATCAATCACTGTTCGGCGTCGAACCCGTGGAGCGTTCGGCGACCTTTGCTCTCTTTATCATCCCCACGGGCTTGCGGGTCGGCCTCTGGTCCCGCCACACGGCCCAGCCGACCGTGACTTCGGGCGGTGGCGCCGCAGAACTGTGCTTCAAGCGAGAGGACGAAGCCGATGTCGAACGGATATATGCGGATTGGGCAGGCCGTGGTCTGCGTGTCCTTCAGGCGCCGGTGCAGATGGACTTCGGCTACACCTTTGTCGTGACGGATCCGGACGGTCACCGCCTGCGTGTCTATTCCATGGGCGGACAGTAACGAAACCGGTCGGGGCAGCGGGCCGACCTGCTGCCCCGTCTTCTGCTGCCTGCGTTATTCCCTATTCAAGGTTCCCCGCATGGGGTGCCCCTTGTAAGTTCCGAGAATGCGTACCTTTTCCGAGAAGAAGCGCAGTTCTTCCAGAGCCCGGCGCACCGGCGGGTCGTCTGGATGGCCTTCGATATCCGCGTAGAACTGGGTCGCCACGAACTTGCCGCCGAGCTGGTAGCTTTCGAGCTTGGTCATGTTGATGCCGTTCGTCGCAAAGCCGCCCATCGCCTTGTAGAGCGAGGCGGGAATGTTGCGGACATTGAACACGAAGGTGGTGACGATGATTTCGGAAGGGTCGTTGCGCTGCACCCACTTTTCGTCCCGGGAAAGCACGACAAAGCGGGTTACGTTGTTTTCCGTGTCC
The DNA here is from genome assembly GCF_004368875.1 of Neorhizobium sp. R1-B. Classification (NCBI taxonomy): domain Bacteria; kingdom Pseudomonadati; phylum Pseudomonadota; class Alphaproteobacteria; order Hyphomicrobiales; family Rhizobiaceae; genus Neorhizobium; species Neorhizobium sp. R1-B. The sequence continues at coordinate 97,905 of NZ_SOEM01000018.1, forward strand.
TCGACATTTTCCGCTATGATCTCAAGGCCGTAAAGGTCGGCTGCAAGCCGGGGGGCAAGCGCCGCCATGGTGCGGTCGCCCTTTTCGGAAACCAGTTTCGCGGCACCGGCGGTGTCGCCCGCAACCACCGCCTTCCAGCCGTTCGCCCGGATGATCTTGCGGCATTGGCCGAGCGCGTGAATATGGCTGTGGACGGTGCGGATTTCCTCCCGCTTCACGCCGGGCAGCACCATCAGCTGGAAGCGGATCGGCATGAAATATTCGCCGACGATATGAAGCCGGGATTCCGGCAGCAGATAATGGATGTCGGCGACGCGTCCCGCGATCGTATTCTCGATCGGGATCATCGCAAGATCAGCCTCCCCGTTTTCGAGCGCCTGGAAGGCGTCCTCGAAGGTCGGGCAGGGAAGCGGCTCCATCGACGGAAACATATCCCGGCAGGCCATGTCCGAATTGGCGCCGTTGTCGCCCTGAAAGGCGATGCGATTGGTGACTGCGTTCATCGGATTATCCGTCAGGAGGAAGCGCGTGCCGAGAGGATCGCCCGCGCCTTTTCAAGGTCGGCCGGAGTATCGACACCGAGAGGGACCGAGTCAACGATCTCTACGTCGATCCGCATGCCGGCTTCAAGTGCACGCAATTGCTCGAGCGATTCACGCTTTTCGAGCACCGAAGGACCGAGAGATACAAACTTCGCGAGTGCCGTACGGCGATAGGCGTAGAGCCCGATGTGATGGTAAAGCGGCCCATTGCCATAAGGCGCCGTGGCGCGGGTAAAGTAGAGCGCCCTCAGTCGGGTTTCCGACAACGGCGACCCAACGACTTTTACGACGCTGGGATTGGTCTTTTCATGCTCCTCGGTGATTTCCACGGTGAGCGTTGCAATATCGGTCGAGGGATTTTCGAGCGGACGGAGCGAAGCGCGCACGGCATCGGGTTCTATCGTCGGCAGATCGCCCTGAACATTGATGATGAAATCCATCTCGGCATTCGGGTCGGCCTTCTGCACCGCTTCGAAAATTCGGTCCGAGCCGGATTGATGGTCCTGGCGGGTCATGACGACTTCGAAACCGGCGGCGGCCACCGTGTCGTAAACCGCCTGGTCGTCCACGGCGACTATGATTCGCCCCGCTTCGGCTTCCTGAGCGCGTTTCGCAACCTGCACGATCATCGGCAGGCCCGCAATATCAGCCAGAGGTTTGCCCGGCAGCCGCGTGGACGCCATGCGCGCCGGGATCAGCACCAGCGTCCTGTCAAAAGCCGAGTTCTTCATAGGGGATACCCTTCTATTCCGGGTGAAACAGTGTCAAAAAGTCTCAAGCGCGGGACGATTATCGTGTTGCAACAATGATGCAAAAGACATAGGTTCCGCGCAATTTCAAGATGGCCCGCCTTGTGACAGGCGGTTGCAAAGGAGCGGTTGCGGATGAATCCCTACGTAAACATGGCGGCAGGCGCCCTGCTTGCAACGGTCTTCGTCATGATGTCGGTGTCGATTGCCTCGGAAGGGATATTCCACGCGCCGGAACCTGAGAAGGAAGGCTTTGCTATTGTCGCGGCTGAAGAACCTGCCGCTGGCGAAGGTGGCGGCGAAGCGGCCCCGGCTGCCGTTCCGGTTGGTCAGCTTCTTGCCAAGGCCGATGCCGCAGCCGGTGCCGCTGTCTTCAAGAAGTGTCAGAGCTGTCATGCGGTTGAAAAGGGCGGGGCGAACAAGGTCGGGCCTGGCCTTTGGGGCGTTGTCGATCGCCCGATCGCTTCGCATGAAGGCTTCGCCTATTCCGCCGCCATGAAGGATTTCTCCAAGGGTGGCGCCGAGAAGTGGACTTTCGAGCACCTCAATCACTTCCTTGCGGCTCCCAAGGCTTACGTGAAGGGTACGGCTATGGGCTTTGCCGGCATCAAGAACGACACCGAGCGCGCCAACTTGCTCGCCTATCTGCGTGAACAGTCCGACAGCCCGGCGCCGCTTCCGGATCCGAATGCCGCTCCGGCCGCTCCGCCCGCCACCAACTGATCGGTGCAGACGAACTCCATTCGAAAATGCCCGGCTTGATCAGCCGGGCATTTTTTGTTGTGCGCCCAGCATGGGCGCATTCTTGTGGGTGGAAGTCCCACCGTAAGCTGGTCATGGCGAGCGAAGTGAAGCGCAACTGCGGAAGGGCGA
>NZ_SOEM01000019.1:0-96209 GCF_004368875.1 Neorhizobium sp. R1-B
TCTACATCGCAGCCCTGCCGGCAATCCGCTTCGATCCCGGCATCAGAGCTTTCTTCGAAAAGCTGAAATCGAAAGGAAAACCCGGCAAAGTCGCGCTCGTCGCCGTCATGCGAAAGATGATCATCATCCTCAACGCAAGAATGCGGGAACACCACGCTAACGCGATTGACACCTAACACCGTTGCTTCTTTTTTTGCCTGGAACGGATCCTCGTCAGCCGGAGGATGCGCCGGTGAAAACCGCCAGCTGAGCGTCGAAAGCACGCCTGTAGGCGGGCCGCGCTTCACCGCGCGCCACATAGGCGGAGAGGTTTGGATATTCCTGCAGTATATCCGATCCCTTCAGCCTGAGCAGCACTGATACCATCAGCAGGTCGCCGGCGCTGAAGGCGCCATCGAGCCACTCGGCATCGCCAAGGCGGCCGGAAAGTCCGTCGAGCCGGTCGCGGATGCTTTCCCCGAGGACGCGCAGGCGCTGCTCGTACCAAGGCTGGTCGCGCTCGAGGATTGTCGCGAGAGCGCGTTCGAAGATCGGCGGCTCTACAGTGTTGAGCGCTGCAAACATCCATGTGATGGCGCGCGCCCGCGCATTGGCATCGTCCGGCAGCAGGCCCGCATGGCGCTCGGCGATATGGAAGACGATCGCCCCCGACTCGAACAGGGCGAGATCACCTTCCTCATAGGTCGGTATCTGTCCGAAAGGATGAAGCGCGAGATGCGCCGGCTCCTTCATCGCCTTGAACGAAAGAAGACGAACGTCGTAGGGCTGGCCCACTTCTTCCAGCGCCCAGCGGACGCGCATGTCACGCGCCAGCCCCTTGCCTCGATCGGGCGACCGCTCAAAGGCGGTAATGGTAATCGTCATTTGTGCTCTCCCTAGCCTGTCTCCCTTGAAGACGACCGGCCAAACGGGGTTCCGACACGAATGGCCGAGATAATCTCCGCGTCCACTCTCGCACGGAGAACTTCGCCTCATGGATGCCGCGACCCTAAACCATTTGATTGAGTTGACTTGCAATCCCCCTGATGACCTCCTGTCGCGGCAGGAAGAGACTGGTTCCGACTCGGGCGAGATTCCGATCTCTTTTCGATGAAGCCGGCTGGTCTTGCGTATGGTGGGGACTCGCGTCTCGGCGGACCAGCGCGAGCCCCCGTCCTTCCGAAGGCGAAAGCCTATCCCGATTGGCGGCCCTAAGACCTGCGCTTTACCGGCAGCGCATGTTTCCAGGCCGTCTCCAGCGCATTGAGAAGATCGGCCTCGTTCAGTTCGGAAAGAATGGCCGTCGTCCAGCCCTGCCGCCCCCAGGCGTTGCCGACGGGAGAAAAGGCGGTTGGCAGGACCGTGCATTTCAGGCTTTGTTCGTCAGGTTTGAACTTGAAATTCGCCGTCAGGCCGTCTCCGGCGAGCGTCACGTAGATGCGTGCCACCTTGAAGGCCGCCCTGTCGAAATGTGGCGCCTCGACGGTTCCATCGAGAGAAAGGGCAAGGCGGCGGAGCATCTCGGCGTCTGCCATGGCAGTATCAGCTGCAGAAGCGCCGGCCGCTCTTGCGCGAGCGGAGATCGAAGTGGAAATGGTTCCAGTGTTCGGCATTGCTGCCGGGACCGAGAACCGTGCTGAAATATTTGCAGCTGTCGCTACGTACCGATTTCAGCAACCCGCCTTCGCGGAAGGAGAAAAGCCCCTTCTTCCGCACATCGATTTCGTGGCCGTTCTTCAGCACGATCTGGCCAATGTCGATGGCATTGCCGCGCGCATGTTCCGACATCGGGTTGTAGCGCTGGCGGCTGTTGTTCATACGACGGCAGGAATAACCTCCCATGGGCACGATTTTGCGCACACCCGTCAGGTAACGAGTGCGAGCCGAAACGGCGAGCTCGTTCTTCACCCATTTCGCAAAGGCAAGCGTCGTCTGGCAGTTCAGGGTAACGGCGGGTTTTACGTCGATATTGCCGGACAGTCCGGCAAGCTTGACAGGGTAGTTGATGCCGCAGCTCGGGCCGTTGGAAATGCGCGGCAGGTCGTTGAATTCCACGCCAAGGCGGCGCAGCTCCGTCCGGCAGCTGACTTCCGACTGCGGCATGGCGCCTCTGAGCCACGGCTGATCGCGCTGGCTCATCGGCCCGCTGTCGTTCATCGGGTTGTTGGGGCGCAGCATCGCCACTTCCTGGGTATCGGCGGCGGGCGCGCGGCTTGGCGGAACGATGCGGGATCCGTCGCCCCAGACCATGCCGCCGTTTGCGCCATCTCTCTGCAGTCCGGCCCCCTGGCGCTTCGGCGGAACGACGACACGATCATCCGACATCGGCTGGGAGATCGGCTGGCGGCGCGGCTGCAACGCCACCGGCTCGTCAGTGCCGATCCCGTCGACCACGGGCTGATCGCCGACGCCTTCGGCGATGTCGGTATCCTGTTCTTCGGCAAGGCCGGTGATATCGCTTTCGTCCGGTCCAAAACCCAGTTCGGCGTCCATGTTGACGCCTTCTTCCGGAATGACGTTCGACCCGCCGGACGGATAGGTGTTTTGCGCGGCGGATGCCTGCTGCAATGCCTCATCGCTGTCGATCATCGGCAAACGGCCCTGCCGCGGCGGAGAGCCGCTATGAGAGCCTGACCATGCCGGATTGAGAGGCGCCGACTGCACCTGGTCAGGCACCCGCAGATAATTGCCGCTGTCGCCGGTATAAGCATCCCCCGGCCCGGATGCACCGCGCGACGAATATCCGTAATCGACGGAACTGACCTGCGAAACCGGCGCCCGGCTCATCTGGTAGGCCTGCTGCGACATCGGCTCGGGCGGAAGGGATCGCGTCGGCTGGATCGCGCCGACGCTGGTAGCGCTGTCGATCGATGCCGGCGGCACTAGATCCCCGGAGGAACAGGCGACCAGCATCGACGACATCATCAGCGAGGTTACGACCCGCCGGGAAAGGGAAGCATACGCCATACCAGTTGCCACTCTTCCGGTGCCGAAATGACACACATGACGAGTTTAGGCAGTGTCGGTAAACGAAGGCTTGAGAGATCAAGGCCTTTTCAAGGCTTTTAACGGTCGGAGCGGTTCTCGGCCACCGTCTGAATGATGACCTTCCTGTCGGCAGGCGGCGCTCACCGTTTGATCGGCGTCAAAAAGCCGCCGGACTTTCATCCGGCGGCTCGGTTGATGATGGCGCGGCTGTCAGGCAGCGCGATAACGGGTGGTCGAGCCGTAGGCAGCGCCCCGACCGGCATTGTTGTCCAGCGTGAAGGCCGCGAGCAGATCCTGCAGGTGAAGGCTCTGGTCCGCAAGCGTCTGGCTCGCCGCCGTGGTCTCTTCCACCATGGCCGCATTCTGCTGGGTCATCTGGTCCATATGGTTGACGGAGGAATTGATCTCCTGCAGCCCGGTCGCCTGTTCGCGGGCGGCGGTGGCGATCGTGTCGACATGCGCGTTGACGCGCTCGACAAGCGTGGCGATCTCGACCAGCGCGTCGCCGGTCGAGCGCACCAGCGAAACACCGCCTTCGACCTCGCGTGCCGAATTGCTGATCAGCGTCTTGATCTCCTTCGCCGCATTTGCGGAGCGTTGCGCAAGCTCGCGCACTTCCTGGGCAACGACTGCAAAGCCCCTGCCCGCTTCCCCCGCACGCGCCGCCTCAACGCCGGCGTTCAGCGCCAGCAGGTTGGTCTGGAAGGCAATCTCGTCGATGACAGAGATGATCTGGTTGATACGGTTCGAGGATTCCTCGATACGGCCCATGGCGTCGATCGCGTTGCGGACGATCTGGCCCGAACGGCCGGCGCTTTCCTTCGTCTCGCTCACCATCTCGCGCGCCTCGTGCGCACGTTCCGATGCGGTACGCACCGTTGCGGTGATCTCGTCGAGCGCGGCGGCGGTTTCCTCAAGGGCCGCTGCCTGCTGTTCGGTGCGCTTGGAGAGATTGCCGGTGGCGCTCGAGATATCGGCCGCACTGTCGCGCACCACGAGGCTCGTCTCGGTGATCGCGCCGATCGCACGGTGCAGCGAGCCCACGGCGGCGTTGAAGTCGTCGCGAAGCTTTGCGTAGTCTTCGCCGATATCGCCGAGCGATACGGAAAGATCGCCGCCGGCTAGGCTTTCCAGGGCACGGCCGAGTTCGCCCATGGCACGCGCCTGACGCTCGGCCGAAGCCGAAAGCACACGCTCCCTGCCGGACCGCTCCTCGGCAAGCGCACGGCTCTGGTCTGCTTCGCGAGCCTGCAGCTGGCTGCGCTCCTCGACCGAGTTTCTGAGAACCACGACGGCGCGAGCGATGTCGCCGATTTCGTTCTTCTGTTCGGTACAGGGAACGGAGACGCCCACCTCGCCGGCCGCGATCGACTGCAGCACCTGCTTGACCTGGCCGATCGGCCTGGTGACGCTTCTGACCACGAAAGCTGCGCCGCCGATCAGGACCAATGCGCCGACGGCGAAGATCGCGCCGAAATTGATCGCGTCACGGCGGAACATGGCGTGCAGATCGTCCACATAAACGCCGGTACCGATGATCCAGCCCCAGGGCGCGAAGCCGGCCACGTGCGAATATTTCTCCTGCGGCTGCTCAAAGCCCGGCTTCGGCCAATAGTAGTCCACGAAACCCTTGCCCTGGGCCTTCACCGTGTTGGCGAACTCGACAAACAGGAACTTGCCGTTCGGGTCTTTGTCGCCGGTAAGATCCTTGCCGTTCATTTCCGGCTTGATCGGATGCATCACCATGCGCGGCGTCATGTCGTTGATCCAGAAATAGCCGGTCCCTTCGCCGTAACGCATGCCGGCGATGATGGCCTTGGCTTCGGTCTGGGCCTGCTCGCGTGTCATCGTGCCGGCGGCTTCCAGCCCCTGATATTTCTTCAGCACCGTGAGCGCGGCATCGTTCATCTGCGCAAGGCCCGCCTTGCGCTCCCGCTCCGACGAGGCATAGCTCTGGAACAGGCTGAATGTCATCGCCCCCCCGAGGATGACAAGCGACAACAGCACAAGACAGTAAAGCCGCCAGGAAATTGTAAGACGTTGCATGAGGTCCCCCTCCATTTGAAGTTCGTCAAATTCTAATGACCACTGGTTACTAGGGGGTGAAGGACGGGAAACCTTGCCGAGGGCGCGAATTGAGGAGCCGATAATTGCCTGCTGAACCGGATAGGCTTCCGGCCGCATCCGCCCTAATCTCTGCATGGAGGAATCAGAACGGACAAGAAAGGGAACAACAATCATGACCGACAATGCCAGGCCCACCGGGGAGCTGACGCTCCGCACTCTCGCCATGCCTGCGGACGCCAATGCGGCGGGGGATATCTTCGGCGGCTGGGTCATGGCGCAGATGGACTTGGCGAGCGGCATCCGCGCGGCCGAGCGCGCCCGCGGCAGGGTCGTGACTGCGGCGGTGAAGGAGATGGCGTTCCAGCTGCCGGTGAAGATCGGCGACACGCTCAACGTCTATACCGAGATCACCCGCGTCGGCCGCACATCGATTACGCTGAATGTCGAGGCATGGGCGCACAGGGCGCGCTATCGATTCCTGGAAAAGGTGACGGCCGGCACCTTCATCATGGTGGCGCTCGACGAAGACGGCAAACCGACGCCGGTTCCTGAGGAGGAATAAGCCATGGATGCCGCGACCACTGCCGAAACCTTCACGCATATCCGCGTGGTGATGGGCATGGTGGTCAGCCTTGGCCTGGCACGGCTGCTGAACGGTCTCGCCGGCATCGTGCAACATCCGAAAGCCGCCCGCGTCTACCTCATCCATCTCGGATGGGTGGCGTTCATGTTCCTCTTTCTGGTCCATTTCTGGTGGTGGGAACACCGGCTGCACGCCCTGCCCGTGATCGGCTTCGCGGCCTATCTGTTCCTGATCGGCTTCTGTGCGCTCTTCTTCTTCCTCTGTGCGCTACTCTTCCCCACCTCCATGCAGGACTATGACAGCTACGAAGACTATTTTCTTTCGCGGCGGAAATGGTTCTTCGGTTTCCTCGCCGGGTTGCTGATCACCGATATCGTCGACACCCTGATCAAGGGCCGCGACTATTTCCTGTCGCTCGGCTTCGAATATCCGGCACGCACCGCGCTCTATGTGGCGTTGAGTGCGATCGCGATCGCCACCGCGAACCGCCGTTTCCACGCGGCCTTCGTGGCGTTCGCGCTCGCCTACCAGCTCTACTGGATCTTCCGGGTCTACGATCTCCTCACCTGAGGGAGATCACCCTTTGAGATAGATCGAGGACCGGTCGAAGGCGAGGCCGGGAAAGACCTTGCCGGTCAGATTGTCCGGATCGATGCCGAACTGCCTGTAGAGCATGGCGGCGGCTATCTCCCGCACGTCGCCGGTCGGCATCAGGTCGCGCCGGTCGAGCAGATGATCGTCGCCAAGGCCCGGCCATTGGCCAAGAACCTTACCGCCCGAGATGGCGCCGCCGGCCAGCACCGCAAGCCCGCCGGTGCCGTGATCGGTGCCGTTGGTGCCGTTTTCGCGCACCGTGCGGCCGAATTCGGTGATCGCCAGCACGACCGTCTTTCCCCATGCCTCGTCGCCCAAAGAGGCTTTCAGCGTGGTTATCGCGGTCGAGAGATCGCCGGCGGCTTTTCTAAATTGCGCCTTCTGGCCGACATGGGTGTCCCAGCCGTTGATCGAGAAGCTGGCGATCCGGTAGTCCTCGCGAAGCATGCCGCCGGCAAGTCGAGCCATTTCGGCAATCCCTGACCCGCGCTTGGCGTCGCCATAAAGGGCATCCGCCGACATGTCGGTCTTCTTTGCCTCCTGCATCGCCCTGGCGAAGGCCTCGTCCCCTTCATAGAGGCGATCGAGAAAGGCGATCTCGTCTTCGGCAAGTGCGAAATTGCTCTGGGTCGACCAGGAGTCCACGTCGCTCGGACCGCTCAGGATGAGCTCCATCGAAGTGTTGATGTCGATCGCCTTGCGGGCGTCGGAGCGGGGGATCGCAGAAAGCGCGCGGTTCAGCCATCCGGTCCGCTCCGCCTTGTCGCTGCCGCCGGTCTCCAGCATGTCCTGCCCGTCGAAATGGCTGCGCTGGTCCCGATAGGGCGTCGAGACCGCGTGAACGAAAGACAGTTCCCCCGCCTGCCAGAGCGGCATCAGCGCGGAGGCGGCCGGGTTGAGGCCGAAGAAACCGTCGAGATCGAGAAGGCCGGTCTGGGGTGTCAGGCCGAGCTTCGGCCTCAGTGTCGCAAAAGCGGGATCGCCGTAGGGCTGCACGAGATCGAGCCCGTCCATTGCACCTCGCAGGACGATCGTCACGAACCGGTTGTCGCCCGGCGTGGCGGCCAGGGTAACCGGGGTCAGGATGGGCGCGGCGGCGGCGCAGCAGGCGCCTGCGAGAAAACCGCGCCGCGACAACAGGAAATTCTGCTGCAAGGTCATTTTCATCTCCTGTTGAATTCGGGTGAGGCGAGAACCATGGTGATGCCGTGCACCTTGTTCGGCGCCTGCGAGACGATCCTCTGGGTTTCGGGGCGGACGGCATCTCCCAGCGCGGCGGCGAGAAATTCGGACGGCTCCATCTTCTGCCCGAGGATCCGGGCGACCATCCGCGACCAGGTGATCCGCTCGCTCAGCTGGCTCGGTGACAGCCACACGCCGGCCTCGTCGGCAAAGCCCGCCGGGCTCGGCGGCTGCCAGACCGGCTGACCCATGCGCTGCAGCGCGCCGAACGTCAGCGCGTTTGCCCGCCCCGCTTTTCGCTTTGCGTTCTCCTTCGCCCTCACCCCCGCCATCTCCATGGCTTTTTCCACCGGCCCCTCGTCCTCGCCCTCCATATCGCGCAGAAGTTCGGCAAAATTCTTTTCCGGCAGGTCGAACGCCCGGAAACCGGAGACGAGAAACTCGAAGGGCTGCTTGATCTTCTGCCCGGGATCCGACCAGGCGCGCGGATGGGTCAGCATGGCGCGATAGACTTCGGTCAGGTTGCCCTGGCTCTTCGTCCAGGCGTCCACCATGGACGAGACCACCTCTTCCGGTGGATCGTCGGCGATGAAGTGGCGGGCAAGCTTGCGGGAGACGTGCAGGGCGGTCTTCGGATTGGCAGCGAGGTCTTCCAGCATCAGGATATGATCCTGACCGTCGCCTTCATCGTCTTCGTAGGAACGGCCGAGAAGCGAAACAGGGCCGGCTTCAGCCAGCCGCGGACGATAGACGACTTCCAGAGCCCGATTGTCGACCGAAAGGCCGGTGAGGATCAGCGCGGCAGCGCGAACGTCGTCCTGGGTATAGCCACTGCCGGCGCCGAGCGTGTGGAGTTCGAGCAGCTCGCGCCCCAGATTCTCGTTGAGCCCGCGGCTGTTCTTGCGGCCGGCGACCGAATCCGGCCCGACGCTCTGGTTCTGGTCGAGATAGATCAGCATTGCCGGATGCAGGATCGCGGCCTGGAGTAGCCCTGAGAAGGAACCGCCGATATTCGGACGGATCGACTGCGCCTCGTAAAGCGGCACGATCATGCGCATCGGCAGCGACTTCAGGACGCTCGTGGAGAAATGATCCACCCAGAAGGTCGCAAGCCTTTCATAAAATCCGAGCGGGGAATGGATGGCCTGGGCAATGCGGCCCATGGCGTCCTGTCGATAGATGCGTTGGGCCTGGCGCTGCGTCTCCTTGCGCAGATCCGCATTCGGATTCCCGGCCTTGGCGGCCTTCGCCTCCGCCGCCCTGACCGAAAGCACCCGGGTAGCGGTCTCGATCCGCCCCGTCAGCCCCTCGCGGGGGAAACGCGGCTTTTCCGCCACGCCTTCCTCGATCTGTGCCAGCAGCGCATCGGCGTCGGCGGGCAGTTCTTCCCCCGGGCGAAGACCATAACCGAAGCGGATGGCGGCCAAGGTCGGGATAGAAGGATTCATTCGATCATTTCCTCGTTGGACCATGATCAGGGTCCCCGACAATTGTGGTGGAAAGGTTCATAAATTGCGGCCATTTCGCGACATGGAGAATTTGTAATGCTGCGGACGGCATGTCGCCTTCAAACATCTACAACCCCCAACTCCCCTTTTGGTTGCAGGCGGTGCGTTTTCAATCGGCAATACCTGTGGTCTTATGTATTTCTCGGGGGAACTTGAATGATACGAAGAACTTGTCGTGCCGTTGTGATGATGACTGCAGCAACGGTTGCGCTTACTGGCTGCACTCCATCGATCGCCGGAGGCCCAAACCTCGCGCAACACAACAGGGTCACCGCAACTTATTTCGCTGGCGGCTACGCGCCGTCGCGCCTGGCGGCCTATCATTCCGCTGGTGATTTCGACAAAAAGGCGCTTCGCAATTCGATCGTCCTCAGCGCCATGGGTTCGATCGATGTGGAGTATGCGCGCTTCTCTTCCGAACTGACGCAGGAAGGCCAGGGCGTTCCCTTCGCCGCGACCATTGCCAGCCTGTCACTGAGTGGTGCGGGAACCCTCGCTGCAGCAAAGGCCACCAAGACCGCGCTGGCTGCCGTGGACACCGGCCTCAAGGGCGCGCATGCCGCCTATGACAAGAGCATCCTCTCGGAGAAGACGATCCAGTTCCTGCAGAAGCAGATGCGCGCCAACCGGAACCGGGTGCGCTCGTCGATCATCGACAAGCTGCAGCTGGATACTGCGGCCTATCCGCTCGAACTTGCGCTGATGGATGTCAATGACTACGCCTCGGCGGGTACGATTACTGCGGGATTGATCGGTATCGACGAGCAGACCTCGCAGGTTCTGGCCCTCACCGAGGCCACCAGGACCGAGGCCATCTACCCCTATGCCGCAGATGACGCGAGCGCCCTCATCAACAGCTATATCGACCGCAATCCTGACGACGCCCCCCGGACGCTCAAGAACTGGGTCGCCCGACACAACATAGCCAGGGTGACGGATTTCCTGAACGACGCGCGTTTTGCCGCGGCGCGCCGCCAGTTCGTCCGCGAATACGGGCTGAAAGCACCGGGCTGAGTCTTGGCTATCTCGAATGCCGCCCTCAACCGATTCCTGGGAGGAGAATCAGATGATAACGATCACGGGCGTGCCAGAACGGGAGCTGCCCAACGTCCTCCGCAGCATTTCGATCGACGGCCTGACCGTCATCTCGATCGAAAAGACCGCGGACGGCACCTACACCATCATCTATGGTCCGGACGCAGCTGCGACCCCATCCAATCCCACGGGGTCACCTCGCCAGGGAGCCGGGGCCAGGGGGATGAAGAAATAACCTGTTCGCTATCGGGAAGGACGATCCGGCGTAGAGCCCGGGCTGAGCGGCTTCAACTTAATTTCGGCCCGTCATCGAGCGCGTTTGCTGTACCCGACCTGCTCCGAGCGGGTACAGCATTTCGACCTAAACCTTAGACCTGCCGCAAGCCGCCGTCGACGCAGAGTTCGGCACCAGCGATGTAACTCGCGTCATCGCTCAACAGGAACAAGGCGGCCGCAGCCACTTCTGAAGGCCGCGCCATTCGCCCCATCGGGATGGGAGCGACAATGGCCGCACGCATGTCTTCCTGAACCGAAGCCATCATCTCCGTATCGGTTGGACCGGGTGCGACGACGTTGACGCGTATACCTCTGGGTGCGAGTTCCCCCGTCCAGGTTCGGGCATAGGAGCGCACGGCTGCCTTGGTAGCGCAATAGGTTCCGTATGACGCGTAGCCCGCGCTACCGGCGATGGAGCCGACGAGGACGACCGACCCACCTTCCGTCATAACGGGTAGCGCCGCCTGCAAGCCGAAAACCATTCCGCGGACGTTGACGTCGAAGTGGCGGTCGAAATGTTCAGGCGTTATGTCGGCAATCTGGGCAGGCTCGGAGAGGCCTGCATTCAGGACAAGCGCGTCGATACGCCCACAGGCTTGGCGCACCTGTTCGACGGTCTTCACCATATCTTCAGGCACACTGGCATCGGCGGCAATGCCAACCGCGTCATTGCCGATGCCCTTGGCCGCCTTCTCAGCATCGCCGCTTCTGCGACTGGTTATGAAGACCTTTGCCCCTTCAGCCGAAAGCCGCTCTGCAATTGCCAAGCCGATACCCTTCGCGCCCCCGACGACGAGGGCAACCTTGTTACTCATTCGAGCCATCGTAAATCCTTTCAAGTGATGGTCTCGCCATGATATACGTCAGATATCTGGTATCAATTACGCACCTTAAGTAGCCTAGATATGGACGAGTATACCGACCTGGAAGCACTTTCTCACCGCGCCTTGTGCGACATGGCGCAGGTTCGCCCCGTGCTCGACAAGATCGCTGACAAATGGACGATCCTGATCCTGACAGTGATCTGTCCCAAACCCTCGCGCTTCAACGAGATCAAACGGCGTCTCGACGGGATCACGCACAAGGCTCTTGCCGACGCTTTGAAGAGGCTTGAGCGGAACGGTCTTGTGACGAGAACCGTACTGCCAACGCAGCCGATCGGCGTGGAGTATGCAATTACTCCACTGGGTCATTCACTGCGGGAGCCGTTTGAAGCACTATGTTCATGGGCAGCCGCCAATGGCGACAAGGTCGAGGCAGCCACGCTGCGCTATGACAACACGGGAAATCGTCGCTGACGATGTTGCTATGACCTCATCTGGCGCGCGATTCAGCCACGATCTGCCGGCCGGCGGTACCGCTATCGAATTCCGTAGGAACGTCCAAATTCGTCGGTCGGGATTGCACCGATATGCCGGGCATCGGGAGATTCCTTTTTAAATGCGGGAACACTGATAAGTTTTATCGGGTTGGGGGTTACGGATCGCCTTTAAAGGAATCTTATAGGTGATCGGTGATCTTGCGATGTTGCCTGCGATTATCCGACGGAGCTTATGGAAGAGGATCTGAAAAACGACGGGGCTGACCGGTCTCTGGACATGGACGTCCGGCGGGCCCAGGCTTTCACGATCCTCGAGCGCCTGCGCTCGACACTCACGACCAATGCCGTGATCTCCGCTTCCGCGCTGTTCGTCTCGACACTCGGCCATGGTCTGGTGTTTTCCACAACCGTGTGGTTCGCCTCCGTCATCGGCGGGCTCTTCCTGCGCGCATTCCTGGGAGCGATCCTCAAACGTTGGCAGACGGCCGAACACGACCCCCAGCAGGCGCTCGACGTGCTGACGGTGGGGGCGCTGACTAGCGGCACCACCTGGGCCATGCTTCCGCTTTCGGTGCCCGACTTCAATCCCGTGGGCGGGGATAGCGGGCTCTATCTCATCATGTGCGGCATGGCGACCGGTGCCGTCATGATGGGCGTGGGATATAGTCCTGTATCGCTGGCATTCGCTTTGCCTCCCCTCGCCGCCGTCGTAATGTCGCTTGCAGCCCACGGCGATGCGAGCGGCTGGCTGGTTGCCCTCAACGTCGTGGCGCTGACGTTGGTTCTGATCCGCAGCAGCCGCATGAGCCAGGCCATCTTCGTCGATAACGTACGGGCCAAGCTCAAGGCGACGGCCCTGGCCGACTCCCTCTCCTCCGCCAATTCGGACATCCTGCGCGCCAATTACCGGCTGGAGGTGCTTGCCAATTGCGACCCCCTCACCGGCCTTGCCAATCGCGCCGCCTTCAACGCAGCCCTTTCCAACGGAATCTCCTCGGCGGCCGAAGACGGCACCCAGCTTGCTCTCCTCATTCTCGATCTTGACCGCTTCAAGTCCATCAACGATACGCTCGGCCATAGCGCCGGCGATACGCTGCTTGTGGAAGTGAGCGACCGGCTACGTTCGACGATCGACGGCAAAAGCATCATCGCGCGGCTCGGCGGCGACGAATTCGCCATGATCATCGGCGGAGCGGACGCAGCCGCCCAGGCGCGCGGCCAGGCGGAACGAATTTTGGAGCGGAGCCGTCAGCCTGTCATGCTCGACGGAAAGGCGACCGTCGTCGGCACCTCGATCGGCCTCGCCGTCTTTCCCGATCATGCAGACACAGCCGAGGATCTGTTCATCTGCGCAGACATGGCCCTCTATCGGGCAAAGGACGGGGGACGCCGCCAATGGCGTGAATTCGAACCCACCTTCCGCTCGCAGGCCGACCGCCAGCACCAGATCGAACAGGAACTCCGCGAGGCGCTGGCGAGCGGCGACATCCACGCCTGGTTCCAGCCGCAGGTCAACCTCGCATCCCAGGAGATTACCGGTTTCGAGGCGCTGGTGCGCTGGCACCACCCCTATCTCGGGCCGATCGCGCCGCCGGAGATCGTTCATGCGGCGCAGGCCACCAACCTCTGCGACAAGCTCACCGCCGCGGTTGCCGGGGCGGCCTGCCGGCTGCTGAACAGCCTGCCGGCGCTTGGCCTGCCGAAAGCCACGGTGGCGATCAACGTCTCGCCGCGCGAATTTGACCTCTACAGCGTCGCAGACGTGCTGGACCGCATCACCACGGCGCACCGGATCGACCCGACCCTGTTCGAGATCGAGATCACCGAGGAGGCGATTCTCGACACCCTGGTCGCCGGCGAGCAGCTGAAACGGATCGAGCGCTCCGGCTACAAGCTGGCGGTCGACGATTTCGGCGCCGGCCATTCCTCGCTCGCCTATCTGGTGCAGCTCAAGGTCGACCGGCTGAAGCTCGACCGCCGCTTCGTCACCGGCATTCACCGGAGCCGCCAGAACCAGGAGATCGTCGGTGCCATGATCGGGCTCGGCCGGGCGCTGTCCATGGACGTGGTGATCGAGGGCGTCGAAACCGAGGAGGAGGCGGATGCCCTGAAATGCCTCGGCTGCTCCTGCGCCCAGGGCTATTTCTTCGGCCGGCCGATGCCTGCCGACCGGATCGCCGGCTGGATCGAAAGACGACGCACGCTCGGCAACCGCGCCGTCGCCTGAAGGCCGCACCGTTTCCCTTTTGTACTCGTTTTGTGGCCGCGCCCCCTTTTCTTCGGCGCGATTCCTCTCCATATTCGCCGCATGGCCAGATCCCCGAAAAAGTCGCCCGCCTCGCCCCGTGAAAACAACGCAGGTTTCGAGGAAGCCCCGCACTCGTCCTTCGAAGGCGCTCCGCTGTCCGGCAGCGTTTCCGACTGGGTGAAGCAGCTCGAGGCGGAGGCGGAGGCCTCCTCCGTCGAAACGCAGCGCGAGATCGCCTCAAAGGCCGGCAAGCACCGCAAGAAGATCGAAATCGCGGCCCGCGAGGAAGCCATCCGGCAGGCCGCCAAAGACGCGCCGAAAACAGCCAAAAACACCACCGCGTCGAAGACCGCCCGCGGCGTGTCGATCGGCGCCTCCTCCGATCCGAAGACCCGCGCCGCAGCCGGCCTCAATCCGGTCGCAGGCCTTGACGTGTCGCTGGAGGAGGCCAGGAACTTGGCTCCGGGCGCCGTCACCGCCACGGTTGAGGCGCTGTCGAAGCTGATCGAGAGCGGCAATCCGCTGTTCAAGGACGGCAAGATGTGGACGCCGCACCGCCCTGCCCGGCCGGAAAAGTCCGAAGGCGGCATTCCGATCCGCATGGCGTCGGAATACCAGCCCGCCGGCGACCAGCCGACCGCCATCCGCGATCTCGTCGAGGGCATATCGTCGGGCGAGCGGTCCCAGGTGCTGCTCGGCGTCACCGGCTCGGGCAAGACCTTCACCATGGCCAAGGTGATCGAGGAAACCCAGCGCCCCGCCGTCATCCTGGCGCCCAACAAGACGCTCGCGGCGCAGCTCTATTCGGAGTTCAAGAACTTCTTCCCCGACAATGCGGTGGAATATTTCGTCTCCTATTACGACTATTACCAGCCGGAGGCCTACGTCCCCCGCTCCGACACCTATATCGAGAAGGAATCGTCGATCAACGAGCAGATCGACCGGATGCGCCACGCGGCCACCCGCGCCATCCTGGAGCGCGACGACTGCATCATCGTCGCCTCGGTCTCCTGCATCTACGGTATCGGCTCGGTCGAGACCTATACGGCGATGACCTTCCAGATGTCGGTCGGCGACCGGCTCGACCAGCGCCAGCTCCTGGCCGACCTCGTCGCCCAGCAATACAAGCGCCGCGACATGGATTTCCAGCGCGGTTCGTTCCGCGTCCGCGGCGATACGATCGAAATCTTCCCGGCCCACCTGGAGGATGCGGCCTGGCGCATCTCGATGTTCGGCGACGAGATCGACGCGATCACCGAATTCGACCCGCTGACCGGCCAGAAGACCGGCGACCTGAAATCGGTAAAGATCTACGCCAATTCGCACTACGTCACCCCGCGCCCCACCCTCAACGCCGCGATCAAGTCGATCAAGGAGGAGCTGAAGCACCGGCTCGCCGAGCTCGAAGCCGCCGGCCGGCTGCTGGAGGCCCAGCGGCTGGAACAGCGCACCCGCTACGATGTCGAGATGATGGAGGCGACCGGCTCCTGCGCCGGCATCGAGAACTATTCGCGCTATCTCACCGGCCGCCGCCCCGGCGAGCCGCCGCCGACCCTGTTCGAATACATCCCGGACAATGCGCTGATCTTCATCGACGAAAGCCATGTCACCATTCCGCAGATCGGCGGCATGTATCGCGGCGACTTCCGCCGCAAGGCGACGCTTGCCGAATACGGTTTCCGCCTGCCGTCCTGCATGGACAACCGGCCGCTGCGCTTCGAGGAATGGGACGCGATGCGCCCGCCGACCGTCGCCGTCTCGGCCACCCCCGGCGCCTGGGAGATGGAACAGGCCGGCGGCGTCTTCGCCGAACAGGTGATCCGCCCGACCGGCCTCATCGATCCGCCCGTCGAGGTTCGCCCGGCCCGCAGCCAGGTGGACGACGTGCTCGGCGAGATCCGCGAGACGGCCGCCAAGGGGTATCGCACGCTCTGCACCGTGCTCACCAAGCGCATGGCGGAAGACCTCACCGAATACCTGCACGAACAGGGCGTTCGGGTCCGCTACATGCATTCCGACATCGACACGCTGGAGCGCATCGAGATCATCCGGGATCTGCGCCTCGGCGCCTTCGACGTGCTGGTTGGTATCAACCTGCTCCGCGAGGGCCTCGATATCCCCGAATGCGGCTTCGTCGCCATTCTCGACGCCGACAAGGAAGGGTTCCTCCGCTCCGAAACCTCGCTCATCCAGACCATCGGCCGCGCCGCGCGAAACGTCGACGGCAAGGTCATCCTCTATGCCGACAAGGTCACCGGCTCGATGCAGCGGGCGATGGACGAGACCGCCCGCCGCCGCGAAAAGCAGATGGCCTATAACCAGGAACACGGCATCACGCCGGAATCGGTGAAGGCGAGAATTTCCGACATCCTCGATTCCGTCTACGAACGCGACCATGTGCGCGCCGACATTTCCGGCGTCTCCGGCAAGGGCTTTGCCGATGGCGGCCACCTCGTGGGCAACAACCTGCAGGCGCATCTCAACGCGCTCGAAAAGGACATGCGCAACGCCGCCGCCGACCTCGACTTCGAAAAGGCCGCGCGCCTGCGCGACGAGATCAAACGCCTCAAGGCCGCCGAACTGTCGGTCATGGACGATCCGATCGCCCGGGATGAGGCCCGCAGTCAGGAAGGTGGCAAAGGCGGAGCAAGAGGCCGCCGAGAGGCGATCTCCCCCCTTGAGGGGGAGATGGGCGGCAGCCCCTCCCTCTTCGCCAAACCGTCCCTCGACGACATGGGCCGCGACATCGCCGAACCAGCGAAAGCATCGCTCTTCCGGAAAAACACGCTGGACGAAATGACCGTCGGCCGCACGGAAAAACCGGTCGACAAGAGGCGTGGAGCGGCGGAGGCGCGACAGGGATCGGAAGAAGGCAAGGCTCCCGAAAAACCGCAAACCGAACCCGGCAAGCGCTTCTCGCCCCTGCTCGAAGGCCAGCCCGAGCGTGACGACGGCTCGTCATCCTCGGGCGAGCGCTCCTCGGGTTTAACCCGAGGGGAGACCCGAGGACCGCTCGTCAGAGGAAAAGTCGGCGCCGGCTCCTACGAAGATCCCGGCGAGCAGAAGCGCAAGAGCCGCACCAAAGGCAAGACCGGCCGGCCGGGACGGTGAGGCATATGCGACGCTATACCTCTCCCCTGGTGGGAGAGGTTACAAAATCACGATCTTAGCGCAGCTAAGTCGTAGATTTTGTTGGTGAGGGGTAAGCCCTTCGTGGTCGATCTTGATCCCCTCACCTGCGATTTCCAGCCCCTGACGAAAGCTGAGACACTGAAATCGCTTCCGCCCCTCACCCGAAGCTTTCATCGATATGCTGCACTTGCTGCGAGATCACGTTGTCGATCACCACATGCGAAAGCAGCGTCGGACCGACGGCCCAGAGCGCCCGCATATGGTCGGTATCCTCGTGACGCCGATGCGCCTCCTCGCTGGTAAAGGCTTCGGCCAGCAATATCCTGTCCGGATCGTCAGGCATGGGCACCAGCTCGATGTAAAGACAGTCCGGATCGAGCCGGCTCTTCTCCAGATGCTCCCGCGCCGCCTCCAGATATTCCGCCCGCTTTCCGGGCTTGGTGGTGAAGAACCCGACGATGATTTTCATGGCGGTGCTACCTCTCCTTCGTCATCCTCGTCCTCGGACTTGATCCGGGATCAGCCCGAGCACCCAACGACACCGCCCGTCCGGTCGTCGGCGACGGGGGCGGCGTCGGCAAGGGGCAGACGAAGGGGAAGACAGCCAGACCGGGCGGTAGATCGCCATACATCTACTCCCACACACGCTGTGATGGAAATTGGCACACTCGCGCCAAATTATACCTCGTTAAATTTATCCTCGCGAGATTAGAGCCGCGGTATTCCACGAATTCACTTTCGGCGGCGAGAGTCTTTACCGTCGGAAATCACTGCCGGTTTCTCCCTGAAATAACAGCTCACTGAACGACTTGGTCACGTTTTCGTGGCGCGCTGCTTCAGCGTTCACAAAATCAAAGAAATGCATCACCTCAAGCTCTAAATATTTCATCATACCTGTTTTGCTAAAAGCCTGCAGAAGTTCATGATTGTATTCAGTATTCACCCCTAAAAACGTCATTCGACCGTCAACAAATTTGCCATTTACAACATTTATCTCTCTCACCTCGAGAGATGAAGTAACAAAATCGAGAAAATCCTGATCAAGACGCCTAAATTCTTGAAAAAAACTGTCATCGTAATTTGGATGAGATATCCTTCTCATATTTTGATAGAAATCATAAATATCCCCATTCATTTTCCAGTGATAATCGCTAAATACTTTTGATTTGCGCTTCCTCTTTTCTTCCTCGACTGGGACCCTTGGATAGAGATCCACTTCCAGATTTGTGAGTCGAAGAAATTCGTTAAGAAGCGCCGACCGGCGCCGCCGGTCGAAGAAGGCAGAATATTTTTTCCGCATTGGCACCAGGTAGCCCCCTCTGAAGAGGTCGACATTAATATCGTAGACCATCTGTAATACGGAATCTGTATACCTTCCCGAAAACGACGCAAAAAGCTTTTCTAACCTTCGACTAGCAACACGAGCTATACAATTTGCCGCAAAATACTCCTGAAAACTTCGATGTGTAAAACTATAAGTTATACCTTCTCTTTTTAGAAGGCACAAACTCTCCAATAAGTCATTTATAAACGCCTCATTAGAAACAGAGCAATTCTCCATAGATTTCGAAGAATCTATAGTTTTATTCAGATCCTCATCGCTGAATTCAAAATTTTGCTCATAGTAACTTATCAAACAAAAGTAGGAAATAAGGCGGACAAGCTCTTGGCGCTCCATACCAGTATAAAGTTTTCGCTTGTACCCACCTTTTGTGAGGTCATGCCTCATATAAAGAGCTTCGAATGCCTGCTCGTAAAACAAGAACATTCTTTTTGGAATGTCTTGATTGTATGAGAATGTCAGCAACATCATGTAGGCCAACAGAGGAGTTGTAAGAAACGTCTCGTGCGTCTCATACAAAATATCCAGCTTTTTTAGGAATCTATTTATATGCTCTTCGTCATATGGTGCTTTGCTTATTAATTCAACCACCTGATTTCTATTCAAGGGCTTAACCGAATAGGTGTCAAACTGGTGCCAGCCCTTAAATCGCTCATCCGGGCGGCTTGTCACAATGATCGTAACAGCAGGATTTGACGATCTAAGCTGAAGGATCATCTCTTCAACTTTCGGGCGCTGATCATGATTTATCTCGTCAAATCCATCTAGAAACAATACAAACTCGCCAGCTTTCAGAGCTCGATTGAAGCTTGCTTGAGATATAGATGACCCTGATTTAATAATAGAATGAAATATAAAATCTGAGATATTATTATGAGTGTAAAAATTTAGTTGCCGTAACTCCAAAAAGAAAGGTATCTTTCCTCTAGAATCCTCAAAGAAAGAAAGCCACAAATAGCGCATAAACATAGATTTTCCGCCACCACCGGTTCCGGTTATAACAGCAGCACATCCCTTTTTTACTTTTTCCACCAAAGAATACTGATCTACGGAAACATCATCGACTTCAAAATTCTGATCAACATAGAGAGATAGCATTTTTTCTGTTTTTTTTGTCGCTAAGTATGGTTTTAATTTCCATACATTTATTGAATGTACTAAGCATATGGTCGCTTAAATCTGTCTTTATTTGCTCCGCATCCGAAGATAGGAGCTTTACTTTTTTTGAAAGGTAATCCACGGCAAGTTTCGTAATAAGACCGCTAAATCCTTTTTCTGCGATGGATAGCGCGAATGCTTCAATGGTCATAAAATCCTCCACAGGAATTCCCTCTAAAATTGCAGGGCGTTAGGTCTAAGTCCATAAAAAACTGTGATTGAATAAAACTGCGCACAGCTCAGTTTGATTTTTCTCTGCTTGTGTTCATCAGAACAGAATCTCAGCCCACCCCGCGTTAAACCTCCCTCAGCCGGCCGGTGGCTATATCTCCCCCGCGCGAACGGAAGGGAGAACCCATGGCGATGATCGGCTTCAAGAACACCCATAACCAGGATGTCTATGTCAAT
This sequence comes from Neorhizobium sp. R1-B, assembly GCF_004368875.1. NCBI lineage: Bacteria > Pseudomonadati > Pseudomonadota > Alphaproteobacteria > Hyphomicrobiales > Rhizobiaceae > Neorhizobium > Neorhizobium sp. R1-B. The sequence goes on from NZ_SOEM01000019.1 coordinate 19,822, forward strand.
CCGGCGCAGGTGCTCTATGTCACGCCCTTCGAGGACGGCGTTTCGATCATCGCTTTCGCCATGGCCGGCAGCGGCGGCAAGCCCGTCCCGCTTTATGTCCGCGGCGGCGTCGATGCCGTGCAGCAGCGGCTGAACGGCAAGCCCGCCCGCTGAACCGTGCCACGTTTCCCGCAGAAGACCGGCTTTCCGGACGCTGCCCGCGCCCCCTCGGGCGGGGACGATCCTGCGCACCTGCTCCAATGTGATCAACCGCTTGCGCGAAATCTCGTCCGCGCCCATCCCCGTCCCCTCGCTCCATGCCTACACTCTCCCCGTCCCGCATCGGATACACCGGAAGGCGTTCCGGCGAGGCGGGGCCGGCGCCGGATGCAAGGAAACGACGTAAGTCCTTGCACCTGGGGTTCGCGGAAAATGGTCTCCCTCCGGCGACACGGGGAGAGATGAGCGGCTGCGGACCGGCCCTCGTCTCTTGATGCCCGAAGAAGCGCGCCGGGCGTGCCTGTGCGGCACACATGGTGGCCCGAAGGATGGTTTCGCCGGACTTTTTGAAGTCCGTCCGCCTCAAGTGCGGAAAGTTCGGCGGCGGCGTTCTGGATTGTTGGCGATAAGTCGTTTCGCCCGGGGTTCAGAAGACCAGACGAACACCATCCGGAAAGGCCACGGCAGAGGGACCGGAGTCGCGGATAAAAACCGCCGAACGGGGCGCTGAGAGGTGTCACCTAAAAACTAACTTACGAGGCAGCTCCCAGCGCCCCGTCCGCTCCTCGGGTCAAGCCCGAGAATGACTAAACATTCGTCCTCCTCGGGCGAACGAAGTGAGACCCGAGGATCACCAAGGGATTACCATGTCCAAAGACAAGCCGCGCACCATCGATACCTGGCTCGCCGCCCGCACGGCCGAAATGCTCGCGCTGCCCCATACGATCTGCCGCCGGCGCGACTGCCGCCGCAGGAACAGCTGCTACTGGCATTTCCGATCCAACAACGAACCCTGCTGCCTGCAGAATCTCTCCGCCGAGCAGCGCGAGGTATTCGATGCAATTTATAATCGGGCGCATTTCGCGCAGAGCTTTCTCGGCTCCGACAGCCATCTTTTCGAGGCCCGTCATGGTGAGCAGCGGCTGCTGGACGACGTGGCGATCGAGATCGCCCGCATGTCGCGCAGTCGCTGGAGACCCGAGATCTGGGATGCGGCGAGGCGCAGGCGGGAGAAGACGTTGCCGCCTGGGTAAAAGGTGGAGTACGACGAACCGCCCCCGGCCCTTCGCTAGGGCTCAGGGCGTTCGTCACTGCAATCGATTCACTGGATCGATTGCTCGGGCTTCGCCCGACCGTTCCTCACCCCACAAACGCCCGTTCGATGACGAATTCGGCGGGCTTGCTGTTGGCGCCTTCGGTGAGCCCCGCCTTTTCGAGCAGCGCCTTAGTGTCCTTCAGCATCTCGGCCGAGCCGCAGATCATGCCGCGGTCGGTCTCGGGGTTCAGCGGCGGCACGCCGAGGTCGGCGAAGAGCTTGCCGTTCTCGATGAGGTCGGTGATGCGGCCGGTGTGGGAAAATTCCTCGCGGGTGACGGTCGGGTAGTGCTTCAGCTTGTCGCCCACCAGTTCCGAGAGGAATTCGTGGTTGCGGATCTCCTCCACGAGGTCGAAGCCGTATTTCAGCTCGGCCACCTCGCGGCAGGTATGGGTGAGGATCACCTCGTCGAACTTTTCGTAGGTCTCGGGATCGCGGATCAGGCTCGCGAAGGGGGCAATCCCGGTGCCGGTCGAGAACATGTAGAGCCGCTTGCCCGGCGTCAGCGCGTCGAGCACCAGCGTGCCGGTCGGCTTCTTGCGCATCAGCACCGTGTCGCCCGGCTTGATCTTCTGGAGGTGGGAGGTGAGCGGGCCGTCCGGCACCTTGATCGAGAAGAATTCCAGCTCCTCGTCCCAGGCAGGGCTGGCGATCGAATAGGCGCGGTAGACCGGCTTTTCGCCGACCATCAGGCCGATCATCGCAAATTCGCCCGAGCGGAAGCGGAAACCGGCCGGCCGCGTCATGCGGAAGCGGAACAGGCGGTCGGTGTAATGCTCGACGGCAAGCACCGTCTCGGCATAAACGCCATCCGGCACCTTGGCCGCCGTCTGGGTTGGATTCTGGACCGCAAATTCGTCATTCTTCGCTGGAGCGTTCATGCCAATCCGTCTCTTCGTCTCAACTCTCGTCTTCGCAGGAGCGAAATATACCATAAGGCCGGGCATTTGAAGGCACCCGCGCGCCTATGTCGCGGGTGTCTTGAGAAAATATGTGCAGGAAGATCACCTTTCCCGCGCCGGTCAGGCGGAGCGGCGGCGCCAGCTGTAGCCGCCGGCCTTGTCCGCCTGTCGGGCCGTCGGCTGGTAATGCACCGCAATCCCCGGCAGGCGTCCCTCCTCCAGCCGCTTCAGCGCCGTCGCGTTCTTCACCGCAAAGCTGTCGACTCCACAGCGCAGCATCAGCGGGATCTGGTCGATCAGGACGTCGCCGACGGCCCGCAGCTCGTTCTTGTAGGCGAGCCGGTCGCGGAGCAGCGAGGCATGCGAAAAGGCGCGGCCGTCGTTGAAGGCTGGAAACTCCACCGCGACGATCTCGAGGCGGTAGAGATAGGGTTCCAGCTTGCGGATGTCGTCGGCCGGCTTGATCAGCACGCCGAGGCCGACGTCATTGCTGTTTTCGGCCCTCTCGATCAGCTGATCGAGCGGCAGCAGCACCTTGTCGTTTTCGCCCGCCTTCAGCTCCTCCGTCTCGATCACCCAGGGGTCGTTCTCGACGAAGCCGGTTTCTCTCCAAACCCTGGTCATCACGCAGCCTCCGCCTTGGCGTCGCCGTAGAGTGCATCCTTGAACGGCTGCGGCCCGACGCGGCGATAGGCCTCGAGGAAGATCTCCTCCTTCGAGAGGCGAAGGTTGAGGTAGGTGTCGACGATCGTCTCGATCGCATCGGTCACCTTGTTCGGCTCGAAGCCGCGGCCGATGATCTCACCGATCGAGGTATGCTCGTCGCCGGAACCGCCGAGCGTGATCTGGTAGAGCTCGGCGCCCTTCTTCTCGACGCCCAGGAGGCCGATATGGCCGACATGGTGATGACCGCAGGCATTGATGCAGCCGGAAATCTTGATCTTCAGCTCCCCGATCTCCGCCTGGCGTTCCGGCGAACCGAAGCGGGTGGAGATTTCCTGCGCCACCGGGATCGAGCGGGCATTCGCCAGCGCACAGTAATCCAGCCCGGGACAGGCGATGATATCGGTGATCAGCCCGGCATTGGCGGTCGCAAGGTTCTGGGCGATCAGCGCGCGGTAGAGCGGCTCGAGATCGGCGAGCGCCACATGCGGCAGGATGACGTTCTGCTCGTGGCTGATGCGGATTTCGTCGAAGCCGTATTCCTCGGCAAGGTCGGCGATCACATCCATCTGCACGTCGGAAGCATCCCCGGGAATGCCGCCGATCGGTTTGAGCGAAATCGTCACCATGCCGTAGTCGGGATGTTTGTGCGGCTGGACGTTCTGGCTCACCCAGCGGCCGAAGGCCTCGTCCTCCTTCTTCCAGCCGGCGAGCTGCGCCCAGCCTTCCGGCCGGTCGGGCAGCGCCGGCGGGGCGAAATAGGCGGCGATCGCCTGGATGTCGGCATCCGGCAGCTTGAGTTCGGTGCCTTGCAGATGCGAAAACTCTTCCTCGACCTGGCGGGTGATCTCCTCGACGCCTGTCTCGTGGACGAGGATCTTGATGCGCGCCTTGTACTTGTTGTCGCGGCGGCCGAACAGGTTGTAGACGCGCACGATGGCAGTCACGTAGGACAGCAGATCCTCTTCCGGCAGGAAGTCACGGATCTTCTTGGCGATCAGCGGCGTGCGGCCCTGTCCGCCGCCGACATAAACGGCGAAACCGAGTTCGCCCTGGTCGTTCTTTTTGAGATGCAGGCCGATGTCGTGGACCTGGATCGCCGCACGGTCTCGCTCGGCGCCGGTGACGGCGATCTTGAACTTGCGCGGCAGATAGGAAAATTCCGGGTGGACCGAGGACCACTGGCGCAGGATTTCCGCGTAAGGCCGCGGATCGGCAACCTCGTCGGCGGCAGCGCCGGCGAAATGGTCGGCGGTGACGTTGCGAATGCAATTGCCCGAGGTCTGCAGCGCATGCATCTCGACGGTCGCCAGTTCCGCGAGGATATCCGGCGTGTCCGACAGTTTCGGCCAGTTGTACTGGATGTTCTGGCGGGTGGTGAAGTGCCCGTAACCGCGGTCGTATTTGCGGGCGATATCGGCGAGCATGCGCAACTGGCGCGCATTCAGCGTCCCGTAGGGGATGGCGACGCGCAGCATGTAGGCGTGCAGCTGAAGATAAACGCCGTTCATGAGGCGCAGCGGCTTGAAGGCATCCTCCGCCAACTCGCCTGCCAGACGGCGCGTCACCTGATCGCGGAACTGCTCCACGCGGCTGGTGACGAATGCATGGTCGAACTCATCGTAACGATACATGGTTTCCTCAGACTGCGATAAAGGCCGGATCGGCAGGGCGGTAGCCGGCAGCATATTCCATTGTCGGGCCCTGGGCACGGATGCGTTCGCGCAGACGGATCGGCCAGAGCTTGCCGTCAACCTCCTGCACGTCGACAACGGCAACGTCAACGACCTTGTTCTCCGCAAAATCGCGCTTGCCGATCGCCTCGAGCGAAGCGACCGCTTCAGCATGCCGCGCAACGATCGCATCCTGCAGGCTTTCCACCCAGTAGCCATTCGCGTCGAGCCAGACGGCGATGCCGTCCGACAGGCGGTTGGCGGTGAGAACCTTGTCGGTCATTTTCTATTGTCCCATGTCTGCGTGAACCTTGCCAGCCTTCAGGGTCTTGAAGGCAGACAGCGGTTCGGACTTTTCGAAATTCGCACCGGCGACAGCCTCGCCGATGATTACCATAACCGGGCCGACGAGATCGTCGCGGGCCTCCAGATCCGGCAGTTCGCTCAATACGCCATGCAGGAGCTTGCGGTCGGCACGGCTGGCATTCTCGATGACGGCAACCGTGGTATCGGCGCTGAGACCGGTGCCCATCAGGCGCTCGGCAACGGAAGCCGCGACGGAGCTGCCCATATAGACGGCGATCGTCGCGCCGGAAACAGCAAGACTGGCCCAGTCCGGCAGAACCTTGCCGGCCAGGTCGTGGCCCGTGGTGAAGATCAGCGACGAAGCGACACCGCGCAGCGTCAGCGGCAATTCGAAATCGGCAGCCGCTGCAAAAGCCGACGTGATGCCGGGCACGATCTCATAAGCGATACCAGCTTCGCGCAATGCCGCCATCTCTTCGCCCGCACGACCATAAACCAGCGGATCGCCGGACTTCAGGCGAACGACGCGCTTGCCCTGACGGCCAAGCTCGACAAGCAGGTGGTTGATCTCTTCCTGAGATTTGGAATGGCAATTCTTCCGCTTGCCGACCGAAAGGCGCTCGGCATCGCGACGGCCCATATCGACGATCGCCTGCGGCACCAGCGCGTCATAGACGATCGCGTCGGCTTCCATCAGCACGCGCTGGGCGCGGAGCGTCAACAGGTCTTCGGCGCCAGGACCGGCACCGACCAGCCAGATCCTGCCTTCGGCTTGGCCACTGGTCGAAAGCAGCGCGTTGGCGGAACGGCGAGCCGCGCTGGTGTCGTTGGACGCCACGGCATCGGCGACGTCACCGGAAAAGAAGCGGCGCCAGAAGATCCGGCGTGAAACGCCGCGCGGCACGAGACGCTCGGCGGCGTCGCGATAATCTGCGGCAAGGCCGGCTAGGCGGCCAAGCGACGGCGACAGCATCTGGTCGATGCGAGCCCGGATCATCTGGGCAAGAACGGGGCCGGCGCCTTCGGTGCCGATCGCCACCGCCACCGGCGCGCGGTTGACTAGCGCCGGCGTGTAAAAATCGCAGAAGTCCGGCTGATCGACCGCATTGGCCGGGATCTTTTCGGCGCGGGCAGCGGAAACGATCGCCCGGTCGAGCGCAGCATTGCCGGTCGCGGCGAATACCATTACCGCGCCCTTGACCTGATCCGGCGAGAAATCCGACCGAACAGTCTCGATGCCCTGCGCGGCCAGCCAGCCGGCATAGTCCGGCTCTGGGGCCAAGGCGTAAGCGACGATCTCCGCCTCGGTGTTGCGCAACAGCCGAGCCTTGGCATAGGCTTCGTCACCATTGCCAAACACGAAAACGCTCCGTCCGCTGACGCGGAAGAAAGCCGGAAAAACCGACAGACGTTGTTGGCTTGGAGACATGCGGGTATCCTGAATCATATGACTGCAATATCCAGGAAAAGGCGCCGGAATTGAAGGAATGGATATGCGAAGTGGGTTGCGAGCCGGTATTTCTGTTTTACGATCAACCGGTTCTTGAGCAAAAGCCACCGCGACGATATTTCACTAGCACCTTGGTAGACTAAAGTGTTTTTGCCCTGATCCGCGCGTTCCACGCCATAAACTGCCTAGACATCCTGCAAAAAAGAGCTCTCATGACGATCGCCGCATGCCTTCTCGACGCCATCGAAAACGATATCCTGCCTCTCACGGAAAAGGGTGTCGCTGCCGGCAACAAGGTTTTCGGCGCTGCTGTCCTGAAGAAATCCGATCTGTCGCTGGTAATCGCCGAGACCAATAACGAGCTCGAAAATCCGCTCTGGCACGGCGAGGTGCATACGCTGAAGCGTTTTTACGAAACCACGCGAGATCTTCCCACCAAGGATTTGATTTTCCTTTCGACTCATGAACCATGCACCATGTGTATGTCAGCCATCACCTGGGCCGGTTTCGACAACTTCTACTCGTTCTTCAGCCATGAGGATTCAAGAGACGCCTTCGCCATTCCCCACGACCTGAAGATCCTGAAAGAGGTCTTCGGCCTGGAACCCGGCGGCTATCGGCGCAGCAATGCTTTTTGGAACTCCTACTTCATCACCGATCTCATCGAGACCGAGGCAGAGCCGTTACGCAGCGCATTAAGGTCGCAAACCGCCCGCATCAAGGCCGCCTATCAAAGGCTCTCGGACAACTACCAGTCGGGCAAGGGCAGCAACAGCATACCGCTCAACTGAGCGTCAGGGAATTTTTCCAATGAAACCATCGAAGGACATTTCGCGGCTGATCGAGATCATGGCGGCGCTGCGCACACCCGGCACCGGCTGCCCGTGGGATCTCGAGCAGAATTTCTCGACCATCAAGCCCTATACGATCGAAGAGGCCTATGAGGTCGCCGACGCGATCGAGCGCAACGACATGGACGATCTATGCGAGGAACTGGGGGACCTGCTGCTTCAGGTCGTCTTCCATGCCCGTATGGCGGAGGAAGCCGGGGAATTCTCGTTCGGCGATGTGGTCGAGGCCATCACGAAAAAGATGATCCGTCGGCACCCTCACGTCTTCGCCAGATCGGATGCCGACACACCCGATGCCGTGAAGGCGCAGTGGGACAACATCAAGGCGGAGGAAAAACGCGAGCGGGCCGAGCGGCACGCCAAACGCGCGCTCACCGCAGGGCCGAGGGCAACCGACGACTTCAAGCGTGGCTTTCTGAGCGGCGTACACCGCAGCCAGCCGGCACTGACGGAGGCGTTGAAGCTGCAGAGCCAAGCCGCGAAGGTGGGCTTCGACTGGTCCGAGGCCGAACCGATCCTCGACAAGATCGAGGAAGAGATCGGCGAGTTGCGCGAGGCGCTGCGCGGCGGAGAACGCGACAAGGTCGCCGATGAACTTGGGGACCTCATCTTTGCACTCGTCAATATCGGCCGCCATGTGAAAGCTGATCCGGAAGATGCACTGCGGGGCACCAACACGAAATTCCGACGCCGATTCAGTTACATCGAGACGGAGCTTGAAAAGTCGAGTCAATCGCTCGATGCGGCAACCCTGGAGCAAATGGAAGAGCTCTGGCAAGCGGCGAAAGCAATCGAGCGGGAATCGGGTGACGGAGGCCGCCCAAAGTCCTCAGGTCGGGCATGACTCCTCCCGCACCACATCGATTCCCGCCTCCCACCCGGGACCAAAGCCCTACGGCGATCTAGGACTTATGGGCTAGTCCACCCCGCATTGGTCCTAGGCCGGTAGCATTTTCCTGAAAACAACCGGAAGGTCCCTCTACAGGCAATCTCGGTTGCGATTCATAATGCGAGGAAATACCAATGAACAGGAACGGTTTTTTGGCGACTGCAGCGGTCGCTCTCATGCTGTCGACCGCTACGACCGGCGCTCATCTGACGGGTTTCTCCGACATGGTATGGGCCAAGGGTGGTGACGGCGGCGGCAATGGCGGCGGTGGAGGCAATGGCGGCGGCAACGGCGGTGGCGGCGGTCACGGAAACTCCGATCACGGCAACTCCGGCCATAGCAATTCCGGCAAGTCGGACGCCAAGGAGGACAAGGACGCCTCATCCACGAAAGGCCAGACGCAGAAGGAAAACGCCCGGCGGGATGCCGAAGACAAGCAGACGAAGAAGTCCGCAGCCGCGTCTCCGGCGCCATCCGAACTCAAGGGCCTCAATTCGCTGAAAAGAAACTACAACGCCTACCTGAACACCAGCGATCCGCGGATGACCGCGATATCCGCCTATGTTCGCGATTACGCACAATACGAGATCGACATGGGCGTGGCCCCGACGATCGACGATCCGGTTCTGGGTGACGAGGCGCTGCGCGATACGCTCGGCGAGTTCACCGGCCAGCCTGTCACCGACAAAACGCTCGATTGGGCAAAGGATGTGTTGGGCGTCGGGACGGCCGAGGGCAAGATCGACCAGGTCCGCGATACGCTCGACGAGCAGGCGGCAGTAGACAGCGAATAGTCCCGATCAAGAAGCTGAGACGCCGGGGAACTGAACTCCGGCGTGCAGAAGCATGCTCCCGCCGCCTCGGGAGCATGCTTTTATCTTTCCCAATCCTCTTTCGCCGGCTTAGGCCCGTTGCCGAGCTTGCGTTCCAGTTCGGCGGCCTGAGCCTCCGACATGCGCACGTCAAGCGTGACGGATCCGTCTTCGTTATCCTGCCGGTCATCGACGATGGAATTATTATAGACCCAAGAAACGACAGCAAGCTTTGCAGCGGGAATGGTGATCGTGGTTTCGGTGAGCACGCCGGAAAGACGCCTGGCGATCTCGGCCATCAGCGCATCGATGCCCTCTCCCGTGATCGCCGAGACGGCCATGACGTTTTCACGGCTTACGGCCCTGTCCGCAATCGCCTCATGGGCTTCCGGATCGAGCCGGTCGATCTTGTTCCAGACTTCGATGATGCGCTCGGCGCCTTCCTTCTCGTCGATCCCGAGATCGGAAAGAATGCGCAATACGTCGCCGGCCTGGGCCGCATTGTCCGGATCGGACATGTCGCGCACATGCAGGATCAGGTCCGCTTCCAGCACTTCTTCGAGCGTCGCGCGGAAAGCGGCGACCAGATGGGTCGGCAGATCGGAGATGAAACCGACCGTGTCGGAAAGGATCACCGTTCGGCCATGCGGCAGCTTCATACGGCGCAATGTCGGGTCGAGCGTTGCAAACAACATGTCCTCGGCCAGCACGCCGGCCCCGGTGATGCGGTTGAACAGCGTCGATTTTCCGGCGTTGGTATAACCCACCAGCGCGACGATCGGATGAGGCACCTTGCGGCGCTTGGCGCGGTGAAGCTGACGGGTCCGCACCACCTGTTCGAGCTCGCGCTCCAGCCTGACGATGCGCTCCTGCAGAAGCCGGCGGTCGGCTTCGATCTGCGTTTCACCGGGGCCGCCCATGAAGCCGGCGCCGCCGCGCTGGCGTTCGAGGTGGGTCCAGCTGCGGACGAGGCGGCCCTTCTGGTAGTTGAGATGCGCCAGATCGACCTGCAGCGTGCCTTCCTTGGTGGAGGCGCGACGGCCGAAGATTTCGAGAATGAGGCCGGTGCGGTCGATGACCTTGGCGCCGAGCTCCTTTTCGAGATTGCGCTGCTGCACCGGAGTGAGCGGATGGTCCACGATGACGAGGCCGGCATCCTTCTCGTCAAGCAGCGCCTTGATCTCCTCGATCTTGCCGGTGCCCATGAGGGTGGCCGGACGCGGCTGGCTGATCGGCACGATCAGCCCTTCCACGATCTCCAGATCGATGGCCCTGGCAAGGCCGATCGCCTCTTCGAGACGGGCTTCACTGGAGCGCTGCGGCGCGGGGGCAGCCGACGAATCGCCCTGTCCGCCTCGCGACCTCGCCTGTTTGAGGACCGGCACGATCACAGCCGCGCGCATATCGTCCCGGCGCTTTTCAGCTTCCGGGACAAGGGATTCGTTAGAAGTATCGCGATTAGAAATTATATCTGTCCTTAAGCCGCGCTCTCTTCGCTTTCGAACATCTGCATCGGTTGTCCCGGCATGATGGTCGATATCGCGTGCTTATACACCAGCTGAGAGTGGCCGTCACGGCGAAGAAGGACACAGAAGTTGTCGAACGACGTGACGACGCCTGTGAGCTTGACCCCGTTGATCAGGAATATCGTCAGGGAAATCTTCTGCTTGCGAACAGTATTGAGAAATAAATCCTGCAGGTTCTGAGAACGTTCCGCCATAGCGCCGCTTCTTTCTTTTTTGCCGGTCAATGAGCCGGGACATGATCAAGCTTTTAAGAGACGACCGGGAATGCCCTCGTATTCCCTTCCCCCTGATTGTCTGGTTATCAAATCGCCGTCTTTTCCGCAATGTCGAAAAAGGCGTCGCGAATGCTGCCTGAAACGGTACCGGGATGACCGTTGGCAATGGGCTTTCCGTCGACTTCGACGATCGGCACGCAGATGCCGGTCGCGGAGGTGAAAAAGACCTCGCGCGCAGCCATCATCTCGTCCACCCGGAACTCGCGTTCGACAACCTTCAATGCGAGCTTTTCCGCCACATCGATCAGCGTCGTGCGTGTGATCCCCTTCAGGATGCCGTGCTCTGCGGGACGGGTAAGGAGCTCGCCGTCCGGGGTGACGATCCAGACGTTGGAAGACGCCCCCTCCATAACGATGCCTTCGCGATCCACGAAAATCGCGTCCTGGGCGCCGGTTTCCTTCGCCTGCTGTTTGGCGAGCACATTCGGCAGGAGCCCAACCGTCTTGATGTCGACGCGATCCCAGCGGTTTTCCGGAACCGTGATCACCTTGATCCCATTGGCGTATTTCTTCGCTGCCGCGGCCGGATCGGTGCTTTTGGCGGTGATCGTGATGGTCGGCGGCGTGCCATCCGCCGGGAAATAGTGGTCGCGGCGGGCCGCACCGCGCGTGACCTGCAGATAGAAGATTCCGTTTCTGACCCGGTTGCGGCGGAGAACCTCGCGGATGACGAAGGTGAGTGCTGCGCGGCTCATCGGCTGCGCCATGCTCAATTCCCGCAGCGACCGGTCGAGGCGGTTCAGGTGCCGCGTCAGGTCGACGATCATCCCCTGGCGGACTTCGCAGACTTCGTAGACGCCATCCGCGAACTGGAAGCCGCGGTCCTCCACATGCACGGCCGCTTCGGAATGGCGGACATACTGGCCGTTCACATAGGCAATTCTCGACATTGGTCGTCCCCTCGAAAAATCAGAAATACTGGATCGAAACCCGGAAAAGCTGCTCCACGTCCCGCACCGCCTCGGCCGTCGCAAAGAGCACCACCCGGTCGCGCGCCTTGATCTTGGTGTCGCCGTTCGGGCGAATGACCGTGCCGCCGCGATAGATCGCCCCGATGCGGATTCCCTCGGGCAGATCGAGTTCCCGGAACGGCCGGCCGACGAGGGGCGAGGTTTCGAGCGCTTCCGCCTCGATCACTTCCGCAGCGCCCTTCTGAACCGCATAGACGGAGCGGATGCGACCCTTCCTGACGTGCTGCAGGACGCGGGAGATGGTGACCGCTCGCGGATTGATCTGCGCATCGATGCCCACCGAATCGGTAAGGTTGTGGAGGGACGTGGAATTGATCAGAACGAGGTTCGACTTGCAGCCAAGCGATTTTCCGAGCACCGCCCCCAAAATGTTGATCTGGTCGTTGTTGGTCAGCATCACCATCAGGTCGGTGTCCTGGATATCGGCCTGGGCCAGAATGTTCTGGTCGAGCGCCGAACCGTGCAGGACGATGGTGTTGCGCAGCTTTTCCGATACTGCCGCAGCCCGTTCGCGATCGCTTTCGATGATCTTCAGCCGCGTCCTCGGTTGATGCTCTTCGATCGTGCTGGCGACGAAGTGGCCGATATTGCCGCCACCGGCGATGATGATGCGGCGTGCCTCCTGCTCCTCATGGCCGAAGAGCCCGAGCGTCCGGCGGACATGTTCGCGCTGGCAGATGACATAGGCGAGGTCGCCGACGTTCAGCTCGTCCGATGACCGGGCGACCGCCAGGCGCCCATTGCGGAAGATGCCGGCCACTGTCGCCATCAGATCCGGAAAGAGATCGGACAGCTGGTGCAGCGGGGTGGCGATGACGGGGCAATCCTCCATGCATTCGATCGCCACCATGGCGATATGGTCCTCGGCAAACCGGGCGACATCCGTGGCGCCGGGGAAGGAGATGCGGCGCAGCACCATCTTGCCGACTTCGATTTCCGGCGAGATCGTCACGTCGATCGACATGTTCTGGCGGCTGAACAGATCGGCATATTCCGGCTTCAGATAACTCTGGGCCCGGATGCGGGCGATCTTGGTCGGCACCGAAAACAGGGCATGCGCGACTTCACAGGCGACGATGTTGACCTCGTCGTAAAGCGTGACGGCGATGATCATGTCGGCGTCTTCGGCCCCGGCCTTTTCCAGCATGTCCGGATGCGCGCCGTGGCCGACATAACCTTTCACGTCGAGGGTTTCGGTGATCGCCGCAATCAGCGACGCGGACGTGTCGATGACGGAGACGTCATTGTCCTCCTGCGACAGCCGTTCCGCGATGCCGTAACCCACCTGCCCCGCGCCGCATATGATGACTTTCATCGGTCACTAACTCTCATCGATCAGGACTTTCGGTCAGACGCCCAGCGACTTGAGCTTGCGGTGCAATGCCGAACGTTCCATCCCGACGAACTCCGCAGTACGGGAAATGTTGCCGCCGAAGCGGTTGATCTGGGCAATTAGATAATCGCGCTCGAACATTTCACGCGCTTCGCGCAGCGGCAGGGTCATGATGTGATAGTCACCCTTGCCCGCCACCTTGGGCAGCATGTCGCCGAGGTCGGTCGGCAGCATATCGGCCGAGATCGCCGTGTCCGGCCCGTCGGTGCGGGCGAGAATCATCAATCGCTCGATATTGTTTCGAAGCTGACGGATATTTCCCGGCCAGTCATGCGCCTGGAGAACCGCCATGGCATCCTCTCCGATCCTGCGCGGACGGATGCCGGCCTGTTCGGAAATCTGCCGCATGAACATATCCACCAGGAAAGGAATGTCTTCGCGACGCTCGGCAAGCGCCGGCACCTTGACCGGCACCACGGCAAGGCGGTGATAGAGGTCCTCGCGGAAGGATCCGTCAGCGATCAGGTTTTCGAGATTGTAGGCGGTCGAGGAGATGATGCGGACATCGACCTTGACACGTTTGGACCCGCCCACGCGCTCGAATTGCTGGTCGACGAGGACGCGGAGGATCTTGTTCTGCGTCTCACGCGGCATCTCCCCTATTTCGTCGAGATAAAGAATACCGCGATGAGCCTCTTCCAGGGCACCGATCTTGCGCGGTTGACCGGGACCGCCCTCCGTACCGAAAAGAGCGATCTCCATTCGATCCGGGGTAATCGTCGCGGCATTGAGCGCCACGAAAGGCCCGCCCGAACGGCTAGACTTCTTGTGGACCATGCGCGCGACCAGTTCCTTGCCGGAGCCGGACGGGCCGAGGATCATGATGCGGCTGTTGGTGGGCGATACCTTCTCGATCGTCTGGCGGAGCTGCGAAACGGCCACCGAGGTACCCACTAGTTCGGCCGCATCGCCGGCGCGCTTCTTGAGTTCTGTCACCTCACGTTTCAGCTTGGAGTTTTCCAGCGCCCGCTCGGCGATCAGGATCAAACGGTCCGCCTTGAACGGCTTCTCGATGAAATCGAAGGCACCGCGCTTGATAGCGGAAACGGCCGTTTCGATATTGCCGTGCCCGGAAATCATGACCACCGGCAGATCCGGGTGGCGGCTCTTGATCTCGTCGAGCAGCGCCAGGCCATCCAGCTTCGAGCCCTGCATCCAGATATCGAGGAAAACAAGCCGCGGCACGCGATCGGAAATGGTGGCAAGTGCACTGTCGCTGTCGTGCGCGGTACGGGTCTCGTGACCCTCGTCGGAGAGAATACCTGAAACGATTTCGCGAATGTCTGCCTCGTCATCCACGACCAGAATATCAGACGCCATATGCCAATTCCTTGCTATTATCTGTTCCGGGTACGACTGCCTGTTGGAGATGCGGCAGCAGGACCCTGATCATGGCGCCCTTGCCATGATCAAAATCGGCAGGCGCATCATGCAGTTCGAGCTGCCCGCCGTGTTCTTCAATGATCTTCTTGACGATCGCGAGTCCGAGGCCTGTGCCCTTCTCGCGCATCGTCATATAGGGTTCGAGAATGCGATGCCGGTTTTCAGACGGAAGGCCGCTGCCGTTGTCGATGATGTCGACGACATAGGCATCGCGGGCAGCATCGAATATCGAGCGCACCTTGACCTTGCGGCCGTCGCGCTCTTCGCTGCTCGGCACCGCTTCGATCGCTTCAACTGCATTCTTGATGAGGTTGCCGAAGGCCTGTCCCAGCATGCGCGAATCGAACATGCCCTTGAGCGGTTCGTCGCCGAGATCGCGAATGAAATCCACATGCGTGGTACCCATCTCCCGCAAGAAGATCGCGTCGCGCAGGATGTCGCGCAGATCCGCTTCCTCCTTGGCAGGCTTGGGCATGCGGGCGAAGGCCGAGAACTCGTCGACCATGCGGCCGATATCGCCGACCTGGCGAACGATCGTATCGGTGCACTGGTCGAAAACTGCGCGGTCGTCGTCGGCGATCTGTTTGCCGTAGCGGCGTTTCAGGCGCTCGGCAGACAGCTGGATCGGGGTCAGCGGGTTCTTGATCTCATGGGCGATACGTCTTGCCACGTCCGCCCATGCGGTCGAACGCTGGGCAATGACCAGATCCGTGATGTCGTCGAGCGTCACCACATAGGATTCCTGCGCTGCGCGCTGTTCCTCGCGCGTCACCTGCATGGAGAGCGTCCGTTCCTTGCCGCCGCGTATCAGGTTCACCTGCTTGCGGAAATCGCCGCGGGCGCGGCTTCTCGCCTCCGTCAGCACCTGATCGATCTCAGGAGCGATGTCTTGCAGCTTCTCGCCCATGAGAGCTTCGGCAGAAACGCCGAGCAGTTCTTCGGCGGAAGGATTGACGATCGTGATACGCCGATCCTCTTCGACGCCGATCACGGCCGCCGTGACACCGGAGAGCACCGCCTCGATAAACCGGCGGCGATCGTCCACCTCGTCCTTCGCCTCGAGGATTTCGTCGCGCTGGCTGCGGATCTGGGAAATCATCTTGTTGAAAGTGCGCGACAGGTTGCCGACGTCGCCATCCGCCGCACGCACCGGCACCACGACATTGAGGTTACCCGTTGCCACGCTGTCGGCTGCGCTGATCAGGAGCCGGATCGGCCGGACGATGCGGTCAGCGACGGCGATCGCCGTCCAGATCGCCGCCAATAACACGATCAAGGCGAAACCGAGATAGAGCACGGCGAAAGCGATCTGCAGCGAGGTGCGGCCGGCTTCCATCGCCTGATATTCGGCCGTGTTCTCCTCCATGAGTCGCATGGCTGCGATGACCTTCGGATCGACAGCGCGGATCGTATAGAGGAACGCGCCCTGGATGGAATCGAGCTTGATGACGGCGCCGACGAGGTTGGTGATACCCGGCGGAATGAGCGTCGGCTGGCCGGCCGCTGCGGTTTGCAGCGCGTCCGAAGGGATCGCCGGCAGCGGCTTTTCCGTCTTGATATCGGCCTGAACGATCGCCTGACCGTCCTCGCGCACCAGGAAAGCGCCCAACATGCCGCGGCCCCGCGCCTGGCGGGTCATCAGGTCCACAAAACCCGTGCGGTCGAGGTAAAACATGGCGCGGTTCCGCTCGAGGTCGTTCGACATCGAGACCGTCTGCCCTTGAAGATAGCTTGCATTTTCAAGCATATAGGCGCGGGCGACGTCCTGAGAGGATTGCACGATCGACTGGGTGCGTAGCGAAAACCAGCGGTCGAGACCGACATTCAACGTCAAGCTGGCGAAGATCGCCACGAGCACTGCCGGGGTGATCGCAACAATGGAAAAAAGGACGACGATGCGCACATGCAGACGCGCCGCAGCGCGGCCGCGATTACGTGCCTTTACCAGCCGCAGCACTTCGCGGCCGATCAGATACATCAATCCCAGAATGAAGAGCGAATTGATCACCGCCGACGCGATGACCACATTGGTGCTCGGCGCAATCGGTGTCAGCCCGAGCAGGACAAAGAGCGTCAAGGATGCACAGATGAGCGCGCCGCCGGCAAGCAGGAGGCCGGGAAGCGCGAATGAAGCACGCCGATCCTGCGCCGACATTGCCGGCTCGTTTTCGGCCATCGGCGCTGTCACGCCTTCCGTCATCGATAACTCCGATCTCCAAGTCCTCGCGGGAGATCGTTTCAGCCCGAAAACCGAGCGAAGCGACAGTACCTTCCCGAACCGGCCCGGCTACCCCATCAAGAGCCGCCGCTCCCAGAAGCAAACCCCAAGCCCTGCGTGGCCTTTAAGCAACGCAATGTGGCGAAAATGCAACGATGGACCGATCCTGTCAAGCAGCGGGAACAAAGTCCGGTCTTGCTTCAACAACTTAACTCAAGCGCCGCGGGAGCTGCGATAGACGGAGACGCCGAGTTCCCGAATCTTCTTGCGGAGCGTGTTGCGGTTGAGACCGAGCAAATCCGCCGCCTTGATCTGATTGCCACGGGTGGCGGTAAGGGCGGCGAGGATGAGCGGATATTCCATTTCGGTCAGGACGCGGTCGTAGAGACCGGGCGGCGGCAGATTGTCCCCGAAACCCGCGAAATAGGTGCGCATGTTTTCTTCCACCGCCTGGGCGATGGTGAGGGACCCAGTGCGGGCTCCCATCTTGTCGATCGGGCTGTCCGGCACCTCGGAACGCAGCTCCGACTCAATAATCTCCCGGGTGATGACGTCCTGCGGATATAGCGCCATCAGGCGGCGGACGAGGTTTTCCAGTTCACGCACGTTGCCCGGCCAGGCATACGCCTTCATCAGGTCCAAGGCCTCGCTATCGAACCGCTTGGCGTCCAGGCCTTCCTTCTCGGCCATCTGCATGAAATGGCGGACGAGGTCGGGGATGTCCTCGGCGCGATCGCGCAAAGGCGGCAGGCGCAGCGGAACGACGTTCAGGCGATAATAGAGGTCTTCGCGGAAGAGGCCCTGGTTGATGAGCTGCTTCAGATCCTTGTTGGTCGCCGCGACGATGCGCACGTCCGTGCGGATCGGCGTGCGACCGCCGACTGTGGTGTATTCGCCCTGCTGCAGGACGCGCAGAAGACGGGTCTGGGCATCCATCGGCATGTCACCGATCTCGTCGAGAAAGAGGGTCCCCCCCTCAGCCTGCTCGAAGCGGCCGGTCGAACGGCTCTGGGCTCCGGTGAAGGCCCCCTTCTCGTGGCCGAAAAGCTCCGACTCGATCAGATCGCGGGGAATGGCGGCCATGTTGATCGCCACAAACGGTCCGTTGCGACGCTTGCCGTAGTCATGCAGCGCGCGAGCCACCAGTTCCTTGCCGGTGCCGGACTCGCCGGTGATCATCAGCGTCAGATCCGTCTGCATAAGACGAGCCAGAACGCGGTAGATTTCCTGCATGGCGGCCGAACGGCCGACGAGCGGCATGCCGTCCTGAGTGTCGTCGTCGAGGCGGGCGGGCTTGCGCTTGGGTTCGGCGAGCGCGCGGCCGATGATGGCAATCAGCTCCGTGAGATCGAAGGGCTTAGGCAGGTAATCATAGGCACCCTTTTCGGACGCCTTGATCGCCGTCATGAAGGTGTTCTGGGCGCTCATGACGAGGACGGGCAGCTCCGGACGCGATTTCTTGATGCGCGGCAGGAGATCGAAGGCGTTCTCGTCCGGCATGACCACGTCCGTCACGACCAGATCGCCCTCGCCAGCCGAAATCCAGCGCCAGAGAGTGGCGGCATTCGAGGTGATGCGCACATCGTAACCAGCCCTGGTCAGAGCCTGGTTCAAAACCGTCCGGATGGCCGCGTCGTCGTCGGCGACAAGGATCGTGGCAGTCATTTTTCACTTCCTGTGGAGTTCAAAGAGCGGCCGTCCGTGGCCTCTTCCTTGTGCATGGGCATCAAAACGCGGAACGTGGTGCGGCGCGCCTGGCTGTCGCATTCGACGATGCCGCCATGCGCACCGATGATCTTGGCAACCAGGGCAAGGCCGAGACCGGACCCGTTGGTCTTGGTCGTGATGAAGGGATCAAAAAGATGCGGCAGCAGGTCGGTCGGCACGCCGGGGCCGTTGTCGATGACGCAGAATTCGAGCGGCAGCGAAATCTTCTCGCGGGTACCAGCGACTGAGAGTTTGATGCCCGGGCGATAGGCCGTCGTCAGCATGATTTCGCCGTCCGGCTGATCGCCGACCGCTTCCGCGGCGTTCTTGATGAGGTTCAAAAAGACCTGCACGAGCTGATCGCGGTTGGCATAAACCTGCGGCAACGACGGATCGTACATTTCGGAAATCTTGATCTCGCGAGCAAAACCGGCCTTGGCGATGGCTTTCACATGATCGAGGACCGAATGGATGTTCAAGGGCACACGGTCCACCGGACGCTCGTCGGAGAAGACTTCCATGCGATCGACCAGGGATACGATGCGGTCCGTCTCGTCGCAGATCAGCCGCGTCAACGCCCGGTCGTCGTCTGGGACCGAGGTCTCGAGAAGCTGTGCAGCACCGCGAATGCCCGAAAGCGGGTTTTTGATCTCGTGGGCCAGCATGGATGCCAGACCCGTCACCGATCGAGCGGCAGCACGATGGGTAAGCTGGCGGTCGATCTTGTCCGCCATGGAGCGCTCCTGGAAGACCACCACGACCGACCCCGGCTCGCTCACCACCGGCGCGACGTAGAGGTCCACCAGCTTTTCCTGACCAAGGCGCGGCGAAGAGAGGTCGACACGATATTCGTTGACCGGTGCCTTGCGCTCACGCACCTGGTCAATCAGCGCGAGAAGAGGGCTGCCGAAAGGGATGAAGGTGGAAATTTCGTTCTTGGCGAGCTGCGCGGCACTGGAGCCGAAAAAGGCCTCGGCCTCCCAGTTGGCGAAGGCGACCCTGCCCTCGGCATCAACAAGAATCACCGGGTTCTGGACGGAATTGAGGACGGCCATGGCAAGCGCATTGCCGCTTGCCGAATCCTGCACTTGCGAGCTCATGCAGCCTCCTTGCGCCCGACGGCTGTGTTTCCGGTCAGCGCTACAGTCATCCGGCGCGCGACGTCAGCCGGGTCCCTGGAAATCATGATGGCGGCCTTTTCTTCAGTCGGCAGGTCTGGCGCGAAGCGATCGAGATACCAGCCGAGATGTTTTCGTGCGTGGCGCAGCCCTGCCTCGCGGCCGTAAAGCTCCAGCATCGCCTGATAGTGTTCGACGACAAGAGCGGCGATTTCCGGCTGCGAAGGTGCGGCGTGACCGGCGAGCCAGCCAATGTGCCACGGACGCCCCTGGGCGCCCCTCCCGACCATGACAGCATCTGCACCGGAGCGCTCCAGAATGGCAACGGCGTCCTCCGGCGTTTCGACGTCGCCATTGGCGATCAGCGGGATCGAGACGGCGTCGCGCACAAGACGGATGGCGTCCCAATCGGCCCTGCCCTCGTAGAACTGCATGCGGGTTCGGCCATGGATCGTCACGAGCCGGATGCCGGCATCTTCGGCACGGCGGGCGATATCGGGCGCATTGATGGAATTTTCGTCCCAGCCGAGCCGCATCTTCAGCGTCACCGGGACATCGACGGCGTTTACGGTCGCCTCGATGAGCGACAATGCGAGATCTGGGTCACGCATCAGCGCCGAACCGGAATAGCCACCGGTGACCTTCTTGGCGGGGCAACCCATATTGATGTCGATGATGTCGGCGCCGTTATCGGCGGCAATCTTGGCAGCCTCGGCCATCCAGCGGGCCTCGCGACCGGCGAGCTGGACCATATGCGGAGAAATGCCGGCACCTTTCAGCCGGGCCCAGGACTCGCCGCGGTTCAGCACGAGTTCGCGGCTTGCGACCATCTCGGTCACGACCAGCCCGGCGCCGAAGCGCCATGCGAGCCGCCTGAACGGCAGATCCGTAACTCCCGACATCGGCGCCAGAACCACGCGATTACGGATGGAAACGGGCCCGATATGGAAAGGTTCGGCGAGATCTGGAAAACGCAAATGATGATCTTTCGGGCACATTGGATTGTTGCACTATTTTTATTCAGTCCCGAAGCATTTGCCAAGAGCAAATCGGGAACTGCGTTATTTTTGAGCGGCCTGCTGGAAAAGCCGCTTTTCATTCTATAGTTCTCGCCCTGTCAATCCTTCAGAACGCAGAAATGGGTACGGCGCGTGGACGACAACTCCATGACAATCGGCATCGTCATCGTCGCCGCAGGCCGCGGCGAACGGGCGGGATCGCCCGAAGACGGGCCGAAGCAATACCGGCGTATCGGGGGAAAGCCGGTGATCGCCCATACGCTCGAACGGTTTCTCAACTGGTCGCGTAGCGGCCCGATCGTGGTCGTCATCCATCCGGACGACGAAGCGCTGTTTGCGGCAGCGGCAGCGGAACTGCCCGGTGCGGCGAAGGTCGTCACGACTTTCGGCGGCGATACGCGGCAGCGCTCCGTTTACGAAGGCCTCAGAGCTTTGTCAGCGACCGAGGCCACCCATGTGATGATCCACGATGCGGCCAGGCCGTTCGTGGATCATGCGCTTCTCGATCGGATCGCCGAGGCGCTCGACCAGGGACAGGAAGGCGTGTTGCCGGCTATGCCTGTCACCGACACGCTGAAGCGAGGCGGACCGGATCACCTGGTTCACGAGACGGTGCCGCGGGCCGGGCTTTTTGCCGCACAGACGCCGCAAAGCTTTTCCCTCCCGTCGATCCGCACCGCCCATGAAAAGGCGGCAGCGCTCCGACGCGAGGATTTCACGGACGACGCCTCGATCGCCGAATGGGCTGGGCTGCCGGTCCTGCTGGTCGAAGGTTCCGTCGACAACATCAAACTCACCGTGAAGCGAGATATCGCCATGGCCGACGAAAAACTTTCGCACCATCCACTGCCCGACGTGCGCACCGGTAACGGCTACGACGTGCATCAGCTCGAGCCCGGCGACGGCGTGACGCTCTGCGGCGTCTTCATTGCCCACGACCAGCGGCTCGTTGGCCATTCGGATGCCGACGTCGTCATGCATGCGCTTACCGACGCGCTGCTCGCCACCTGCGGCGCCGGCGACATCGGCGACCATTTCCCGCCCTCCGACATGCAATGGCGGGGCGCGCCCTCCCAGATCTTCCTGGATCACGCGGCAAAGGTTGTACGAGAGCGCGGGGGCACGATCATGAATGCGGATATCTCGCTGATCGCGGAAGCGCCGAAGATTGCGCCGCACCGGCAGAAGATGCGCGAGAACCTGGCGGAGATCCTCGGTATTTCCCTGGACCGATGCTCGGTCAAGGCGACGACCAACGAGAAGATCGGTTTTGTCGGCCGCCGCGAGGGCATTGCCGCCATCGCAACCGCCACAGTGGTCTACCGGGGAGATGCCGGGTGAACCTGTTTCCCGCCGACATCGAAGACCAGGCAAGGCGGATCGTCGCCGACTTTTCCGCCTGCGGGCTGATGGTTTCAACGGCTGAGTCCTGCACAGGCGGGCTGATCGCCGGCGCGCTCACCGAAATTTCAGGCTCCTCGGCCGTCGTTGACCGGGGCTTCGTCACCTACACCAACCAGGCGAAGATGGATATGCTCGGCGTGACCGAAGCGACATTGGCAGCCTTCGGCGCGGTATCCCGGGAAACGGCGCTGCAGATGGCGGACGGCGCGCTGTTCCGTTCAAGGGCAAACCTCACCGTCGCCGTGACCGGCATCGCGGGACCGGGCGGCGGGTCGGCAGACAAGCCGGTCGGCCTGGTGCATCTTGCGGCAAAAACCCGCTCCGGCATCTCGCTCCATCGCGAGATGCGCTACGGCGATATCGGCCGAACGGCGGTGCGTCTCGCGACCGTCAGAACGGCGCTGGAGATGCTGACCGACGCCGCCAAAACGACGCTCGCAAATCAGGCGTAAATCTTGTCCGCCCGCGTCTCGAAAGCTTCGGCGAACATCCGGAAAGCGCGGTCGAACATCGATCCCATCAGTGCACCGAGAATCATGCTCTTGAACTCGTAGTCGATGAAAAAGTGCACCACGCAGCCGGCGGAAGAGCCATCAGAGGGCGGTTCAAAACGCCAGCGGTTGTCGAGATATTTGAACGGTCCTTCGATGTATTTGACATCGATGGCGCGTTCGGCAGGGTTGAGCAGAACCTGGGTCGTGAAAGTCTCGCGGATCGCCTTGTAGCCGACCGTCATATCGGCAAGCAGTAGCGTCTTGCCGTCGCGCTCCTTGCTGGACCGGATGACCAGCGCCTCGCAGAGCGGTAGGAATTCCGGATATTTCTCGACATCGGCAACGAGCGCGTACATCTGATCGGCGCTATGCTTCACGGGGCGGCGGATTTCGAACTTTGGCATGATCCGCAGTTAAGCGCGCGCTTCCAGAAGATCAAGAAGTTCGCGCATCCGTCGGCGGGATTTCAACACCAGGACAGGCTTCCCGCCCGCATGTTGTTCCAGCCCGGCGAGAACCCTCGGCGCGAATTCCCTCTCCCAGGTCCAGACAAACCGGAAAAACTCCCAATCCATTCTTTCCGGGCAGCCGGGCGCCATTTCCGGCCGAGTGCGTCCGATATATTTAAGCCAGCGGCTGAGGATACCCCAGACATTGACGGCACGCGGCATTCGCACCCAGATAACGATATCGCTTCGCGGAACGCGAATATCGAAGGTGGAGGTGCTGGTGCCATCCATGATCCAGCGCTCCTGCCGGATAAGCTCTTCGATGATCCGCCGCTGCTCACTTCCCTCCCGCTGAACCCAACCCGGCAGCCAAAGCACGTCCCGATCGTTGGAAATATAAGTAAGCGCAAACCGCTGGGCGATCTGCTGCGCCAGGGTCGATTTGCCGCCGCCCGAACAGCCGACGACCAGGATTCTCTCCGCATGGCGGATTTCATCGGCGGCTTCCGAGATTCCGACACAGCGAACCCCGGCTGGACCGGATTTGATATCCATCATGATCTCCCGACAACCGGATGTCAGGCGGCCACAGCCGCTCAACACAGCCCAAACAAATGCTGGTTAACGGAATTTAATGTGCTAATGCCAATTCAATTTGGTGCATTGCCGCAATCGCGGGTAAAATAAACACATCAGGTGACCCACTGGCGTAATCGGACGAAGCATACATGGACGATTTTTCTCAGATGATAAAGCTGCTGGAATCCGCAAAGCAGCTCGCCGACATGAACGAGCTACCCATGCTTGCCTATCTGATCGAAATGGCAAAAGGCGAAGCGCGCGGTCAGCGCTTCACGCTGCGGGGAAGACGGCGCGGCCAGAGCAAGAGCGAAAAGGTCGAGGCGGCAGAATAGCTCGGACGCCGCCTATTCGGCGGCAGCCAGAAGCTTCTTTTCGCGGGCAGCCTTCAGCCGCGCGAAATCGTCGCCGGCATGGTGCGAGGACCGGGTCAGCGGGCTCGACGACACCATCAGGAAGCCCTTGGTATAGGCGACGGTCTCGTAGGACTTGAATTCGTCCGGGGTTACGAAGCTCATCACCTTGTGATGCTTGCGGGTCGGCTGCAGATATTGGCCAATGGTCAGGAAATCCACATCCGCAGTTCTGAGATCGTCCATCAGTTGTAGCACTTCGTTGCGTTCCTCCCCGAGGCCTACCATGATGCCCGACTTGGTGAACATGGTCGGGTCGAGTTCCTTGACCCGCTGCAGCAGGCGGATGGAGTGGAAGTAACGGGCCCCGGGGCGGACCGTCAGATAGTTGCCGGCTACGGTTTCGAGATTGTGGTTGAAGACATCGGGCTTGGCGGCCACGACGCGTTCCAGAGCCCCGGGCTTCTTGAGGAAGTCCGGTGTCAGGATTTCGATAGTCGTCATCGGGGATGCGGCGCGGATCGCCCAGATCACCTTCTCGAAATGTTCGGCGCCGCCATCTTCCAGATCGTCGCGATCGACCGAGGTGATGACGACGTGGCTGAGCCCCATCTGCTTCACCGCCTTGGCGACGTTTTCCGGCTCGTCCATGTCAAGCGCGTTCGGCTTGCCGGTCGCCACGTTGCAGAAGGCGCAGGCGCGCGTACAGATCTCGCCCATGATCATGAAGGTGGCGTGCTTCTTGTCCCAGCATTCGCCGATATTCGGGCAGCCGGCCTCCTCGCAGACAGTGACGAGCTTGTTTTCCTTCACGATCGAGCGCGTTTCCGCGTAGCCTTTGGATACCGGCGCCTTCACGCGAATCCACTCGGGCTTGCGCATCACCTCCGTATCAGGACGATGTGCCTTTTCCGGATGGCGGACGCGCTTCTCTTCGTCGAGAGTGGTCCTGTCGAGGATGGTGACCATAAAAACCTGCTTTCAACCGCGACCGTCGCGGAATGTCGTCAGCGTCTGACGAGTTTGGCAACGAATAGCAAAATGCAGGAGCCCACGAAACCCTGCACCAGGTAACCCAGCCATCCGCCTGCGACATGGATGTTGGCGCTCTGGAAGATGGCATTGGCGAGCAAGGCGCCGACAATGCCGATGATGATGTTCATCAAGACGCCGAAGCGGAGATCCATCAAAATGCCGGCGAGCCAACCCGCCAGGCCACCAATGATGATCGCTGCAATCCAACCCACACCCATATGAATAGCCCCGTTTTAAAAAGATGTTCCAGAGATATGGGCGGCTGCGCGCCCTTTCGCAATGCCGGGAATGTCAGGCGTTCAGCGCCCGGCCGTAGGCGTCGAGCACGCTTTCCTTCATCGTTTCGGAAATGGTCGGATGCGGGAAGATCGTGTGCATCAGTTCTTCTTCCGTCGTCTCCAGGTTCATGGCAACAACGAAACCCTGAATGAGTTCGGTCACTTCCGCGCCGACCATATGCGCACCGAGGAGTTCGCCGGTCTTCTTGTCGAAGATCGTTTTTACCAGCCCCTGATCCTCGCCGAGAGCGATCGCCTTGCCATTGGCCACGAAGGGGAAACGGCCGACGCGGATGTCGCGGCCCTCGGCCTTCGCCTTGGCTTCCGTCAGACCGACGGAGGCGACCTGGGGGTTGCAATAGGTGCATCCGGGGATTTTCTGCTTGTCCATCGGATGGACGTTCGGCAGGCCGGCAATCTTTTCCACGCAGATGACCGCCTCGTGTTCCGCCTTGTGAGCGAGCAGAGGAGGACCCGCGACGTCGCCGATGGCGTAGATGCCCGGCACGTTGGTCTTGCCGTAGCCGTCGATGACGATGAAACCGCGGTCGGTCTTGACGCCGACCGCCTCGAGGCCGATGCCCTCGATATTGGCCTGCACGCCGACGGCGGAGATCATCCGGTCGGCCGTGATCTTCTCGACCGATCCGTCCTTCTTCTCGACATGGGCGGTGATCGAGTTTGCGCCCTTCTCCACCTTGGCGACTTTCGCCTCCAGATGGATCTTCATGCCCTGGCGCTCGAACTGCTTCTTGGCGACGGCGGAGATCTCCGCGTCTTCGACCGGCATGACCTGGCTCATGATCTCGACGACTGTGACGTCCACGCCCATGGTACGGTAGAAGCTCGCGAACTCGATGCCGATCGCGCCCGAGCCCATGACGAGTAGTGATTTGGGCATTTCCTCGGGCTTCATCGCCTCGAAATAGGTCCAGATCAGCTTGCTGTCAGGCTCGATGCCCGGAAGCGCGCGCGGACGGGCGCCGGTGGCGATGATGATGTGCTTGGCGGTATAGGTTCCCTCGCCGAGCGTATTTTTCGGCACCGGTCCGACCGGCTCGACCGGCTTCTTGGTGGGCTTGCCGACGACGACTTCGCCGGGCTTGGTGACCTTTGCCTCGCCCCAGATGATATCGACCTTGTTCTTCTTGAACAGAAAGCCGACGCCGTTGTTCATGCGATGCGCAATGCCGCGCGAACGGGCGACGATCGCCTTGACGTCCGGCTTGATCGTGCCTTCGAGCGTCAGGCCGTAATCCTTGGCGTGGCTCGCGGTGTGCATGACATCTGCGGAACGCAGGAGCGCTTTGGTCGGGATACAGCCCCAATTGGAGCAGATGCCGGCGAGATGTTCGCGCTCGACGACTGCAACCTTCATGCCGAGCTGGCTTGCGCGGATGGCGGCGATATACCCCCCTGGACCGGAGCCGATAACGATGACGTCGTAGGATTGAGCCATTGCTTTCCTGCCTTTTCATTGGGCGGCCAGCCTGACGCGACCCGCCTTTTGGAATTTTCTCTAGAGCCCAAGCATCATCCGGACGATCGGCTCGAGGCCGCGTCCGATCGCACGGGTATTTTCCGCAGTCAGATGTACGCCGTCGATCGGCGTCGTCTTGGCGACCGAGCCGGCATCGAAGAACCCGCAGCCGAGCTCGTCGGCCAGATCCCGATAGAGCGACGCGAGCATGGCGGACTGCTCGATGCCACCCCGGAAGATCGCCGAAAACACCGGATCGGCGGTTTCACAAAGCGGCGGCGGCGAGACGACCAGGATTTCCGGCACCTCGTATTCGAAGGAATAGTCGTGCCGGCGGATCAGCCCGACCAGCCGCTGGATGCCGGCACGCGCCGCATGCGCCGTCCCGGCGATCATGGGCTTCATGTCGTTGGTGCCGAGCATGACGATCACCAGATCGAGCGGCATGTGGGTATGCAGCACGGTCGGCAGGTTCTTCACGCCGTTGCGGTCGCAATCGGCGAGATGATCGTCATAACCCGTCGTGCGGCCATTCAGGCCTTCGGCAATCACCGTCACCTCAGGCCCGAGCGCCGTCTGAAGGACGCTCGACCAGCGGTCCTCAAAGGCATGCCGGCCCGGTCCTTCCGGGTCATAACCCCAGGTGAGTGAATCGCCGAAGCAGAGAACGGTCTTCACGACGACGCCCTCCCGCTCAGACGAGCATCGCCATCGGGTTTTCGATGTAGCGCTTGAACGCGGAAGCCAGTTCCGCACCAAGCGCGCCATCGATGACGCGGTGGTCGAAGGCGAAGGTTGCCGTCATCACCGTGCCCACCTCTATCTTGCCGTTCCTGACGACCGGCTTTTCGACGCCGGCGCCGATCGAGACGATCGAGGCCTGCGGCAGGTTGACGATCGAGGTGAATGAGGAGACGCCAAACATGCCGAGGTTGGAGACCGAGGTCGTACCGCCCTGGTATTCTTCCGGCTTCAGCTTCTTGTCGCGGGCCCGCTTGGCAAGATCCTTCACCTCGTTGGAGATGACGGAGAGCGTCTTTGTTTCCGCCTTGCGGACGATCGGGGTGATCAGACCGTCCGGGATCGAGACGGCGACGCCGACGTCGGAGTGCTTGTGCAGCACGCGGGCCGTCGACGTCCAGGAGGCGTTCGCCATCGGGACTTCGCGCAGCGCCAGCGCCATCGCCTTGATGATGAAGTCGTTGACGGAAAGCTTGAAGGCCGGGACCTCACCCTTCTCCGTCTTCTTCACCGGTGCCGATGCGTTGATCTCGGCGCGCAGCTTCAAAAGCGCGTCAATCTCGCAATCCATCGAGACGGTGTAGGACGGAACCGTCTGGGTCGACTCCGTCAAGCGCGCGGCGATCGTCTTGCGCATGCCGTCATGCGGCAGAAGCTCGTAGGAGCCTTCCGGGAAAAGCTTGAGCGTTGCATCATCCGACGGACCTTTGGCCATTGCCGGAGCTGCGGCGCCGGCAGGTGCTGCCTGCGGGGCTGCGGCCGGAGCAGCCTTGCCGGTGCCCGAGGCGACAGCCTTCTCGATATCGGACTTCACGACACGGCCGTGGGGGCCGGAGCCGGAAACTGCCGAGAGATCGAGACCGGCTTCCTTTGCGAGACGGCGGGCGAGCGGCGAAGAGAAGGGGCGAGCACCGGAAGCAGCCGGTGCCGGTGCAGCAGCGGCCGGAGCCGGCTCGGCAGCTTTTTGTGCCGGAGCCGCTTCCGCCTTGGGAGCAGGCGCAGCCTCGGCCTTCGGCGCAGGGGCAGCAGCCCCGCCCCCGGACGACGCAGCCGCCGACACGTCCTCGCCTTCGCCGGCGAGGATCGCGATGAGCGCGTTTACCTTGACCGCCTCGGTACCCGCCGGCACGACGATCTTGGCGACGGTGCCTTCATCGACGGCTTCCACTTCCATGGTCGCCTTGTCGGTTTCGATCTCGGCGATCACATCGCCGGACTTGACCTTGTCGCCTTCCTTGACGAGCCACTTGGAAAGATTGCCCTCTTCCATGGTCGGCGAAAGGGCAGGCATGGTGATGTTGATCGGCATCGAGACATCCTCCCCTTATTTGTAGCAGACGGTCTTCACCGCCTGGACGACCTCGCCGACATTCGGCAAGGCGAGCTTTTCGAGGTTCGACGCATAGGGCATCGGAACATCCTTGCCGGCGATCGTCAGGATCGGCGCATCAAGATAATCGAAGGCCTGCTGCATGACGCGGGTGGCGATTTCGGTGCCGACCGACGACTGCGGATAACCCTCTTCCACGGTAACGAGTCGACCGGTCTTCTTGACCGATTCGATCACCGTCGGCAGATCCATGGGCCGGATGGTGCGAAGGTCGATAAGCTCGACATCGATGCCTTCCTTGGAAAGCTCTTCTACCGCCTTCACCGCATAGGTCATGCCGATACCGAAGGAAACGACGGTGGCGTCCCTGCCCTGCTTGTGGATGCGCGCCTTGCCGATCGGCAGGACGAAGTCATCGAGCTTCGGCACTTCGAAGGACTGGCCGTAGAGGATTTCGTTTTCCAGGAAGATGACCGGGTTCGGATCGCGGATAGCCGCCTTCAACAGACCCTTGGCGTCGGCAGCCGTGTAAGGCATGACGACCTTGAGGCCCGGGATCTGGCTGTACCAGGCCGCGTAATCCTGGCTGTGCTGGGCCGCAACGCGGGCAGCCGCGCCGTTCGGGCCGCGGAAGACGATCGGAGCGCCCATCTGACCGCCGGACATGTAAAGCGTCTTGGCGGCAGAGTTGATGATCTGGTCGATCGCCTGCATGGCGAAGTTGAAGGTCATGAACTCGACGATCGGCTTCAGGCCGGCCATGGCCGCACCGACGCCGACGCCGGCAAAGCCGTGCTCGGTGATGGGCGTATCGACGACGCGGCGTGGGCCGAATTCCTGGAGCAGCCCTTGCGTGATCTTGTAGGCGCCCTGGTATTCGGCAACCTCTTCACCCATTACAAAAACGTCTTCATCGCGGCGCATTTCTTCGGCCATGGCGTCGCGCAGCGCTTCGCGCACGGTCGTCATCACCATTTCCGTGCCGGCCGGAATATCCGGGTCGGAGGCGACGTCCACCTTCGGCTGGGCCGGGACCTTGCTGTCAGCGGCAGCCGTCGGCTCTTCCGTCGATTGACGGGCCTTGCCCCCAGCGGCGTCGGACGCCGCAGCGGGCGTGTCCGCATCAGCCTTTGGCGCGGCCGGCGCGGAAGAACCGATGGAATCGGCGCTTTCGCCTTCGGCAAGGAGCACGGCTATCTTGGTGTTGACCTTGACGTTCTCGGTGCCGGCCGGAACCAGCAGCTTGCCGATCACGCCTTCATCGACAGCTTCCACTTCCATGGTCGCCTTGTCGGTCTCGATTTCGGCGATAACGTCGCCGGAGGTGACCTTGTCACCTTCCTGTTTCAGCCATTTGCTGAGCGTGCCTTCCTCCATGGTCGGGGAAAGGGCGGGCATAAGGATGTCGATAGGCATAAGGTTCCCTCCCCTCGATCAGAGCAGAATGTCGGTATAGAGCTCGGACACATCCGGCTCCGGATCGGCCTGGGCGAAATCGGCGGAATCGGCCACGATATCGCGCACGTCCTTGTCGATCGCCTTTAACTCGTCCTCGCTTGCCCAGCCCTTTTCAAGAAGGCGGGCCCGTACCTGTTCGATCGGATCATGCTCGGAGCGCATCTTCTGCACTTCGTCCTTGGAGCGATACTTCGCCGGGTCGGACATCGAGTGACCGCGATAGCGGTAGGTCAGCATTTCGAGGATGATCGGACCCTTGCCGGCGCGGCAATAGGCGACAGCCTCGTCCGCTGCCGCCTTGACGGCGCGCACGTCCATGCCGTCCACCTGATAGCCCGGAATACCAAAGGAGGCACCGCGCTGGGAGAAATCGGTCTGAGCCGAGGCGCGGGCAACGGAGGTTCCCATGGCGTAGCGGTTGTTCTCGATCACGTAGACGACCGGCAGCTTCCAGAGATTGGCCATGTTGAAGCTTTCATAGACCTGCCCCTGGTTTGCCGCACCGTCGCCGAAATAGGCAGTCGAGACATTGTCGTTGCCGCGATATTTGTTGGCGAAGGCGAGACCGGTACCGAGCGACACTTGCGCGCCGACGATGCCGTGGCCGCCGTAGAACTGCTTTTCCTTGGAGAACATGTGCATGGAGCCGCCCTTCCCCTTGGAATAGCCGCCCCTACGCCCGGTCAGTTCCGCCATGACGCCGCGCGCGCTCATGCCAGTCGCCAGCATGTGACCGTGGTCACGATAACCGGTGATGACCTGGTCCCCTTCCTTCAGCGCCATCTGCATGCCGACAACGACAGCTTCCTGGCCGATATAGAGGTGACAGAAACCGCCGATGAAGCCCATACCGTAAAGCTGGCCGGCCTTTTCCTCGAAACGGCGGATCAGCAGCATATCGCGATAGGCGGCAAGCTCCTGGCCCTTGTCGAACTCGGCGAAAATGCCGCCGTTGAAATCTTTCCTGGCTGGCTTGGAGCTGGTTTTGGTAGCAGACCTTGCCGCGGATTTGCGGCCGGATACAGACGCGGTTTTAGTCGGCGCCATTCATCCCTCCCTCTGTGCTGCGTTTTAGAACGGAACAGATGCCGAGACTTACGCCGCCCGGAATCCCATTCTGGTTTCGGGGCGTACCATAGGGAAGAAACCGCGCCCCAGCAATGCCATAAATGCATGGCTCACATTCCGTACAACCCACTGAAAAGATTGACGAAAGATAAAATTAACCGAATATTGGTTAATTCAGAAGTAGTTATTGAAGATGACGATCTCGTCCGGGCGCGAGACATTGAGCTGATAACGAGCGATTTCGTCCAGCATATCCTTTTCCAGCGAACCATCACTCATGAGCCGCACCTGGCGCTCGAGTGCCTCCCGTCTCGCGGTCAGTTTTGCGAGCTCTTCCGCACGCGCCTGCCGCTGACGTTCGAATTCCTCCGTGGCGATCAGCCCGAGATCACCATGCACGGAATGATAGCCGAAGTATGAAAGAAAGGCGACGGTAATGGCGGGAAGGACGAAACGGCCAAATTTTCTTTTTTTATGATGCTTGGTCCACATGCCGTTCAACGCCTTGCCACACTTGCCGGATCACGCGAACGATCCGAAACAGAAGGTAAAATTCGCAGAACTTGCTTAAGCAATCGTTTCCATTGCCGCGACGCAAAAAGCCCGCGCTTTCGGCGCGGGCTCTATAGACACATAAATGGAGCTGGTTCAGCCCTTCAGGACGGAGCGGCCGGCATAGGCGGCCTGCGGACCCAGCATTTCCTCGATGCGGATAAGCTGGTTGTACTTGGCAAGCCGATCCGAACGCGAAAGCGAGCCTGTCTTGATCTGACCGCAATTGGTGGCGACGGCAAGATCCGCGATCGTCGAATCTTCCGTCTCGCCGGAGCGATGCGACATGACGGCGGTGTAGTTTGCCTTATGCGCCGTTTCGACCGCATCCAGCGTTTCCGACAGCGAGCCGATCTGATTGACCTTCACCAGGATGGAATTTGCCACGCCCATCTTGATGCCGTCGCGAAGGCGCGCGGAATTGGTGACGAAGAGGTCGTCTCCGACGAGTTGGACCTTGGAGCCGATCTTGTCCGTCAGGGACTTCCAGCCATCCCAATCGTCTTCAGCCATGCCGTCTTCGATCGAGATGATCGGATACTTCGCCGCAAGCTCGGCGAGGTAATCCGCCATGGCTTCCGGCTCCAGCGTACGACCCTCGCCTTCCATCTCGTATTTGCCGTTCTTGAAGAATTCCGTCGAAGCGCAATCGAGCGCAAGGCAGACGTCGTCGCCCGGCTTGTAGCCTGCCTTCTCGACCGACTTCATGATGAAATCGAGAGCTTCCGGAGCGCTTTTCAGCCCCGGCGCAAAGCCGCCTTCGTCGCCGACATTGGTGTTGTGGCCCTGGGCCGCGAGTTCCTTCTTGAGAACATGGAAGATCTCAGATCCCATGCGCACGGCATCACGCAGCGTGTCAGCGCCGACCGGCATGATCATGAATTCCTGGAAGTCGATCGGGTTGTCGGCATGTGCACCGCCATTGATGATGTTCATCATCGGCACGGGAAGCACATGCGCATTCGGGCCGCCGACATAACGGTAGAGCGGCAGGCCGGTGGTTTCGGCCGCAGCCCTGGCGACGGCAAGCGATACGCCGAGAATGGCATTGGCGCCGAGGCGCGACTTGTTCGGCGTGCCATCGAGAGCGATCATCGTCTTGTCGATGTGGATCTGGCTCTCCGCATCGAAACCGCCGATCGCGTCGAAGATCTCTGTATTGACGGCTTCCACAGCCTTCTCGACACCCTTGCCGTGGTAACGCTTTCCGCCGTCACGCAGTTCAACTGCCTCATGCGCGCCGGTCGAGGCGCCCGACGGGACGGCCGCACGGCCAAAAGAACCGTCTTCGAGATGGACATCCACTTCGACGGTGGGGTTGCCGCGGCTGTCGAGGATTTCACGGGCGATGATATCGGTGATGGCGGTCATGGCTCTTCCTGCTGTGGTGGTTTGGTGGGACCTGTCTTAATGGAAGGCGTGCAAAATACAATCCGCGGACTGGCTCCTAGCGAAAGAGCGGTATCGGAAAAATATGTCATGGTTTTGAAGGCTGCCGGCTGGACAATCGTGATCATCAGCAAAGTCGACCTTATTTCGGAATTAACTATTGTATTTTACGGTTAATGGAAGATGAGGCAAGTATAGGCCGACGGAACACGCCGCACACAAGCCATCCTCGTCTAGATTTATTTGAAGGCAATTCATGCGGGCGATGGCCGCCCAGAGGGCTCTGTGGGGGAGCAACGATGAGACTCAATATCGCACGCAGCCTGGCAATCTTTGCCGCGGTGGTCACTACTGGACTTGTCATTTCGATCGGCATTCAAAATCACGCGTTCAACAAGCTTCGCGTCAACGGCGAGGTCTACCGGCAGATCATCTACGGCAAGGATCTCGTCGCCGATATCCTGCCGCCACCTCTCTATCTGGTGGAAAGTTACATGCTGGCGCTCGAGGCGGTCCAGAGACCAGCTGCCGCCAAACCCAATCTCGAACGTATTGCGGCCGTCCTGAAGCCGGCCTACGCGGACCGCCGGAAATACTGGCAGGAAACGGCGCTCAGTGCGGACCTCAAGCAGAAGCTTCTCGCGGACGTGCTTGTGAAAGGCGACGACTTCTGGAAGACGATGAAAGACGAGCTCTCGCCCGCAATCCTCGCCGGCAATACGCCAGTCGTCGGCGCCGCCTTCGAGAAGCTCGCCACGCAGTTTCATGTGCATGAAGCGGCGGTCAACGAGCTCGTGGAGATGGCGAACGTCTTCCTCGCGGATGCGGAGAAGGATGCGACCGAACAGACGCAGCTTCTTTCATCGATCACGCTTGCCGCAGCTGCCGCTTCCGTGCTTCTGCTGGTCGGAGGGCTCTATCTCTTCCGCCGCCGCGCCATCGTGCCGCTGTCTGTAATGCGCGACTACATGACAGTGCTGGCAGGCGGCGACTATTCGCGGGACGTGCCCTTCAGCGGCCGCGGGGACGAGATCGGCGAGATGGCGCAGGCCGTCACGATCTTCCGCCAATCGGGACAGGAGCGCGACAATATCCGGCTGCGGCAGGAAGCCGACCGGCAGGCGCAGGCCGAACGGGATCTGGCGCTGGCGAAGGACAAGGCGAGCGAAGAGGCCGAAAGAGAGAGCGTCATTTCGCATCTTCGGGCCGGCCTCTCCCGACTGTCGCAGGGCGACCTGACGGTGCAGATAGATCATCCTTTCCAGGCGGCCTATGAGGAGTTGCGGGAGGAATTCAACTCCAGCATCCGCACACTCTATTCCGTCATGCAGGAAATTTCCGGGGTAACGGAAACCGTGCGGACCGGTTCGGGCGTGATCGCTAACGGCACCGACGACCTGGCGCAGCGCACTGAGCATCAGGCAGCATCGTTGGAACAGGCCGCCTCGGCGCTCGACCAGATTACCGCCACCATGAGAAATGCGACGGCAAGAGCGCAAGAGGCGAATACCATGATGACGGCCGCTCAGCAGGGTGCCGCCCATTCTGCGGGTGTCGTGCGGGATGCCGTGGTGGCGATGGAGCAGATCGAGGCCTCCTCCACCCAGATCAGCAGCATCATAAACGTGATCGACGAGATCGCATTTCAGACGAATCTGCTAGCGCTCAACGCAGGTGTCGAGGCTGCGCGTGCCGGCGAAGCCGGCAAGGGTTTTGCGGTCGTCGCGCAGGAAGTCCGCGATCTCGCCGGGCGCTCGGCCAATCTTGCCCATGAAATCAAGCGGCTGATCGAAACCTCCGCGAGCCAGGTGGCGGCGGGGGTGTCACTCGTAAACCGCACCGGCGAGGCGCTGGGCGACATCGACGGCCAGGTCGCCAAGGTCACCGACCTCATCGGCTCGATCATGCGGGCCTCCTCGGAACAGTCGACGGCACTCCAGGAAGTCAATACCGCGATCAACCGTATGGACACGGTAACCCAGCAGAACGCTGCAATGGTGGAAGAAACAAGTGCTGCGTGCCATGAACTCGGCGAAGAGGCGGCCAAGCTCAACCGCCTTCTATCCCGCTTCAAGCTTCAGTCCACGACAGCCGGAAGTCACCGGCCGGCGACAGGCCTTCAAAAGGCTGGCTGAGAAATTTCTCAAGCCGCCTTTGCGATGGCGTCGAAGGCGAGAAGCTTTTCGAGCAGCCTCGGCATATCCTTCAGGTGCACCATGTTGGGGCCGTCGGAGGGAGCATTGTCGGGATCCTGATGGGTCTCGACAAAAAGACCGGCAATGCCGACCGCAACAGCCGCGCGCGCCAAAGTCTCCACGAATTCCCGCTGGCCTCCCGTGGAGCCTCCCTGCCCGCCCGGCTGCTGAACCGAATGGGTGGCATCGAACACAACCGGCGAACCCATGGCCGCCATGATCGGCAGCGACCGCATGTCCGAAACGAGCGTATTGTAGCCGAAGGAAGCGCCGCGCTCGCACAGCAGCACGTTCGGATTGCCGCTCTGGGTGAACTTGGCAAGCACGTTCTTCATGTCCCAGGGGGCGAGAAACTGGCCCTTTTTGACGTTGATGACGCGGCCGGTCCTCGCGGCGGCGACAAGCAAATCCGTCTGGCGGCAGAGGAAGGCCGGTATCTGCAGTATGTCCACAGTGCCTGCGACCATCGCACATTGTTCTTCGGTGTGGATGTCGGTCAGAACGGGGAACCCGAATTCCTTCTTCAGATCGGCGAAGATTTCCATGGCGTTTTCCAGCCCGATGCCGCGCTTTCCCGAAATCGAGGTGCGGTTTGCCTTGTCGAAGGACGACTTGTAGACGAGGCCGATGCCGAGCTTGCCGCAGAGTTCCTGGAGCGTGCCGGCGATCATGAAGGCATGGTCGCGGCTCTCCATCTGGCAGGGACCGGCGATCAAGGACAGGCGCGCATCCTGTGCAAAAACCACCTGGCCCTTTCCTTCGCCGACTAGGACGCGTGGATTGGCAGAAACTTCCATAAATCTATTCCTCGAAGCCGAACAAAACACCCTGGCCGGGTGCCGCCTGGACCAGAACGCGGCCTTCGCGGCGGACGAATGCCACGTCATTAGCAGCAAGGATGATCTCTGTCACGGCAAGATCGGCCGTCTTGAAGATGACGGCTCGGCCGTGCAAACCATCTGCACCAGCGACCGGCGGGAGCGCAAATTCCGCCTCCAGATCATCATTTCCCAAAATGCGAATCCGCGCGTTTGCGGCGGCCAATTTCAGAAAACCGGGCTCCACCTCCCCCCGGGCCATCAACACTTCCTCGACCAGAGGGGCGAAGTCGGACGGCGCTTGAGCGGACAGGATGACCTCGCTCAAACCGACAACCGTATTGGCGTGCCGCTCCAATTCGCCTCGGTCGGACGGCAGCGGAGCAAGGCGCTGAACGGAGAACAGGAAAAATTCGGGCGCCCGGTCATCGCCTGCAAATGCCAGCCGAAAGCTCGCCTCTGTCTCGGAACCGTCAGGCATCCTTACCGTGCGCGAAAACTCCAGAATGTCGCCGGCGGAAATTCCGCGCAGCCTGAACCGGGCATGATCGGCGACGGCATCCTGCGACGCGACGACCAGGGCAGAAAGCCCCTGCCTGTTGCGCCCTTTTCGAAAGGCGAGATCGCGCGCGGTAAAGACATTGCCCCGCTTGGCGGCAGCGCTCGCGTGACGGCGGTTGGTGATCGCCAGTGGCTCCAGATAGGTACCATCCGAGAAGAACACACAAGCATTGGCAGTGCCGAAAGGATGAAATGCATCCGGTGCGACAGTAAATCCGAGATCGGAGAGCCGCGAACGCGCGAACGCAAGGTCCGCCACCGGCAGTACGAGATGATCGATCGATCTTGCGTTCAAGCGAGGCCCCCAGGAATTTCAGAATCGCAAAGCTAAAATGGCAGCGGGCACGCCGTGCGCAAGTGGTAACGAAGCAGATATCTTGCAGACATCTATGAAGAAAAAATCATCATACTTCACGAAAATTTAGGGACTTGCGGAACACATATGGAACATATAGTGTCCGTTCTTGATTTGTTTCCGACTCTTGAGGGTGCCGAAAATGCTCACGCGCAAACAGCAGGAATTGCTTCTGTTCATACACGAACGGATGAAGGAATCCGGCGTACCGCCCTCCTTCGACGAAATGAAGGATGCGCTCGACCTTGCGTCCAAGTCGGGTATTCACCGGTTGATCACCGCGCTCGAGGAACGCGGCTTCATCCGCCGCCTGCCGAACAGGGCGCGCGCCCTGGAAGTCATCAGGCTGCCGGAAGCCTATGCGCCCAGCATTCAGCCGCGCCGGGGCTTTTCGCCCAGCGTCATCGAAGGCAGTCTTGGCAAGCCGCAACCGGCTGCCGCCTCTGCGAAGCCCCCCGCCAACGACGATAGTTCCAACTCAACCACGGTTCCCGTCATGGGCCGCATCGCGGCCGGCGTTCCGATCTCGGCGATTCAGAACAATACGCACGACATCGCCGTCCCTGCCGAGATGCTCGGGTCGGGCGAACATTATGCGCTGGAGGTCAAGGGCGATTCGATGATCGAGGCCGGCATCCTCGACGGCGATACCGTAATCATCCGCAACGGCAATACGGCCAATCCGGGCGATATCATCGTCGCATTGGTGGACGAGGAGGAAGCGACACTCAAGCGCTTCCGTCGCCGCGGGGCGTCGATCGCGCTGGAAGCCGCCAACCCGGCCTATGAGACGCGGATTTTCCCGCCGGACCGGGTCAAGATCCAGGGTAAGCTTGTGGGTCTCATCCGCCGCTATCATTGACCAGTTTGCCCAGCGGTTCCGGCAGGGATGAGCTGAAGATCTGGCGCCGCCAGTCGTAATGGCGATGGCGGGTCCATGGGCGGTCTTGGCCAAGGAGCGCTGCACGAAGCCGCCAGCGGTGGATGTCCGCGGAACCATCAAAAAACAGTTCGAGCGCTCCTGCGATCCTCAGCGCGTTGCCGTTGATCATCAGGGCTCCGGAACGGCAGCGGTCAAACCTGGCACGTGGAGCGACGACGATATGCGCAGCGTCGCAGGCGACGCCGGCATAACGCGCGTCCTCCACATGAACGACTACAGCGCCTGCGGCGGTTTTTGACGCGCACCAGGCTCGCGGGGTGCAGATGAACCGGCCGACCGGTACCTGCTTCATCCCGCGGCTTGACGTTTCTCTCTCCTCCGTCGTCAATTCAGCACGCTCGCCGAGACTGTTCGAAGGCAGCGGATTTCCTCCGGACTTTCCCTCCGGGAGCCTGTCTCCGGCGGAGACTTGTCTTTCGCTGGCAGCAATTCCGGTTTCACCGGGTCCCCCAGCAGAAGCGCCCGCTTCCATTGATCATAGACAAATTCCGCGGGACGGGTGCGATTGGTGGCGATGCCATTACCATCTGTCAGGGCAATCATGGTGCCATCCTCGGAGATCAGGAGATCCGGAAGGGATCTCGACCGCTCCTGCCATGACAGCAACAAGCCGGCCACCAATAGAGGAATACCCAAGTATCTGAGCCGGGTTCTCAGTAGCGTCAGCAGAAGAAAGCCTGCCGTCGAGACGACCAGGAACCAGGGATGCTGGCGGCCGATGCCTACATCGCCGCCCCAGGCCGCCACATGCCTGGCGATCGCAATCACCGCTTCCAGGCCGAGGCCCATGAGCTTCAGGAACGGCCCATCGAGCCCGAAGGGCATCAGCAGCATGCCGATCAATCCCGCCGGCATGACCACGAAGGAAATGACCGGCATGGCGGCGAGATTGGCCGCAAGCCCATAAGTCGCGATGCGGTGGAAATGCTCGACAGAGAAAATCGCGGTCGATATGCCCCCAATCAACGAGGTCACGAAGATGCCGGCGGTAAAATTCCAGACCGCCGTGATCGGCATGACCACCGGGTGACGAAACGGCAGAGGCTCCGGGTCATGTTTTTTCGACCGATGCTTCCAAAGCGCGTAACCAGCGACCAGCGCGGCGGTGGCGGCAAAGGACATCTGAAAGCTCGGCCCAAGGATTTCCGAGGGAGATACGGCGATAATGACCAGTGCGGAGAGGGCCACATTGCGCAAGCTTATGGACGGCCGGTCGAAGAGGACTGCAACGAGCATGACTGCCATCATGATATAGGCCCTTTCGGCGGAGACGCCGAAGCCGGAAATGAGATAATAGGCGGTCGCCATGGCGAGAGCACCCAAGGCGGCAAGCTTCTTTACCGGGAAGGACTGGGCAAATCGTGTGAACAGCGAGAGGATAGTGCGTACGCCGACGAAGAAGATACCCGCAGCCAGCGCCATATTGAGCCCGGAGATCGCGACGATATGGGCAAGGCCGGAAAGCCTCAGCGCTTCGACGGTCTCCTCGGAAATCGCCCGCCGCTCATCGGTGACGATCGCGGCTGCGAAGGCGCCCGCGTCGCCGGGCACTGTCGCGCGGATCTTACCGCCGATCATGCTGCGAAGATCGAAGAGCCAGCGCTCGATATCCGAGAACCATCCATGAGGATGTCCGGCGTCGCGGCTCCCTTTCGGGGCTCCATAAAAGAAACCGACGGCGCCAATCCCATCGAAATAGGAAGAGAAGGCGAAATCATTGAGGCCTGGAAGCGCCGGTCCCGATGGCGGCGATAAACGAACCCTGCCGCTGATCGTATCTGCCGTCTGCACCGGCTCGTGACGCGCCCGCGCAAGCAGCGAAACGCGCTCCGGAGAGCGCCGGATTTCAGGACCCGAGGTACGCTCGACACGTACGATATAACGCCACCGGCCGCGGGCATCGATCTCCCTTCGTTCGACCACACCCGTCAGCTCGGTCGTAACCGGGGAATCGAGAATAATGGTGCCTCTTCGCCAGGTCTCCAGTTCGGCAAGCATCATTCCGCCGAGAAAAAGCGCGACAGCGGGAGGAAGCACACGCAAGGCGCCGGACGCATGACGCATGACGACTGCGTGCGTCACACAGATGAAGAAGGCCGCGAGGAGAGACCAGAACGGAGGCGTGGCAGGCAGCGAGAACCAGACAGCCGCCCCGGCACCGACGAGGACCGGTACAAAAAGAAACCCATGCCCGTGTGCTGCCTCCTCCTCCAGCATGCCGGGGAGGCTGAGGCGCAGCCGGCGGATTCCCCGAGACAGCCAATAGCCGCGGGTATAGGTCGCGGGACGGTTCCCCAGACGCGGGCGACGATCCGGAAGAGGCTCCAAAACATGCGACCCGGATTTGCCCGCATCTGGCAAAAAGCGGGCCTGCCGGAAGATCGCTCCCCTGCTCTCCACCAATTTCGGAAACGCTGTGTCTTCCGACATGAAACGCCCGCCCCACCTTGCCCCGCATGAGCGACAATACAACCTGCGCGTTTCCTCAGGCGTCGTCAACTGGCGGCGAAAACCAAGTATTCCCAAAGGACTCAAGTGAGTTGCACCGGAAAGTTGGGCATCCAAGTATGTGCCGCTGCCTCTTATCGTGCCGCGCTGCACAAAATGCTACCAAGGACTGCTTGGCATGAGCTTTCGGATCATATAGCAAAGCATGGACGCTTAATTCTTGTGGCGCTTTTTAGGCGCCACGCCGCCAAAAGGTTGGAGGATCAGCATGACGGGCAAAAGCGCAAATATGGCACTCGGCGACAAGCATGTCGACCTGCCGGTAAAGTCCGGCTCGATCGGTCCTGATGTGATCGACATCGGCTCGCTTTACAAACAGACCGGTGCCTTTACTTATGATCCGGGCTTCACCTCGACGGCATCCTGCGAGTCCAAGATCACCTATATCGACGGCGATGCAGGCATTCTTCTGCATCGCGGT
Source organism: Neorhizobium sp. R1-B (assembly GCF_004368875.1). Lineage (NCBI taxonomy): Bacteria > Pseudomonadati > Pseudomonadota > Alphaproteobacteria > Hyphomicrobiales > Rhizobiaceae > Neorhizobium > Neorhizobium sp. R1-B. Next base: position 60,683 of record NZ_SOEM01000019.1, read on the forward strand.
TATCCGATCGAGCAACTCGCCGAGCATGGCGACTTCCTCGAAACCTGCTACCTGTTGCTCTACGGCGAATTGCCGACGGCTGCCCAGAAGAAAGACTTCGACTACCGCGTCACCCATCATACGATGGTCCACGAGCAGATGAGCCGTTTCTTTACCGGCTTCCGTCGCGACGCGCATCCGATGGCCGTCATGTGCGGCTGCGTTGGCGCGCTCTCGGCTTTCTATCACGACTCCACGGATATCACCGATCCGCATCAGCGTATGGTTGCCAGCCTACGGATGATCGCCAAGATGCCGACGCTCGCGGCGATGGCCTATAAATACCATATCGGCCAGCCGTTCGTTTATCCGCAGAACAACCTGGATTACGCGTCCAACTTCCTGCGCATGTGCTTCGCCGTGCCCTGCGAGGAATATGTGGTCAATCCGGTGCTTTCGCGCGCCATGGACCGTATCTTCATCCTGCACGCCGACCATGAGCAGAATGCGTCCACCTCGACGGTCCGGCTCGCCGGCTCTTCCGGCGCCAACCCGTTCGCCTGCATTGCAGCCGGCATCGCCTGCCTCTGGGGTCCGGCGCATGGCGGTGCCAACGAGGCAGCGCTCAACATGCTGACGGAAATCGGCTCGGTCGACCGTATTCCCGAATACATTGCCCGCGCCAAAGATAAGAGCGACCCGTTCCGGCTGATGGGCTTCGGCCACCGCGTCTACAAGAACTACGATCCGCGCGCCAAGATCATGCAGAAGACAACGCACGAGGTTCTCGGCGAACTCGGTCACAAGGACGACCCGCTTCTGCAGGTCGCCATGGAGCTGGAACGCATCGCGCTCACCGACGAATATTTCATCGAGAAGAAGCTTTATCCGAATATCGACTTCTATTCGGGCATTACGCTGAAGGCGATGGGCTTCCCAACCACGATGTTCACGGTGCTCTTCGCGCTTGCCCGTACCGTCGGCTGGATCGCCCAGTGGGCGGAAATGATCGAAGATCCGGAACAGCGCATCGGCCGTCCGCGCCAGCTCTATACCGGCGAACCGCAGCGCGACTACGTGCCCGTCTCCAAGCGCTGAGCGAGGCGCCTCCCAAACAAAAAACCGGTCAGCGATGACCGGGTTTTTTCGTATCCAAGACTTGCAGAACGATGCCGGCCGCCGCTTCGCCGGGTGGGACCGGCACCTGCAGACGCTGCCAGGTGAGATCGAAACCCTCCATCATCGCCTGGCGTTGGGTGGTATCGGAGGCGAGGCGTTCGGCCCAGCGGCACAGACTGCCAGGACGTACGACATCGTTTATATATTCCGGCACCACCGGATAATCGGCAATCAAATTGGGCAGCGCGCCCGACCAGATCTTGATGCGCTTGGACATCAAGGTGATCAGCCAGTCGGCCTTGTAGGCGGACACGACCGGCACGTTCGACAGGCCAAGCTCAAGAATCACCGTTCCGGATGCGGCGATGGCGGCGTCCGCATCGGCGAAAGCGGCCCACTTGCTCTGCGCGTCGACCGTGATCTCCGGCTTGATCGGCAAGGTCGCGGCAATCTCGCGCACCAGCTTCTCCTGACGGGGTACCGTCGGCAACAGAAAACGCGCGGGACCGTTGCGGGAGACGAATTCACGGGCGGCCTCCCCAAAGACCGGCAAAAGCGCCTTGATCTCTGCAGAGCGCGAGCCGGGCAGAAGCAGGATTGTCTTTTCTTCGTCCTTCCCCTTCACCGGGCGTTCCGCGCGGATGCTCCGCACCCGCAGCAGCGCCGGATCGTCCGTCAGGCGGTGGCCGACGAAAGTCGTTTCCGGCCCGCCAAGCCTCTTCATCGCCTCCGGCTCGAACGGCAGGACAGCCAGAACGTGATCCACATAGGCAAGCATGGCGCTTGCCCGGTATTCCTTCCAGGCCCAGACGCTCGGGCAGACGTAATCCACGATCGGCATGTCAGGCAGAGCGGCTCGAACCTTCTTCGCAACCCGGTGGGTGAAGTCCGGACTGTCGATAATGACAAGCACATCCGGCCTGGCTGCAATGATCGCATCGGCGGTCTGATTGATCCGCTTGATCAGGTTCGGCAGGCGGGCAAGCACCTGGGTCAGTCCCATGATCGACAGTTCGGAGAAATCGAAAAGCGAAGCAAGTCCCTGCGCCGCCAGTGCGTCGCCACCGACGCCTACCAATTCGACCGGTCCCGCATGAGCCGCTTTCAGCGCGGCGACCAGATCGCCGCCCAGGAGATCGCCAGAGACTTCACCGGCGATGACGCCGATCTTCAAGCTCTTCACCATCACAGTCCTCCCTGCGGCAGACCAAGGTCGATGCCGCAGACGAAGATACCTGCAGCATCCGCAGCGGCAATCATCTTCTGTTCCTCGAGCACCAGAGCCCGCCCGGCCTCAACGGCTATGCCCGCAAGCCCTGCCTTCACAGCATTCTCCACGGTGGAAGGACCTATTGTGGGAAGATCGGCACGCATATCCTGCTGGGGCTTGCACAATTTCACAAGAACACCCTTGCGGCGGGCGGAGATTCGTCCCTCGGCGCGCAACGCGGCAACGCGCTCGAGCATCCGATCGGTTCCTTCGACACCTTCGAGCGCAACGACGCGGCCGCCGACACTCACGCTTCCCTGGCCAATATCGAGCTCACCCAGCCTACGTGCGGCTTCGGCCGCCTTTTCGATATCGCGAATATCGTCCTGCGAAGGAGTATAGGCCCCGAGCTTACCGGTTTTCGCCAGAAGCCCCGGCGCAACCTCATGGGCGCCGATGACGCGGCAGCCCTGCGCTTCGATAATGCCAATGGCCACCTGCAGCAGCGCGTCATCTCCACCGGAGACGAGGGTGCGGAGCAGGAGGGGCAGCTTGCGCAGCACCTTCCAGTTCGGACGGATATCGCGCCAATCGGGCCGTCGGGTCACACCGCCGGACAACACGACCCTATCGATGCCATTTTCCTGGAAGATCTGCTCGAAGCTTTTGATATCTGCAATGCTGGCCGTCGCCGTTTCGAAACCGTCGAAACGCTGATCGGACTCATTGCGCAGCGAGATGATGAAAGGGTTTTCTCCTCCCTCCCGCGCGGCTTCGGCAAGATAGATGGGAAGAAATCCGTTCCCCGCGATGATCGCGAGCCGCCCCTTTGGCGCAAGGCTCGGGACGCCCCGCATGGCCGCTCAGCTCTTGCTGCGGAAGGGAGACGAAAGGGCGCGTTCGCTGTCGGCAGCGATGAAATCAAGGATCTCCATCACTTCCTTGCAATCGGCATAATCCTCGCGGATTGCCGCCGCATTGTTGCGGATGTTCCCTGCGCCTTCAAAGATCTGCTTGAAGGCGCGGCGTACGGTATGGATCGTGGCACGCTCCACGCCCGCACGTGTCATGCCGACGACGTTCAGGCCGCCCAGGATACCGGGATTGCCGTTCAGCATTCCATAGGGGATCACGTCGTAGTTGACGGCCGAAAGCCCGCCGATGAAGGCCTGGCGGCCGATGCGGGTGAACTGATGCACCGCACAGCCGCCGCCGAGAATTGCCTTGTCTCCCACATGAACGTGGCCGGCCAGCATGACATTGTTCGACATGATGATGTCGCTGCCAAGCTGACAATCATGCGCCACGTGGGAATTGGCAAGAAAGAGGCAATTGCTGCCGACCACGGTCTTGCCGCCGCCCCCGACGGTGCCGCAGTTCATGGTCACCCCTTCGCGCATCGTGCAATTATCGCCGACGGTGAGCGAGGAATCCTCTCCCGCTTCGTGGAGGCTCTGCGAAACGCCGCCGATAACAGCCATCGGGAAAATGCGGCAATTGCGGCCGATCTCCGTATTGCCGGTCACCACAGCGTGCGAGGACAGTTCGACGCCATCCTTCAGCACCACGCGCGAGCCCACATGCGAAAACGGCCCGACAACGACATTCTCGCCGATCACGGCGCCGTCCTCGACCACAGCAAGGGGATGAATCCGCGCGCTGGCAGCAATCTTGCTCATTCCGCGTCCTTACGCACGATCATCGCGCCGATATCAGCCTCTGCGACGAGCGCACCGTCGACCTTGGCGTCGCAATGAAACTTCCAGATATTGCCACGCTGCTTCTGCTTCGTGACGTGGTACTCCACCCGATCCCCCGGTATCACCGGCTTGCGGAAGCGGGCGTTGTCGATCGTCATGAAATAGACCAGGTTGCCGCCCTCGCCTTCCTTGCGCGCGCAAATCGCGCCGGCCGTCTGGGCCATGCCCTCGACCAGGAGCACGCCCGGCATGATCGGTCGGTCCGGGAAATGGCCGGTGAAATGCGGCTCGCTGGCGGTCACGTTCTTGATGCCGATCGCGGAGTTGTCACCATCGATTTCGACGATCTTGTCGACCAGAAGAAACGGGTAGCGATGCGGCAACAGCTTCATGATTTCCTGAATATCGGCCGCGCCGAGCATCGGCTTGGTCTCATCAGTCATTTTTCTTCTCTCCTTTGCGCTTAGCGCGCTCGTCCGACTGTGCCATCTTATCCGCCATTTCGCGGAGGAAATCCTTCATCGGCCGGGCCGGAATGCCGCCATATATGGAGCCGGCGGGCACGGAACCAATCACTCCGCTGAACGCGGCGAGCTGAACGCCGTCACCGATCGAAATATGCCCGTTGATAGCGGCCGCGCCACCAATCAACACGCCATTGCCGATCTTCGTGGATCCGGCAATGCCAACGCCCGCCGCAATGCCGCAATGCCGGCCGATACGAACGTTATGCGCAATCTGCACCTGATTGTCGATCTTCGTGCCTTCGCCAATGACCGTATCGTCCATCGCGCCGCGATCGACGGTGGTGTTGGCGCCAATCTCCACATTGTCCTGAATAATGACGCGCCCGATCTGAACGAGCTTGAGCATGCCCCGCGGGCCGGGCGCATTGCCGAAGCCATCCTGGCCGATACGTGCGCCATTGTGAATAATGACACCGTTGCCGATCAAAGCCGCCAGGACACTGGCGCCCGCCGCGATCGTACAATCGCGGCCGATCTTGACGTCCGCGCCGATCACGGTGCCCGCACCGATCCGCGTGCCGCTGCCGATTTCGGCCCGCGCGCCAACCACAGCCATAGGCTCGACCTCGACGCCGGGCTCGAGCATCGCCGTCGGATCGACATAGGCCGCAGGCGAAATACCCGATGGTGCGGATGTCACAGGCCCCGGGCGCATCGCGGCGGGATGCAGAACAGCACCGGCCATGGCAAAGGCCGTCAAGGGCGCCTTGGAAAGCAGGATCGGAATATGGTCCGGAACGATCGGCCGGATCGCCGCATCACATAGGATGGCGGAGGCGTGACACGTTTCCAGTTCGTGCCGGTTCTTGCGAGAGAGAATATAGCTGAGCTGCCCCTCGCCGGCCCTGGCAACCGGGGCGATCGACCGGATCATTCGATCGCCAGCATTCCCGTCAAGCAGTTCCACCCCAAGACGGGTGGCCAGCTCGCGCAGGCTCACGCCATCATGGGGCGGGAAAAATTCATTGTGATCCATAAAGCCAGAGCTCCGGAACAGATTCCCGCCCGTCGAGACGGGCGGAAACGATCAGAACTGGTTCGCCATGCTGAACCGGAATTCCTGAGTCTCGTCAAAGTCTTCCTTGACGACCGGAATGGCATAGTCGAAGCGGATGTTGCCGAACGGCGAAGCCCACATAATGCCGGCGCCCACCGAAGCGCGCCAGGACATATCTGTGCCCTGCGCAGTGCTGGTGCCAAGCGGTACATCGTTTCCGTAGAGCGTACCGGCATCGGCGAAGACGGCGGCCCGAAGACCGAAATCCTCCGGGAAAACCGGCATCGGCATGGACATTTCCGCAGACGCCGTAAAGTAGGTCGTACCGCCAAGAGCGTCGCCATGATCGACCGTACGCGGACCGATACCATCGTTCTCGAACCCGCGGACCTGACGACCGCCCAGCGTGAACTGGTCAAAGACATGCAGGTTGTCGCCGGTGGAAACTACATGGCCGGCACCGACTGCGACGGAGCCGATCAGATCGGCCTCGGTCGACAGAAGATGGAAGTAACGGGCACGGCCGGATATCTTGTAGAACTCGGAGTCGCCGCCGAGCCCTGCATATTCATGCGTGATCGTGGCGTAGATCCCTTCGCGCGGCAGCGACTGGCTGTCGAGCGTATTGTAGGTCAGCGTCTGCGAAACGGAAGACTGGACGAACTTGCCCTGATCGATCATGGAAATGTAAGGCGACGAAAGGTTGTCGTCGCCCGTGCCAGGAACGCCGTCGGAGCCAAACGCGCCGTCATCTTCGTAGTTGATTTCCTTATAGGTGTAGCGGAACGTCGTCGCCAGATCCTCGGTGATTGGCGCGGTCACGCGCAGGGTAACGCCCTGCTCGTCGTAATCGTAGTAGCTGTTCGAGGACGTCTTGCTCTTGAACAGGTCGAAACCGGCTGCCAGACGGTAACCGAGGAAGTAGGGCTCGGTGAACGAAAGGTTGTAGCTGCGGGCCTCTTCGAGACCGCCGCCGACGGCAACACGGATGAATTGGCCGCGGCCCAGGAAGTTCTTTTCCTCGATGGAGGCTTCCAGCATGAAGCCGTCGCCGCCTGCGGAGTAGCCGGCACCGATACCGAACGAACCGGTGGACTGGTCTTCAACATCGACCACAACGACCACGCGGTCCGGAGCGCTGCCCGGAGCAGTGGAGATATTGACCGTGGTGAAGTAACCAAGGGCTTCCAGACGACGCTTAGCGCGCGAAATCATTTCCTGATTGAATGCGTCGCCTTCGCTGAAATCGAATTCGCGGCGGATGACGTAGTCGCGGGTACGGGTATTGCCGCGAACTTCGATACGCTCGACGTAAGCGCGCTCGCCCTGATCAACGAGATAGGTCACGCCGATCGTGTGCGTTTCCATGTTGCGGTCGCCCCGCGGCGTCACGCGTGCAAAGGGGTAACCTTTCGCTGCGACGCGCTTGGAGATCGCCTCCATGGTCTTCTGGACTTCGCGGGCGTCATAGGTACGACCTTCCCGCGTCTCGACCAGACCCTGCAGCTCTTCGCTGCTGACGCCTTCAACAGTCGATTCGACGCCAACGCCGCCGTAGGAGTAACGCTGACCTTCTTCCACGGTGAAGGTGATGTTGTACTTGTTGTTCGCCTCGTCGAGAACCGCTTCGGAAGAGATGATGCGGAAATCGGGATAGCCGTGATTGTAATAGAACTGGCGCAACGTTTCCTCGTCGGCGCGCAGCTTGTCCTCGCTGTAGACGTCCTTGCGGGTGAGGAACGACAGCGGGCTGGATTCCTTGGTAATGATGACGGACTTCAGGCGACCGTCGCCATAGGCCTGATTGCCCACGAAATTGATATCGGCGATCTTGGTGCGATCACCCTCGTTGACGACAAAGGCCAGATTGACGCGGCCCTGACCGACAGGAGCGGTCTGCGTCGTGATCTCGACGTCGCTGCGGCCGATCGCGCGATAAGCCTCGCGCAGCCGCTCGATGTCGGCATTGATCATCGTCTCGCTATAAGGACCGAGCGGCTGGGTCTGAACAACAGCCTGCAGCTTTTCATCGGTAATCTTGCGGTTGCCGTTGAAGACGACCTGATTGACGAGCTGGTTCTCATTCACCGTTACGACGAGCGTGCTGCCGGAAACGCTGATACGGACATCGGAGAAATATCCGGTCGCATAAAGCTTGCGCACGGACTCATCGATGTCGTTGTTCGAAAAACTGACACCAGGGCGAATGGTCAGGTTGGAACGAACTGCTTCTTCGCCCGTGCGCTGGGCACCGCGAACCTGGACGCTCCGGATCACCGCCGCTTCTGCGGACGGCGCGGAAGCAAGCACCAGCACACCCGCGCCCGAGGCAACAACACTAGCAGACAGCGCAAACGCCGACACTGCGTTCAAAAACCTTGAACCAGCCTTCATTTCAATTCTTACCTTTTCCCGTTGTCCCTCGGCGGGTGGAGCCCGACTCCGGCCACGTGTGTCGTTTTACCTTCTTTTGCCCTACAAGCAAGGTATCGTGTTAATTTCTATTTACTTCCTTCTCAGGCGTGACCCAATGGCCACGCAAGAGTTGAAAACATAGTAAATAAACAGTTTCCTTCAACGATTTTGAGGGCATCAGCCAATGAGATTGCTGATGTCGTTGAAGGTCGCGAATACCATCAGGCTGAGCACCATTGCGAGACCGATGCGAAAGGCAATCTCCTGTGCACCGGCTCCCAGCGGTTTGCCACGAACCGCCTCTATTGCATAGAAAACGAGATGTCCACCGTCCAAAACCGGAACAGGCATCAGATTGAGAAGACCGATGGAAACGGACAGAACGGCGGCAAGCTGCACGACGGCGGCAAAGCCCAGCGTTGCCATCTGACCCGAAGCCTGCGCAACGCGCACCGGTCCCCCCAATTGATCGGCCCTCATGCGGCCGGTTACGAGGTTTCCGATATAGCGGACCGTGCCCGTGACGATGTGGCCCGTCTCCTTTACGCCTTCAGCCACCGCCTGCAGCGGGCCAAAAGTCTCGACCCGGAATTTGCCGCGCTCTTCATTGGTGACGATGCCGATCAGGCCCAGCTCGACCTTGTTGCCGAACTGATCGGTGATCTCGGTGCGCTTCGGCAGCATCGGCAGATCGATTTCCTGGCCGTTGCGGTCGACGGTCACGACAATCGGCGTTTCCGGACGGATGCTGACGTAACGCCGCACGTCGTCAAAGGTCCTGATGCGTGTGCCATCCAGCGCCACCAGTCGGTCGCCAGGCTGAACGCCGGCGGCCTGGGCCGCGCTGTTTGCCTGGACTTCGGCAACGACAGGATCGGCAACCACTTTTCCATAGACGCTAAACAACACGGCAAAGATCGCGATCGCCAGCAGGAAGTTGGCGATTGGCCCGGCCGCTACCGTCGCCGCCCTTTTCCACAGTTTCGCGCCAGCCAGCGTCTGCGCCTTCTCCTCCTCCGTCATGCCGACGAGGCCGCTCGCATCCGGCAGGCTCGCAACATCGTCATCGCCGTAGAATTTGACGTAGCCGCCAAGAGGAATCGCTGAAATCTTCCAGCGTGTACCGTGGCGGTCGGTGAAGCCCAGGAGTTCGGGGCCGAAGCCTACGGAGAAGGCGGTCGATCGGATGCCGCACCAACGTCCGACGAGGTAGTGTCCCATTTCATGCACGAACACGAGCAGCGACAGAACGAGAATGAATGGGATGATATAGCCGGTGACGAAGCTGAGGATGGCCATCAAAGTTTCCGTTTCAAATGCGATGGCGGCGAGGTCTCAAAGCCCGAAAAGAAAACCAGCCACCGGTATATCAAGATGGCCTGTAGCGGCCGTATAGACAAGAGTTAGCAGAAACGCCGCGAAACAGGCAAAAACGAGGCCATCCACCCGATCCATAACACCGCCATGCCCGGGAATGAGATGGCTGGAATCCTTGACGCCGAACCGGCGCTTGATGAACGATTCGAAGAGATCTCCGACCTGGCTTGCCACCGACAACGCGAAGGCGATGACGACGGTCCAAAAGGACAGCCGGGAAAAGACAGCCAATGTTACCGCCGAACTCGCAACCACGCCGGCAATGGTGCCGCCGATCGCGCCGGACCACGTTTTTCCCGGCGAGATTTTTGGGGCCAGCTTCGGACCCTTGAGTGCCCGGCCGACGAAATAGGCCAGGATGTCGGTTGCCCAGACGACGGCGAAAATAAAGATCGTCGCCACGAATCCGGCCTGGTCGTCCGCCCGGATTGCCGAAAGCGAAATGCCACTCAATCCTGCATAAACGATGCCGCCCGGCGACCACCAGCTGCCCTTGCGCCACAGAACCAGAAGAATGGCGGTGATGACAGACCCGCCAAGCAGCGGAATCGCCAGATCCTTCTCTCCGAAGACGATATTGACCGCGATCAGCAGAACGGCGACCCAGCTGAAGGCATTGGTGTGAAAATCCCGTTCATCGAGCCGGGTAATCGTCGACCACTCGTAATAGATCAGGACAGCCATCACGGCAGCGACGAGGCGGAAGGAAAAGCCACCGAACCATGTTGCCGCCAGCACGATCGCCGCCAGAATCAAGGCGGAGATGATCCGAAGCCTGAGTTCACTGCTCATCAGCCAACCACCGCGGCCGTCTTGCTCGACAGACCGCCAAAACGACGGTCGCGGGACGCAAAAACCTTCAATGCGTCAAAAAACAGATTCCGATCGAAATCCGGCCAGTAGTCCGGCAGGAACACCAGTTCCGAATAGGCGGCCTGCCACAACAGAAAGTTCGACAACCGTTCCTCGCCGCTTGTGCGTATAATAAGATCGGGATCCGGAATGTCGGCGGTGTCCAAATTCCTGCTGATCATGTCGGCGTCGATGTCCGAGGCCTTCAGAACGCCCGCCTCGACATCACGGGCGAGTTTTACGACGGCTCTGACGATCTCGTCTCTGGCGCCGTAGTTGAAAGCGATCACCAGCGTCAGAGCGGTGTTGTGTCGCGTCGTCTCCTCGGCCTCCACCAACAAGGGCAGAATGTCGCCTCGCAGGTTGTCTCGATCGCCGATCACCCTGATACGTACGTTTTCACGGTGAAGTTCCGCCAGATCACGACGGATGAAACGCCTGAGAAGACCAAGGAGATCGTTCACCTCCGAATGGGGGCGGCTCCAGTTCTCCGAAGAAAAGGCAAAAAGCGTCAGATATTTGACGCCCGCCTCGCCAGCGGCACGCACCGATTCCCGAACCGCCTCCACGCCTTTGCTGTGACCGATCGTACGGGGAAGCCCACGCTTGTTTGCCCAGCGGCCGTTGCCATCCATGATGATCGCAACGTGTTGAGGAATGATCGCAAGTTCGGGATTCGCCATATTTGATGCGGGTCCTTTAGCGGCCAAGATCAGGCTCAAGAGACGCCTGCGCTAGACCTGCATGATTTCCTTTTCTTTGTCGGCAAGCAAGCGGTCGACTTCGGAAATCGTATCGTCCGTCATCTTCTGCACCTTTTCCGACTGCGACCGGCTGTCGTCCTGACCGATTACGCCGTCCTTTTCGGCCTTTTTCAGGCCGTCCATCCCGTCACGCCGTACGTGGCGGATCGCGACCTTGGCTTTTTCGGCATAATCATGCGCGACCTTGACCAGCGACTTACGGCGCTCTTCGTTGAGTTCCGGAAGCGGAATGCGCAGATTCTGCCCGTCGACGATCGGGTTGAGACCGAGATGCGATTCGCGGATCGCGCGATCGACGGCGTTGACCATGGACTTGTCCCAGATAGACACGCCCAGCATTCGCGGCTCCGGAACGGTGATGTTGGCCACCTGGTTGAGCGGCACGCGCGAGCCATAGGCTTCGACCGTCACCGGATCGAGAATGTTGGCCGAGGCCCGGCCGGTCCTGAGCGATGCGATATCGCTCTTGAAAGCGGCAATGGCGCCGTCCATCCGGCGCTTGATGTCGTTGAGATCAACTGCTCCACTCATCCGTCTACTCCCGTATCATTATCTGGCGGCCTTCAGCGCCGCGCCTCAGTTGTCCGTTACGATGGTCTTGCGGCCGCCGCCGGTCAAGATTTGAGCGAAACCGCCCTTCTCGTGGATCGAGAACACGATGATCGGGATGGAGTTTTCGCGGGCAAGCGCGACCGCCGCCACGTCCATCACCGCCAATCCCTTGCCGAGCACCTCGCCATGGGTCAATGTCTCGAAACGCGTCGCGGCCGGATCCTTTTTCGGATCGGCCGAATAGATGCCGTCGACCTGCGTGCCTTTGAAGATGGCCTCGGCGCCGATTTCCGCGGCGCGCAGCGCCGCAGCCGAATCGGTGGTGAAAAAGGGGTTTCCCGTGCCGCCGGCGAAGATGACCACCCTGCCCTGGGCCATGTGGTGCACGGCGCGCCGCTGCGAAAAGCTCTCGCAGATTTCCGGCATCGAGATCGCCGACAGGACAACGGTTTCGACATCCAGCTTGCGAAGGGACGTGGCCAGCGCAAGAGCGTTGATGATCGTCGCCAGCATGCCCATGTGGTCGCCGGTCACCCGGTCGCCCCCCTTGGACGCCACGGCAACGCCCCGAAAGATATTGCCGCCGCCGACGACCACACCGACCTCTACGCCCATGGCGCAGGCTTCGGCGATATCCGAAGCGATGCGGTCGGCGACATTAACGTCGATCCCGAACCCTTGGCTGCCCATCAGGGCTTCTCCGGAGGCCTTGAGCAATACGCGCTTATAGATTGGCTTGGGCGACATGAAGGCTCCTTGAAATGAAAACTGCCTGCGGAGAACACAAACGGCTTGCGGATACACGAAGGGCACCGGCTTGTCACCCGGTGCCCTTCCGTTTTTAATCGCTTTAGAGACGGCCGCTCATCTTTTCACCGAATTGACGAGCGACCCTATCTCCTTGTTTTCCCGATGCTCCGGCAGGCCGCAAAGGCGCTCCCGAGGTCTATCGGCGGATATCAGCCCTTGGCGACTGCCGCGACTTCCGCCGCGAAATCCGTCTCTTCCTTTTCGACGCCTTCGCCGAGCAGCAAGCGGGCCATGCCGGTTACTTCGATCGGAGCGCCGACTTCCTTTTCGGCAGCCTTCACGGCGGCGCCGACGGTGAGGTCAGGATTGATGACGAAAGCCTGCGAAAGAAGAGCAACTTCTTCGAAGAACTTGCGCATGCGGCCTTCGACCATCTTCTCGATGATGTTGTCCGGCTTGCCGGAGGCGCGGGACTGCTCGATAAAGACGTTCCGTTCGCGCTCGGCTACAGCGGCATCGACTTCTTCCGGGCGAATTGCCAGCGGGTTGGTCGCAGCGATGTGCATGGCAACCTGACGGCCGATTGCGTTCAGCGCGTCCTTATTGCCGGTCGACTTCAAGGCCACCAGAACACCCAGCTTGCCGACGCGATCGGCAGCAGCATTGTGGATATAGGTCGCCACAACGCCGTCCTCGACGGAGAGCAGTGCCGAACGGCGCAGGCTCATGTTTTCGCCGATGGTAGCAACCGCGTCCTTGATGGTGTCGGTGACCGACTTGCCGGTCGCCGGAACGGTTGCCGCGCCGACGGCATCAACCGCGCCGTTGGTGCCGAGTGCTACATCGGCAACGCTGCGAACCATGGTCTGGAAGGCATCGTTGCGGGCCACGAAGTCGGTTTCGGAATTGATTTCGACGACGACTGCCTTGGTGCCGGCGCTGGCAACGCCGATCAGACCTTCGGCAGCGGTGCGGCCGGACTTCTTGTCGGCCTTTGCAATGCCCTTAGCGCGCAGCCAGTCGATCGCTGCTTCGATGTCGCCGTTGGTTTCAGCAAGCGCCTTCTTGCAGTCCATCATGCCTGCGCCAGACTTTTCGCGCAGTTCCTTGACCAATGCAGCGGTGATTTCAGCCATTTTCATGCCTCTTGTCGGTTTAAGTTGGGTATTGCCGGAAAACCATCGGCGACACCAAAGTTTTGGGACGAATGTACCCGGAAGTATGACAGCGTGATGAAGGACATCACGGCAGAGATTGTCTCAACGATTGGCGCAAGGCCGGCGGAGACCATCGTCTTGATCTTAAACGACTGAGGCCAGGGATAGCGGTATCTCTGGCCTCGGTCGAACTCGTACAGCAGAGCGGCAGTCACCGCTCCAGGCAAGCCTTAGGCTTCGGCTTCGCCTTCGAGCGCCGGCTCGATCGGAGCTTCAGCGGATGCGCCGATGTCACGGCCCGAGGCGCCCTGCTGACGGGCGATACCGTCGATGGCGGCGCGAGCGATCAGGTCGCAATAAAGAGCGACGGCACGCGAAGCGTCGTCATTGCCCGGGATCGGATAGTCGATGAGGTCCGGATCGCAGTTGGAGTCGATGATGGCGACGACCGGGATGCCCAGGCGCTTCGCTTCGTCGATGGCGATCTTTTCCTTGTTGGTGTCGATGATGAACATCAGATCCGGAACGCCGCCCATGTCGCGGATACCGCCGAGAGCCTTTTCCAGCTTCTCGCGTTCGCGCTCGAGGTTCAGGCGCTCCTTCTTGGTGAAGCCCGAAGCTTCCGAACCGAGGATCTCGTCGAGCTTGCGCAGACGCTGGATCGAGTTCGAAATGGTCTTCCAGTTCGTCATCATGCCGCCGAGCCAGCGGGAATTGACGTAATACTGAGCCGAACGCTTGGCGGAATCAGCGATGAGTTCCGAAGCCTGGCGCTTGGTGCCGACGAACAGGACGCGGCCGCCGCGAGCGACGGTGTCGGACACGACCTGCAGGGCGCGCGACAGCATCGGAACGGTCTGAGCCAGGTCGATGATATGGATATTGTTGCGATCGCCGAAAATATACGGCTTCATCTTCGGGTTCCAGCGATGGGTCTGGTGGCCGAAGTGAACACCAGCTTCCAGAAGCTGGCGCATGCTGAAATCAGGCAATGCCATGCCTTTTTCTCCTTTTCCGGTTGAACCTCCGCAAGGCGAACAGCAAACCCTTCGGGAATGCCACCGGCGGAAAAGCCCGGATTTCTCCCGGACGATCCCATGCCTTACGTGTGGAATGCCGGTGCCCATACATGCGATTTGGCGCAAAAGCAAGGGTATCGGCAAAAAAGTCTCGGATCATCGTCGAGCCGGGCCCTAACGGTAAGATCAGATCACTTTGCCGGCGCCGGGCACGGATCCTGCTGTTTCAGAAGCTCCAACCGGGTGAGGCTGCCCGACAGGACGAAGTCGCCATAATCCATGGTCAGATCGCGGGTGACGCCGTTTTCATAGAGCTTGAACGACATATTGTAGACGGGTGTCGGATCGCCCTGGGCCGTTTCGTTGAAATAGGCGATCGTCACCGGCCAGAACGGCGCCCGGGAAAATTCGCCGGCTTTGTCGGCGTCGACATCGCCTTTTTCCGGCTCCTGCTGCTTGCCGATGACGGTCGTCGTGAGCAGCGCCTGGTCGCCGTCCTCGGAACCGTCGAAGACGCGCGCTTCGAAGAAATTCTTGCCGTCCTTGGCATTCTGGATGACGTCAAGCATATGGCCGGTCGGAAAGACGCTCGCCGGCAGATCAACTTCGCGGCCGTCCGGCTGGGTGATTTCCACCTTCACGCCGTTTTCCGCCACGCTCGCCTCACCACTGATCTGTTTGTCGAGCTGCTCGTCGGTGAAGGACTTGGTCTCGAAATGGAACTGGCGGGCGGCCATGTCCTCGAAAGTCGTGGTCTGCTGGTCGCTGAGCCGCGTCTCCTCTCCCGTATTGATCTTTGTGACGAGCCGGAAGTTGGTCGAGAAACCGGTACAGGGCGAGCCGGTGAACTCGTAGACCATGCGCCCGACCATGCCTTCGATGCCGGAGCGTTCCGAGGCGTCCTTGAGCTTCAGGTCGTAAATTGCGCGATGCGGCACCAATGCGCGGGAGGCGCTATCGGTGTTGGCGTCCGCGGAAGCGCAAGCCACAAGGCTGACGCCGCCGGCAAGGATCACCCTTAGGCTTATGCGCAACATTCACAATCTCCTGTTGGACTCAGTCCGGGTGTTATAAGAACGCCATGGGTTGAGGTTATGGCCTTGATGCAAGATTTTTGAAGAATTTACAACAAAACGGGAGTCGAAAATGACCGAAGCCATCGAAGGCCGTTTGAAGGAACTGGGAATCACTCTCCCCGTAGCCGCGGCGCCTGCGGCCAATTATGTGCCTTATACGATCAGCGGAAATACGCTTTATCTTTCAGGCCAACTGCCCATCGAAGGCGGCAAAGTGGCGGTGACCGGTCTCGTCGGCCGCGACGTGGACGTGCCGGCTGCACAGCGGGCCGCCGAACTCTGCGCCATCAACATCCTCGCCCAGGCGAAGGCGGCCCTCGGGGGCGACCTCGGCAAAATCCGCCGCGTTCTCAAGCTCAACGGTTTCATCGCCTCGACACCGGATTTCGTGGAACAGCATCTCGTCATGAACGGCGCTTCCAACCTCATCGCCAATGTTCTCGGTGAAGCAGGCAAACATGCCCGCGCCGCCGTCGGCATGGCCGCCTTGCCGCTGAATGCCTCCGTCGAAGTCGACGCCATCATCGAGATCGAAGCATGAGCGCCGTTTCCTGGATCAAGAACCTTCCCGTCGCCCATCGCGGCTATCATGACATGAACCAGCAGATCTGGGAGAATACGCTTTCGGCCTTCGAACGCGCCGCCGAAGCCGGTTTCGCAATCGAATGCGACGTTCAGCTCGCCGCGGACAGCGTGCCGGTGATCTTTCACGACCACGACCTGGAACGCCTCTGCGGCATCAAAGGCGATGTGCGGGAACGGACATCGGCCGAGCTAGGAATGCTTGCCGTCGGCGGCACGAAGGACAAAATTCCGACGCTGAAGCAGATGCTCGACCTGGTGGCCGGACGGGTGCCGCTGGTCATCGAGATCAAGGGGCGCGTGGGTGAAGGCGAAGACGACGGGTTTGCAGAAGCGGTGCTGGAGGTGCTGGAAGACTACCAGGGAAAGGTCGCTCTGATGAGCTTCGACCACCACATCCTGCGTGATCTGAAAAGGGCCGGCTCACCTTATCCGCTCGGCCTCACTGCCGAAGGCAGCAAGCCGGGGGAATTTTTCGCGCATGACGAGGCGATGCAACTCGGCCTGGATTTCATTTCCTACCGCTATTCCCATCTGCCGAACACGTTCATCACCGCCCAGAGACAAACAGGAATTCCCGTCATCACCTGGACCGTAAGGGATGTAAACGGCCGCGAACATACCTATAAATACGCAGACCAAATGACGTTTGAAGGTTTTGATCCGCGGGAGGCTCCCGCCGCTTAAATTTGAGAATATGACCGGCAATCTCACCATCCGCATCGAAAAATCCTTCTGCGCGATCAGCCCACAAAGCTGGTCGCGCCTTTCAGGCGCTTCGAAAGCTCCGACCTCGGACACCCCCTATAATCCCTTCCTGTCGCATGCCTTTCTCTCGTCGCTGGAGGAATCCGGGTCAGCCACCGCCCGGACCGGCTGGCACGGTCACCACCTGCTCCTTGAGGACGACCGCGGCGCTCTGATCGGCGCGGTTCCGGGATATCTCAAAAGCCACAGCCAGGGCGAATATGTCTTCGATCACGGTTGGGCGGACGCATTCGAACGGGCCGGCGGGCGATATTATCCGAAGCTGCAGTGCGCGGTACCCTTTACCCCGGCGACCGGGCCGCGACTGCTCGTCGCCGAAAGCTATGACAAGGATACGACGGAGCTGACGCTTGCAGCCGGTCTTCAAGAGGTGACACGTCAGCTCGGAGTTTCGTCCGCGCATGTCACGTTCATTCCGGAAGACCAGCTTGCCGCCTTTGAGGACGCTGACTACCTGCACCGGACGGACAAGCAATTCCACTTCATCAACGAAGGTTATGCCGATCACGAGGCCTTCCTGGAAACGCTCGCGTCGCGCAAACGCAAGGCACTGAGGAAAGAGCGGCGTGCGGCATTGGACAACGGCATTTCGATCGACTGGCTGACCGGGCGAGATCTCACCGAGGAGATCTGGGACCAGTTCTTCAACTTCTATATGGACACGGGAAGCCGCAAATGGGGACGCCCGTACCTGACCCGCTCATTCTATTCCCTGGTCGGCGAGCGCATGCGCGATGACATCCTGCTGGTGATGGCCAAGCGCGAGGGCAAATATATCGCCGGCGCGATCAACTTCATCGGCGGGGACGCACTCTACGGACGGCATTGGGGCTGCATCGAAGACCATCCCTTCCTGCATTTCGAGGTCTGTTACCACCAGGCGATCGACTTTGCGCTCGCCAAGGGCCTCAAACGGGTCGAGGCCGGCGCGCAGGGAGAACACAAGCTGGCACGCGGATATCTGCCTGTCACCACTCATTCCATGCACTATATCGCCCATCCAGGGCTTCGCCGCGCGGTTGCCGATTATCTGGAACGGGAGCGGCAGGACGTGGAATACATGAACGAGTATCTGTCCGAGCACAGCCCGTTCCGCAAGGGCGAGCGCCAGCATGAAGATTGACGAGAACTCAAGGAGAGGATTCAGGATGAGCGGCCAGATCTACGACACCAACAACATCTTCGCAAAGATCCTGCGTGGCGAGATCCCTTGTCACCGGATTTATGAGGATGACGATACACTGGCGTTCATGGATGTCATGCCGCAGTCGCCCGGTCACCTGCTGGTGATCCCGAAAGCGCCGTCCCGCAACATTCTCGATGCCGATCCGGCGGTGCTTTCGAAGCTGATACCGGTCGTTCAGAAGCTTGCCAAAGCCGCGAAGGAGGCTTTCGAGGCGGACGGCATCACGGTGATCCAGTTTAACGAACCGGCATCCGGCCAGACGGTCTACCACCTGCACTTCCACGTCATACCGCGCTACGAAGGGCTGGCGCTGAAGCCTCATTCGGGCAAGATGGAGGACAATGAGGTGCTTGCTGCCAATGCCGAAAAGATCATCGGCGAGCTCGGCAACTAACGGTCTCCAAAGCCGGTCCACCAGAGGCCGGCGATCAGGAGCGCCATCGGCACCGCGACACCGACCGCAACCTTGCGTCCGGTCGCCAGAAAGACGGCAAAACCGATGCCGGCAGCGCCCAGCCGAAGCCAGAGCGGCGATTCCGCCAGCGTGCCGTTCGGAAAGACGATCAGCTTCGCCGTAACGGCCATCACGAGCGATGTCGCCACCGCCCTTACCCAATAAAGCGCCTCGGACTCCTCGTTCAACCGATTGCCGGCGACGACGCCGAGCCAGCGCCAGACGTCCGTTGCAAGGAAACCGGCAACAAAGATAACGATAAAGGTCCAGTACTCGTCGATCATCGTGAACCTGCCTTCGTGCCGCGCCTTTTCTTCCGCCTCCACCTATCGATGAGGTAGGCGGCAGTCCCTCCTCCGATTCCGGCATACAGTACGTCGAATTCAGGTGTGACCAGCGCAAGAAGCGGTCCGAGAACCACGCCCATGACGAAGGCCAGTTTTACCACAGGCTGGCTTGCGCTCGCCCAGATCGACGCGTTGAAATAGACCGGCGTCAGAAAGAAAAGCACGCCAGCGATCAGCGGCGGGAAGCTTGCAGCAATTCCGTAGAAAATCGCGACCACCAGTGTGCCGCTCGTCGTCAGGGTGACGCCAAAGCCTGCGAAATAGACTGCACGATGCTCGCGTGGCACGTTGCGCAACGTCGTGATCGCAAAGACCCACGCCGTGATCGCGACGAAATGCGACAGGATCAGAAGGAGCCATGTCGGCGTCCGCTTCGTCCGCATCTCCGGGATGACCGAGGCCACCATCGGCATCATCCGGATCGAGGACAGTGTGACCGCGAGAAAGCAGGCGGCTATATTGGCGCCGCTGGCCATGGTGCCGACCAAAATCACCTGTGCCGGAAGCGCCCAGATCGCGAACGACATGAAAACCGCCTCTGCGCGCGTCAAGCCGGATTCAAGTGCGAAGGCGCTGAACCCGACGATCGAAGTCATGAGGATCAGCGCCGGCAGCGAAAACATGCCCCGCATGCCGGTCAGGAACCAAGACAAGGCGCTGCGGTCGTCGCTATCTGGAGACATCGGCATTCCGGCGGTATCGGAGAGACTCACAAAAAAGACGATGCCGGGGCAAGCCCGGCATCGCAATGGCTAGATCTAAGAGCCTTATTTACTCTTCGGCACGCGCGGCACCGTCGAGCCCTTGCGCGCAGGCGCCTTGTGAGCACCCGGCGGCGTGGTCTCGGCGATCACGTCGGCATCGACCATGGCACGCGCCTTTGCGGAACCGCCATCCTTGTCCTTCGGCGCCGACTTCTTCGGTGCCTTGGGCTTCGAGACCTTCGCTTCGGTCTCTTCGACGGCCTCTTCCACCTCTGCCTCAGGCTTCGGCTTCACAGGCGTCGCCTCCGGAATGGCATCCAGGACAAGCTTGTCCTTGCCGTCCTCGCCCTTGCCGACCGTGACGTTCACCACACCACCCTTGCGCAGCTTGCCGAACAGGATCTCGTTTGCAAGCGGCTTCTTGATGTGTTCTTGGATGACCCGCGACAACGGGCGTGCGCCCATTCTCTCGTCGTATCCCTTGTCTGCCAGCCAGGCGATGGCATCCTGATGCAGGTCGAACGTGACGTTGCGTTCGGAAAGCTGCGTTTCGAGCTGCATGACGAACTTCTGTACGACTTGATGGATGACCTCCGTCGGCAGCGGCGCGAACGGGATGACGGCATCGAGACGATTGCGGAATTCGGGTGTGAACAGGCGATTCAGCGCCTCCTCATCCTCACCGGTGCGTTTCGACGAACCGAAGCCGATCGCGGCCTTGGCCATTTCCGATGCGCCCGCATTGGTCGTCATGATCAGGATGACGTTGCGGAAATCGATCTTCTTGCCGTTATGGTCGGTCAGCGAACCGTGGTCCATGACCTGCAGCAGGATATTATAGATATCCGGATGCGCCTTCTCGATCTCGTCGAGCAGGACGACGCTGTGCGGATGCTGGTCGACGCTGTCGGTCAGGAGACCGCCCTGGTCAAAGCCGACATAGCCGGGAGGTGCGCCGAGCAGCCGCGAGACCGTATGGCGTTCCATATATTCGGACATGTCGAACCGCAGCAGCTCAACACCGAGCGATGAAGCGAGCTGCTTGGCCACTTCCGTCTTGCCGACGCCCGTCGGGCCGGAGAAGACGTAAGAGCCAATCGGCTTGTTCGGCTCGCGAAGGCCTGCACGGGCGAGCTTGATCGCCGTCGAAAGGGCCTCGATCGCCGCGTCCTGTCCGTAGACAACCGAACGCAGTTCCTTCTCAAGGTTGGCGAGAACCATCTCGTCATCCTTCGACACGGTTTTTGCCGGAATCCGCGCCATCGTAGCGATCGTGGCTTCGATCTCCTTCTCGGTGATCAGCTTGCGGCGTTTGGAGGCTGGCAGAAGCATCTGAGCCGCCCCGGTCTCATCGATCACATCGATCGCCTTGTCCGGCAGCTTGCGGTCGGAGATGTAGCGCGCCGATAGTTCCACGGCGGACTTGATCGCCTCGTTGGTGTAACGCAGCTTGTGATAATCCTCGAAATAAGGCTTCAGGCCCTTCATGATCTCGATCGCATCATCGATCGAGGGCTCGTTGACGTCGATCTTCTGGAAGCGACGAACCAGAGCCCGGTCCTTTTCGAAGAACTGGCGGTATTCCTTATAGGTGGTAGATCCGATGCAGCGGATCGCACCCGAAGAAAGCGCGGGCTTCAGGAGGTTGGAGGCATCCATCGCGCCGCCGGACGTGGCGCCGGCGCCGATGACGGTGTGGATCTCGTCGATGAAGAGAACCGCGCCCGGATAATCCTCAAGCTCCTTGACGACCTGCTTCAGCCGCTCCTCGAAATCGCCGCGATAACGGGTGCCGGCGAGCAGCGTGCCCATGTCGAGCGAAAAGATGGTGGCATCTGCAAGCGCTTCAGGCACCTTTCCTTCGATGATCCGCTTTGCAAGGCCTTCGGCGATTGCCGTCTTGCCGACGCCCGGATCGCCCACGTAGAGCGGGTTGTTCTTGGAGCGGCGGCACAGGACCTGGATCGTCCGGTTGACCTCGGCGTTACGGCCGATGAGAGGATCGATGCGGCCCTCGCGGGCTTTTTCGTTCAGATTGACGCAATAGGCCTTTAAGGCATCCTGCGGCTTCTTGGCCGAACCCTCTTCCTGGTCGCGCGCAGGCTTGGCGTCGGATTCGCTTTCCTCGGCACCGCGCGGCGTGCGGGTCTGGGAGGAACCCGGACGCTTGCCGATACCGTGAGAAATATAGTTGACCGCATCGTAGCGGGTCATTTCCTGCTCCTGCAGGAAGAAAGCAGCATGGCTTTCCCGTTCTGCAAAGATCGCGACGAGAACGTTTGCTCCGGTCACCTCTTCGCGACCCGAGGACTGCACATGAATGACGGCGCGTTGAATGACGCGCTGGAAGCCGGAGGTCGGCTTCGAATCCTCGTCGTAACCGGTGACGAGATTGGCAAGCTCGTTATCAACATAATCCATAACGGTCTTGCGAAGAGCTTCCAAATTGACGTTACAAGCGCCCATAACCGCCGCCGCATCGGCATCGTCTATCAATGCCAGAAGCAGGTGTTCGAGCGTGGCATATTCGTGATGCCGCTCGTTCGCGAAGGTCAGTGCCTGATGCAGCGCCTTTTCAAGACTAGGCGAAAATGTTGGCACGTCGGGTTCCTCACTTCTTTTCCATGACACATTGCAGCGGATGCTGGTGTTGCCGGGCGAAGTCCATAACCTGGGACACTTTGGTTTCCGCTACTTCGTATGTAAATATTCCGCATTCGCCCACCCCGTGATTGTGGACATGGAGCATGATGCGCGTCGCGGCTTCCCGATCCTTCTGAAAGAAACGCTCCAGAATGTGAATGACGAATTCCATGGGAGTGTAGTCGTCATTCAGCAGGAGGACACGATAAAGGTTGGGCCGTTTGGTTTTAGGTTTCGTGCGTGTGATGACCGAGGTCCCGCGGCCCGCGTTATCTCCGTCTCCACCTTTTTCTCGTTGCATAAAGATCGGCAGTGCGATCATCTTCATTCATTCCCCAGGAATCCGGCGGCGGTTCAGTGAAGGGCCGATCAGCCGAACTTCAGTCTTCCTAACGTAGTTCACTGAGTAACGATTTTAAGCCCCCTTTGCGCCCACGCAATCACTATTCCGCTAGAGAGGCCGTGAAGATGCGGAAAAACGGGGTTTTCCGCTCGCGGTCGGAATCAAAAAAGGCCGGCAACGCGAAACGCCGCCGGCCTTCGATCATAAAGGCGTCGTTAAAAGGGCCTTGCCCGTCGTCAGGCCGCGTTTGCGGTGGCGACGGCGGTCGATTTGGCAACCGGAGCCTCGTAGGGCTTATAGGCCAATTTCGCGAGGTCCGCATACATGTCGCTCATCTTGGTCGCCTCGACGATGAAGCCATCGTAGGTCGACTTGATGTACTTTGTCTGGAGTTCGTAGGCCGCCTCGATGCTGCGCACCGACCTGAACGCCTCCATGAAAGAAGTCATGTCCTGGAATGACTTGCGGGAATAGTCGTTCGCCTCGGTCGCGATCGCCTGGAACCCCCTGGCGACCTCGGTATAGCTTTTCAGCACACCGTCCATCGCTTCCTTGCTCTTCTTGCTGGCTTCATCGAAGTTGAACATAGTCTGATCCCTTGTTCTATTCGGAGAAGCTCATACAACCGGCCTACCCGGCAAAAGTCAAGGCTGATTTGTGCAATGCAAAATAACCGACAGCCATACCTTGGTCTAGGTCGGAGCGAAAACTGATTCGATGCGATGATTTAGCAGAAATAGCTCATGTGCAGAAAAAGGGCTCTCGGTGCGGCGGCAGGTGTTTCCCTCCGCGGTTGCAATAGCCCTGAATCAAGAAGCAGACCAGAAAGCCTCCCTTAAAGGCAGGCGATCAGAGATCGACGTCGAGAATCGCCATCGAGAAGTTGTAAGAACGGTCGCCGTCCTCATCGTCTACATACACGACGCCCAGGAATTCCTCGCCCAGATAGACCTCGGCCGAATCATTCTTGCGCGGACGCGCCTTGACGACCGCCTGCGGATTGATCACGCGCTTAAAATAGGCGTCGAGCTTCTTGATTTCGTCCGGTTTCACCATTCTCTCCGTCAGCGATTCAAGTTGCGGCGCTTTTGACATGGGACAAAGGCGAAAGTAAAGCGGCCAGAACGTGTGGCCGCTCTTTCTGCTGTCGAGCAAGACGCTGGAACTCTTCAGATGTCGGCGCCCAGGAGCTGATCCATCAGGCGGGCCGGTTCGGAACACCCCGCTTCCCCGACCACCTTGGCCGGAACGCCGGCAACGGTGGACTTCGGCGGAACGGCCTTCAAGACCACCGAACCCGCAGCGACACGCGAGCAGGAGCCCACCTCGATATTGCCGAGGATCTTTGCCCCTGCTCCGATCAGCACGCCATTGCCGATCTTCGGGTGACGGTCTGCACCTTCCTTGCCGGTGCCGCCAAGCGTGACGCCATGGAGGATCGACACGTTATCACCGATCACGGCAGTCTCGCCCACCACGAGGCCCGTCGCATGGTCCAGGAATATGCCCTTGCCGATGCGGGCGGCCGGATTGATATCCGTCTGGAAGATGCTCGACGACCTGCTCTGCAGATAAAGCGCGAAATCCCGCCGACCGCGATCAAAGAGCCAGTGCGCCAACCGATGCGTCTGGATCGCATGGAAGCCCTTGAAATAAAGCACCGGCTCGAGGAACCGCAGGCAAGCGGGGTCGCGGTCATAGACGGCCTGAATGTCGACACGCAAGATTGCGCCCCATTCCGGCCAGTCTTCAAGCATTTCCATAAAAGTCTGACGCAGAAGCACAGCCTGCAGATCCGGGTGATCCAGGCGTTCGCAAATGCGGTGCACCACGCATTCTTCGAGAGAACGATGGTTCAGCACCGTGGAATAGAGAAAGGCAGCGAGCAGCGGATCCTGTTCGGCTGCCGTGCGCGCCTCTTCCCGCAGCGTATCCCAGATGGGATCCACCGTCGCGACCTGCTCCTTCTGGCGAGCTTCAGTTCTCGCGGCCATGGCCGTCTCCTCGTTCTATCGTCGGGCTCATTATATAGAATAACTTTACCGGAAGACCAACGGCCTCAAAATCGCATTCCGTTGATCGTTAGTATGAGGAAACCTGCGGCCTTTCCCCAGGCGGAGATCATTTCTCTGAAAGCTCTCCATAAAAATCGAGGACCGCTTTCTTGAAGACCCTATCGCCGACGGCGAGCATATGATCGCGGCCAGGAATGTCGAGAGCCACGGCATGCGGCATCAGGGCCGCCAGTTCCTGAGGCGACCCTGCAATATCGTCGGTAGTGCCCACTCCGATCAATGTCGGCGCGTCGATCTTGCCCATGTCGGCGCGCGAGACGAGGTCGCGTGAGCCGCGGATGCAGGCGGCAAGAGCTTCCCTGTTGCTTCTGGTCTGATCCGCGAAAGTGCGGAACGTGCGGCCGCGTGCATGGCTGACGTCATCGAGCGAAGGGGCAAGAAGGGCGTCGGCGATCGGGTCCCAATCCCCTACCCCGTCCGTCATGCCGATACCGAGACCACCGAGCACCAGCGAGCGGACCCGATGCGGATGGGCAAGCGCTGCGAAGACCGAGATCCGCGCGCCCATGGAATAACCAAACAGATGGGCTTCGGGAATGCGCAGGTGGTCGAGCAGCGCGATTGCGTCGTCCGCCATCACCCAGGGGCGATAGGCTTCCGGATCCATCGGCTTGTCGCTCGAACCGTGGCCACGGTTATCTATGGCAATCACTCGATAGCCTGCATCCCCCAGCGTCTTCAGCCAGCCCGGATGGACCCAATTGACCAGCGCGCTGGAGGCAAACCCATGAATGAGCAGGACCGGATCGCCCGAAGGATCACCCTCGTCGAAATAGGCGAGCTTCAGCCCGTTGTGGTGGAAAGAGGAAAAGGCTGGAGCATTGAGGTTCATCGAGGCATCCTTTTTTGGCGGAACATAGGCGATCCGCTCCGCGCTTTGAAGCCATGCATCAGGTGAAATCAGAAAGCCTGCGGCGGTTTTCCCACTACACATTTGGGATCGGGAACGATATTGTCCGCCGCAAATCAGACGCGCCTTCTGTTACGCATGGAGACTATCATGGCCGGGCACAGCATTCCCCATTTCCAGAACGACGGCGGACATCGCTTGGTCCAGATCGGCGTAAAGGAATTCATGTGCACCGGCGCATCCGTGCCGTTCGATCATCCGCATATCTTCATCGACATGGGCGACGACAACGAGAAAGTCTGCTCCTATTGCTCGACACTCTATCGCTATAACCCGTCGCTGAAGCCCGAACAGACGGATCCGCCCGGTTGCGTCTTCCACGTCAAGGCCGCCTGAGGCGCCGGCCCCGGGGATGCCAATCGAAAGGGTAGCAATCATCGGCGCCGGCGTGGCCGGGCTGACCGCTGCGCTGTCCTTCGCCCGCCACGGCATAGCCAGTGACATTTTCGAAGAAGCGTCCGAGCTGGTGGAAGTCGGCGCGGGGCTGCAGATTTCGCCGAATGCGTCCCGGGTTCTCGCCAGACTTGGCGTGCTTGCCTCGCTTGAAGCAATCTGGGCCGAACCGGAGCGGATCGCGCTGGTATCGGGGACCTCGCTGAGGCCCCTGGCACATGTCCCCGTCGGCCGTTTTGCCCGCGAACGTTGGAGGGCGCCCTACGGCGTTCTCCATCGGGCAACGCTGCAGAAAGCCCTGCTTGCGGCGGTCGAACGAAACCCGCTCTGCACGCTCCATCTCGATGCGCCGGTCCGGGATGACGTCCATCGGGCATTGGCGGCGATGACGGACCGAGACTACCCGTTGATCGTCGGCGCGGACGGGGTCTGGTCCAATCTTCGCGCTGCTATTCCCGGCGCTCCGGAGCCGGATTTTTCGGGCAACATCGCTTGGCGTTTCACCATTGCCCGCAGCGACGTACCCACGTGGCTGACCCCCAATCAGGTTACCGCCTTTCTCGGGCCTTCCACGCATCTCGTCGCCTATCCGCTGAAGGAGATGGACGGCTTCAACATCGTCGCGATTGCCTCGGGCGTGACACCTGGCGAAACATGGGACGCGGAGGCAAGCGAGGCCCAGAGGCACATGCTGACGTCGCAATTTTCCCGTTGGAACCGACGTATCGCCGGCCTGCTGAACCGGGCTCCAAGTCCCACATTCTGGCCGCTCTACGAGGTCAGCGCTGGACGCTGGCACAACGGAAGGGACAAGGTGCTGATCGGCGATGCGGCACATGCGATGATGCCGTTTGCGGCACAAGGCGCGGCCATGGCGATCGAGGATGCATTCGTGCTCGCAAATCGCGTCGCGGGCACCCTTACCCTCAGCGAGGCACTGGCGGCGTTTGAGGGCGTGCGGAGGGAACGGGCTGCGAAGGTTCGCGCCCGCGGCCTGTTCAACCGCTTCGCCTATCATGCCCGCGGCCCTATCCGGCTCGGACGGGACATTGTCCTGTCCCTGCGTCCGCCGCAATCGCTCGCGGCGGATCTTGACTGGCTTTACGGCTTCACGGCCGAATGATCAGACGGCTGCGGCGGCTGCGAAACCGGCCTCCAGGTCTTTTTTCAGATCCGCAACGTCTTCAAGCCCGATCTGCAGGCGGATCACCGGGCCTTCCGGCGGCGCCGTTCGGATGGTGCGATCGGAGAGATTGACCGCGACGGCGAGGCTTTCGTAACCACCCCAGGAATAACCGAGACCGAAGAAGGAAAGCGCATCCAGGAAGGCATGCGCCTTCGCCTTGGCCTTATCGGTTTCCGCCTTCAGAACGAAGGAAAAGACGCCGCTCGCGCCCTTGAAGTCACGCTTCCATATGTCATGTCCCGGGAAACTCGGCAAAGCCGGATGCAGGACACGGAAGACATCATCGCGAGTCTCCAGCCATCTTGCGATGTCGAGAGCGCTTTTCTGATGATGTTCGAGGCGGATGCCCATGGTGCGCAGACCGCGCAGGATCATGTAGGAATCATCCGGCGCCCCGCAGATGCCGAGGGTTATGCGTGCCTCTTCAAGCTTCGGCCAGTGTTTGGCATTCGCGGAAACCGAGCCCATGATGATGTCCGAATGTCCGGACGGGTATTTGGTCGTCGCGTGGATGGATACGTCGACCCCGAAATCCAGGGGGCGAAAAAAGAGCGGGGTCGCCCAGGTATTGTCCATGGTGACAACGCAATGATGCTTGTGCGCAGCATCCGCGATTGCCCGGATATCCTGCATCTCGAAGGTATTTGAACCAGGTGCCTCTGTGTGGACCAGTCTCGTGTTGGGCTTGATCAACGCCTCGATGCCGGCGCCGATTTCCGGGTCGTAATATTCGATCTCCACGCCCAGCCGCGTCAGCATCATGTTGCAGAAATTGCGGCATGGCGTGTAGACCGAATCGACGATCAGAGCATGGTCACCGGCAGAAAGATAAGCCAGGAACGGCACCGAGATTGCGGCCAGACCCGACGGGACGAGAATGGTGCCTGCCGACCCCTCCAGTTCGTCAAGAGCCTCGCAGAGGGCATCGGTCGTCGGTGTCCCGCGGGTCCCGTAAGTATATTTTTGAGAGCGCTTCTCCATGGTCGCGGAGTTCGGGAACAGGACCGTCGAGGCGTGCACAACGGGCGGATTGACGAAGCCATGGTATCCCAAGGGATCATGGCCCAGATGGGCGAGGCGCGTGTTGGCGCCAGCGCCGTTGAGCAGGGTTTCTTTCTTCTTCATATCCGGGAATGCTTTCGGTTGGCGATAGAGGCGCAGAGTTTTGCCGCCGGAACAATGCCCGGTCAACCCCGCCTTCGGGCCCCCAAACCGCCGGGTCAAGATTCTGGCGTTGGGGAGCGGCGCTTGCGTTTTGATCAAAGGCTGCTCAAACTTTGGGTATCTGATCGTTTAGCGGGCCGAGTTAACGAATTTACCTTATTTCGGTCGCAATTCGAAACTGCGACACTTGACCCTGCGTTGTTTTGCGAATGAGATAGGAAAGTCCGCACCGGGAGGTTGGCGGACGACCCGCCGTATTCGAAGGAATCGGGGAGCGGCGCGGTGTAACCAAATCACAAAGCCACAGATAAAAAGGTTGGGAAAATGAAAAAGACGCTTCTGTCAGCCGCTATTGGCGCAGCGGTCCTGGGGTTTGCCTCTGCTGCATCGGCTGCCACATTGGACAACGTGAAGGCCAAGGGTTTCGTCCAGTGCGGCGTCAACACCGGTCTTGCCGGTTTTGCCGCTCCGGATTCGGCTGGTAACTGGACTGGCTTCGACGTCGATTATTGCAAGGCTGTCGCAGCTGCGGTCTTCGGCGATGCCAGCAAGGTCAAGTACACGCCGACCACCGCGCAGAGCCGCTTCACCGCGCTCCAGTCCGGCGAAGTCGACCTTCTTGCCCGTAACACCACCTGGACCATCAGCCGCGACACCTCCCTCGGCTTGAACTTCCGCTACGTCAACTACTATGACGGCCAGGGCTTCATGATCCCGAAGAGCCTGAACGTGAAGTCGGCGCTTGAGCTCTCCGGCGCCGCTGTCTGCGTCCAGTCCGGCACCACGACGGAACTCAACCTTGCCGACTACTTCAAGTCCAACAATCTGCAGTACAACCCGGTTGTCTTCGAAAAGCTCGAAGAAGTGAACGCGGCCTATCAGGCAGGCCGTTGCGACGTCTACACGACCGACCAGTCGGGCCTCTACTCGCTGCGCCTGTCGCTTTCCAACCCGGACGACCACATCATTCTGCCGGAAATCATCTCCAAGGAGCCGCTCGGCCCGGCCGTCCGTCAGGGCGATGACCAGTGGTTCGACATCGTCACCTGGGCAGGTTACGCAATGGTGCAGGCCGAAGACTTCGGCATCACCCAGAAGAACCTCGAAGAGATGAAAAACTCGACCAACCCGGATATCCGTCGCTTCCTGGGCGTCGAAAAGGACACCAAGATCGGTACCGACCTCGGTCTCACCAATGAATGGGCCTACAATATCATCAAGAACGTCGGGAACTACGGCGAAGTGTTCGAACGCAACATCGGCGCAAACACACCTCTCAAGATCCAGCGCGGCCTGAACGCCCTGTGGTCGAAGGGTGGCTTGCAATACGCACCGCCGGTGCGCTAATCGCACATGCGAAATCGGGTAAGGCGGCAAAAGCTGCCTTACCCTCAATAACAAAAAATATAAAAAAGGCCTGAAACAGGCCGCAGGGGAAAAGGCCAGCATGACAGATCACGCTGTAATTGCGTCTACGGAGGCTCGTACGCTGAGGTCTTATGCGTATGACCCGAAGTTTCGCGGTATTTTCTACCAGGTACTCACTCTCCTTATCGTCCTGGTGGTCGGCTGGTGGATCTTCGATAACACCACCGAAAATCTTGCCCGTTCCGGAACGGCGTCCGGTTACGGCTTCCTGAGAGGTCGAGCCGGATTCGATATCGGCCAGTCGCTCATCGCCTATACGAGCGATTCCACGTATGGCCGCGCGATCGTTGTCGGCTTTCTGAACACGATGCTTGTGGCCATTCTCGGCATCTTCACGGCAACCGTCGTCGGCTTCATCATCGGTCTCGGTCGTCTGTCGCGGAATTGGCTCATTGCAAAGCTCTGCACGCTCTATGTCGAGATCTTTCGCAACATCCCGGTGCTGCTGATCATCTTCTTCTGGTACAAGGGAGTGCTGGATTCGCTGCCGCAGGTGCGGGATTCGATTGCGCTGCCCTTCAACATCTTTCTCAACAATCGCGGTCTCGCATTTCCGAATCCGATCTGGGGAGAAGGCGCCTGGCTGATCCCCGTCGCTTTCCTGGTCGGGGTCGTCGCGACCATCGTCGTCGCCAGGTGGGCCAGGCAGCGTCAGGCGGCGACCGGCAAGCAGTTCCATACGATCTGGACTGGCATCGGCCTCATCATCGGATTGCCGATCCTTGCATTTCTGATCATGGGCGCTCCGCTCACGTTCGATTCCCCGATCGCCGGCCGCTTCAACATGACAGGGGGCGCGCGCATCCTGCCGGAATTCGTCGCACTCTATGTGGCGCTTTCGCTTTATACGGCATCGTTCATCGCGGAAGTGATCAGGGCCGGCATCCGGGGCGTGGCCAAGGGACAGAGTGAGGCCGCCTTTGCGCTCGGTCTCCAGCCTTCGCATACGACACGGCTCGTCGTCGTGCCGCAGGCCATGCGCATCATCATTCCCCCGCTCACCAGCCAGTATCTCAACCTGACGAAGAATTCATCGCTCGGCGTTGCTATCGGCTTTCCCGAGCTCTTTTCCACGACCAGTACGACGCTCAACCAGACGGGCCAGGCAGTGGAGGCGATCTCCATCATGCTGACGGTCTATCTGGCGATCAGCATCGCGACATCGATCTTCATGAACTGGTTCAATGCCAAGATGGCGCTGGTGGAAAGATAAGCTCATGAATACCCAAAACCTCTCTTATGTCCGCAGCGACATGCTGAAGGCCCAGCCCGCCCCAATCAGTACCAGGACGGTCAGCGGCTGGGTCCGTACCAATCTTCTCGCCACTCCGAAGGACACCGTGCTGACGCTTTTGGCCGTCGTCCTGTTGATCTGGGCACTGCCCGGCATATTAGACTGGCTCTTCTTCAACGCCGTTTGGTCCGGTAGTGATCGCAGCGCCTGCACCACCGTCGCGCAGGGCGGCATACAGCCGGAGGGCTGGAAAGGCGCCTGCTGGGCATTTGTGGGCGACCGGTTCCAGCAGTTCATGTTCGGCCGGTATCCCTTGGACGAGCGCTGGCGGCCAATGCTCGTTGCCGCACTCTTCGTCGTGCTGCTCGTGCCTCTGCTGGTTCCCAAACTGCCGCGCAAGGGGCTTACCGCCCTCCTCTTCTTCGTCGTTTTTCCGGTTGTCGCCTTCTTCCTGCTGCATGGCGGCGTCTTCGGTCTTGAGGAAGTCGAGACCCCTCTCTGGGGCGGCCTGATGGTGACGCTCATCCTCTCCTTCGTCGGCATCGCCGTCTCTCTGCCCGTTGGCATCCTGCTTGCTCTCGGGCGCCGGTCGAAAATGCCTGTCATCCGGATGCTGTGCGTCGGCTTCATCGAAATCATCCGCGGTGTGCCGCTGATCAGCGTTCTCTTCATGGCGAACGTGATGCTGCCGCTCTTCCTGCCGACAGGCTGGACGATCGACAACTTTCTCCGTGCCTTGGTGGGGGTCGCGATCTTTGCGTCGGCCTATATGGCCGAAGTCATCCGCGGCGGTCTCCAGGCAATTCCCAAAGGCCAGACAGAAGGTTCCGAGTCCCTTGGCCTCAGCTATTGGCAGACGATGCGGCTGGTCATCCTGCCGCAGGCGATCAAGCTGGTTATCCCGGGCATCGTCAACACCTTCATCGGCCTCTTCAAGGATACCTCGCTCGTGTCGATCATCGGCATGTTCGATCTGCTCGGTATCGTGCGGCTCAACTTCACCGACACGACCTGGATCACGCCGGTGACGCCGATTACCGGACTCATCTTCGCAGGCTTCATCTTCTGGCTGTTCTGCTTCGGCATGTCGCGCTATTCCGCATTCATGGAACGGCACCTCGACACGAGCCACAAGCGCTAAACGCCGCAAAACGATAACAAAGGGGAAAAAAATGGCTGACGCCCAACCCAAGAAACTGACTGTCTCCGCTACCGACGTCGCCGTAGAGATCGTCGGTATGAACAAATGGTATGGCGACTTCCACGTGCTGCGCGATATCAACCTGAAGGTGATGAAGGGCGAGCGCATCGTCATCGCCGGGCCCTCCGGCTCCGGCAAATCGACGATGATCCGCTGCATCAACCGTCTTGAGGAGCATCAGGCCGGCACGATTATCGTCGATGGAATCGAGCTGACTAACGACCTGAAGAAGATCGACGAAGTGCGCCGAGAAGTCGGCATGGTGTTCCAGCACTTCAACCTCTTCCCGCATCTGACCATCCTGGAAAACTGCACGCTTGCGCCCATCTGGGTCCGTAAGATGCCGAAGAAACAGGCCGAAGAAATCGCGATGCATTACCTGAAGCGCGTGAAGATCCCGGAACAGGCCAACAAATATCCGGGCCAGCTTTCCGGCGGTCAGCAGCAGCGCGTGGCGATTGCCCGCTCGTTGTGCATGAAGCCGAAGATCATGCTGTTCGACGAACCGACCTCTGCGCTCGATCCTGAAATGGTCAAGGAAGTGCTGGATACGATGGTAAGCCTTGCCGAAGAAGGCATGACCATGCTCTGCGTCACCCATGAAATGGGCTTTGCCCGCCAAGTGGCCAATCGGGTCATCTTCATGGACCAGGGCCAGATCGTCGAACAGAACTCGCCTGCGGAATTCTTCGACAATCCGCAGCATGAGCGCACCAAGCTCTTCCTCAGCCAGATCCTGCATTGAGCAACGGGCAAACTGCGGTTTTCCAAGGGGCGCCAGACGCCCCTTTTCATTTTACCACCTGAAGAAATAGCGAGCCTTGATACTCGCCGCGGGTTCTGCGGAGTCCGATGAGCGGTCGATCGAGCCGCTCACCGTCATCCGCGTGCCGAGCTTCTTTTCCATGACCACCCCGGCAGTCACCGTCCTGAAGCCATCGCGGCCGGTAGCACGGCCGATCAGCGCGGTGCCGCTTGCGGCATGCGAAAGCCGCACCGACTGGCTGGCGTCGAGGCCCCGCCACTCGCCCGAAGCGCCGTCATAATGAACGCCGTAGCTGCTGCGCCTCTCGATATCGATCTGGGGCGTCGCAATTTCCTTGTCGTAATAGTTCATGGTGATCCCGGCGCTGCCTGTATTGCCGTCGAGATCGACACCGATGTCGCGACCAAACTGGCCCGCCGGGGTCTTGATTTTCTCGGCGGTAAAATTGCTCCAGAATCTGAGGGGCGTATCGACCGGTGCTCCGCTGCTTGTGGTATTGACGCCCATGGATATGCCAGCCTCGGTCTCGATCCGGGTGGGCAGTTTAAGGCCGAGCTTGACCGAATAGCTCGTATCGGAGGTTTTGGAAGGCTTCCAGATCAGCGGGTTGTCGTCCGCAAAACCCGGACCAGGTACAAAGACAGCCACAAAGACGCATACCGCTGCGGCATAGGACATCCTATTCATGCGATCCCCGCTAAAAGCGTAAAAACGATGCGAAGCGTGCGAGCAACCATCAGGCCGCCCGGACAAAAGTGATTTGAAGTGTATTGGAAGCGCGTCCGCGACCCTTGGGCCGGCGCTGCGCCAATTTGCTCTCCGCTCACCAAATCATGGCGGAGCCGACCTATCCGATGATACGAAACAATGCGGCTTTTCAGAATCCGCACTATGGCAAGAGTGGGATTTTGAAGATGCTGTTCTTCGGGCCAGCGCCTCCATTGAGCCCGACATTCGGATACATCCGGCAAGGACGTTCAAAACAGCTGGCGAACCGGCGCCTACGCCGTCATCCACCTGTCACATGACGATGCTGTGTTCATAATCGGACGCTGAATCGAAGCCTTACCGGAGCTGCGGCCAGAAACAGCGTTCGGGGCCATCGGGATCATAGTCATGGAATATTACTTCGCCTTCGCCGCAGCAGCCCTCCTGCTTGTCAACCTGATCAGCCTGGCCATAGCAATGTGGAGGTTGTCGCCCCGCGGCACACCGGCTCCCGGCATCTCCGATCGGCCGGCTGTTTCAATCGTCATCCCCGTCCGCGGCGTCGAAAACTTCACGGCATTGACCCTGGCGCGCGCCTTTGAGCTCGACTGGCCCCAACACGAGTTGATCTTCTGTGTTGCCGACGAGAGGGATCCGGTTGTCGGCAGGATCGAAGAAGCAATGGCTGCCCATCCCGAGATTGCTTCCCGCATTCTGGTGGGCGATGACCGCATAAGCGCCAATCCGAAGCTGAACAACTGCGTCAAGGGATGGCGGGCCGCCGAAAACGACTGGGTCATTCTCGCCGACTCCAATGTGCTCATGCCCGCCGACTACGTGGAGCATCTGATATCCGCCTGGAGGGATGATACCGGCCTGGTCTGCTCCACGCCGCTCGGCTCCCGGCCAGCCGGATTTTGGGCCGAGACCGAATGCGCCTTTCTCAATGGTCATCAGGCGCGCTGGCAATATGCCGGCGAGGCTCTCGGCTTCGGTTTTGCCCAGGGAAAAAGCATGCTCTGGTACAAGCCGATGCTCGATGCAGCAGGGGGAATCGAAGCGCTGGCCGCGGAAATCGCCGAGGACGCAGCTGCCACGAAGCTCGTCAACAGGCTGGGACGCAAGGTGCATCTCGTTTCCTCGCCGTTCGAGCAACCGCTCGGCCGGCGCGACCTTAGAGAAATCTGGGCGCGGCAGAGCCGCTGGGCAAGGCTTCGCCGTGTGACCTTCCCGATCTATTTTGCTCCCGAGATATTGCTCGGCGGCGTACCGCCGCTCACGCTGGGAGTTCTGGCCGCCCTGACCGCGGACATCAGCCCGGTCGCGCCGGCAGCAGCGATTCTCCTCATTACCTATCTTCCGGAGCTGGGCTTGGCATTTGCCAAAAACTGGCCCGTGTCATTTCGACTGTGCCTCGCCATGATCGTACGCGACCTTCTGATGCCTGCAATCTGGCTCAGAAGCTGGATCGGCGGATCGTTCGAATGGCGAGGCAATACGATGACAATCGGCACGGAGAGCAGCGAATTGAACGAGCCATCCGTGGCATGAGCCGCGGATGACGCTCATCCTACCGGGCGAGTGAGTTCTCTAATCAGGCTTATGTAGAGATTGATTGCGCGCTCGATCTCGCCAATGAGATCCTCGTTTGAGCCAGCTTCGGTCCAGAATCCGGTGTCCCGCAGCCACTCCTTATCCTCCCGCAAGCGAGCGATCGTTTCCTCGTGGCGTCTGATTCTCTCTTCAGGGACCATAGCGCTCTCCGTTATTGAAGAGACGATAGGGCCGAAGAACCGGCGGACAAGAGGTCGTCAGCCATGTCATAGGTACATTCTGTCACCCATGACTTCTCTATTCGGCGTGTTGAGGTCAAGCGCTTACGAGCGTCTCCGCCTCGTCGGAACATGACATCTTCCGCAGGTCCTCGCTTCTCTTCGGGAT
>NZ_SOEM01000020.1:0-79851 GCF_004368875.1 Neorhizobium sp. R1-B
GCGCTCGTCGCCGTCATGCGAAAGATGATCATCATCCTCAACGCAAGAATGCGGGAACACCACGCTAACGCGATTGACACCTAACACCGTTGCTTTTTGAAGGCGTTGTCGATGTAGTGCTGGAACCTTTCGATCGAGCCTTGCGCATCCTCTTGCAGGACATGGACCAGGTGATCGGCGGCCAGGATGTCGGTCTCGGCCTGGGATGAAAAACGCTGGGCGAGCAGCGCCGCTGTCCTTTCGGTCGTCCCTCGCAGTTCGGTGCGGTAACTTTCCGTATGGCGCCCATCTATGATGATCGCAATCGCAATCACCATCAGGGCGATCATGAATGCGATTGCAGCGGGAGCCTTCGGATGCCGAAAAAGGTGTAGAGTTTGAGAAGCGGAGGAACGCCGGAATTTCAATCGCCCGAACCCTTTTCGTTAACTTTTATGACTTGCGGGAAAAGCCTAACGGATGGGAGTTAATTTCCGATTGCCCCGGCTGCCCACAAATTTGGAAGCGATTTCCGAGGTGAGCACGCGGGCCAAATCCGGCCGATACGGCTGCGCCGCCTTCGAACCGGCTGGAGCTCTTGAAAAGCGTTAACAATCAAGTCATTACTTATACCGAAAATGTCATGGTAGCGGGCGATTTTCGCCACAATCGGGAGGCTATCTGTGCGTCGTAACGAAACAACGTCGACCTCATCAAGGCCTAAACCCATGCGTATCCTGATTGCTGCTCTGCTTGCCACTGCAAGCATGTTTTCGCCCCTGAATGGCTGGGCGCAGAGCGCTGATGTCGAGGCGACGATCAAGACGGTGGATGTGAAGGCGCTGAGCCTGACACTGGATGACGGAAAGACCTACAAGGTGCCGGAGGAATTCAATTTCGAAGGCCTCAAAGCCGGCGTCAAAGTCCTTGTCTTCTTCACCGAAGTCGACGGTCACCGGATCGTGGACGATCTTGAGATCGTCCAGTAGTTCCTAAACTCTTTCGGGTGATCTGAGCCCATGCCGCCGCTTGCTGGTCAAAGCCATTCCAGGCGGCCGCAATCCCTGTCGATCCTGAGAATGCGATCCTGCGGCGTCGGCGCGGCTGCCGCGTCGTCTTCGGAAAGATTGCCGATCAGGCGGAAGAGCGAGCGGATGACGCCGCCATGGCTAATGCATACCGTCGGTTTTTCAACCGCCTGCAGCCAGGCGCCGATGCGCCAGCAGAGAATTTCGTAGCTTTCGGCGAATTCCCCCGGCGGAATAAAGCTCCACTTTTCCTGTGCCCGGGCCATCAGGCGGTCCGGCGACATCAGGCTGATTTCCGCCAGCGTATGGCCCTCCCAATCGCCGAAGGAGAGTTCCTTCAGCCGCTC
Organism: Neorhizobium sp. R1-B; assembly: GCF_004368875.1. Lineage (NCBI taxonomy): Bacteria > Pseudomonadati > Pseudomonadota > Alphaproteobacteria > Hyphomicrobiales > Rhizobiaceae > Neorhizobium > Neorhizobium sp. R1-B. Next base: position 1,355 of record NZ_SOEM01000020.1, read on the forward strand.
GTCGATCAGATAAGCGTTCGGATCAAGGCCCATGGCGGCGCGAAGCCGCTCCATGGTTTCGCGTGTTCGCGACAAAGGGCTGGCGATGAAAGCGAAATCTTCCGCTCGCCCGATCAGTTCTCGAAGCTTTTCGCCATTCCGGCTGGCTTGCGCCCGGCCAAGCGCGTTGAGCGGAATATCCCGCTGTCCCTGCAGACGCCCTTCGGCGTTCCAGTCCGTCTGCCCGTGGCGGATCATGTAGATAAGCACGGCAGACGTTTCCTGGTGTCGATCAGTCCTTGATGACCGAGATGTCCGGAGCATCGACGGCCTTCATGCCGACGACATGATAACCGCTATCTGCATGATGTGTTTCGCCGGTCACCGAGCGCGACAGGTCCGAAAGCATGTAGAGCCCGACATCGCCGACTTCCTCAATGGTGACGGTGCGGCGCAACGGCGCGTTGTATTCGTTCCATTTGAGGATGTAGCGGAAATCGCCGATGCCGGAGGCCGCCAGCGTCTTGATCGGGCCAGCAGAAATCGCATTCACACGGATATTCTTCGGGCCGAGGTCGACCGCAAGATATTTTACGCTCGCTTCGAGCGCAGCCTTGGCGACACCCATGACATTGTAGTTCGGCATGACCTTCTCTGCACCGTAATAGGTGAGCGTCAGCATGGAGCCGCCGTCGGTCATCAGTTTTTCCGCCCGGCGTGCCACCGAGGTGAAAGAATAGACCGAGATCTGCATGGTCTTGGCGAAATTCTCTGGCGTCGTGTCGACATAGCGGCCCGTCAGCTCGTCCTTGTCGGAAAAGCCGATTGCATGCACGAGGAAGTCGATCTTGCCCCAATGTTTTTCGAGATTGGCGAAAACCTCATCGACGGAGGCCTCGTCGCTGACATCGCAGTGGCCGGCCATGAAGGCGCCGAGTTCTGCCGCAAGCGGCTCGACGCGCTTCTTGAGCGCATCACCCTGGTAGGTGAATGCCACCTCTCCGCCTTGGCTGTGAATGGCTTTGGCAATGCCCCAAGCGATGGAACGATTGTTGGCAACACCCATGATGATGCCACGTTTGCCTGCCATGAGGCCGGAAGCCTGAACCATACATAGTCCCCTGAAACTTTAACGAATGCTGCCTATGACATAGGCAGCCCAAGGGTTCAAGCTGACTTGGATCATCTCATGTTAAAGGTCGTAATCAAGGGTGCGCGCCGGTGAAAACCGACGCAAAACTGTCATACTGGTATTAGACGTATAGCCCGTGACGCATGTGCCGCATCAGGTCGGTGACCTTCTCGTTCGGCTTTTCCCACAGCATGATCCTCAATTCGACCACGAGGTCGCCGCGTCCGCCCGCGCCGTCATACAGCCCAAGCCCGCTCATCCTTATCGTCTGGTCCGAGCCTGACCAGGCGGGAACGGAAAGACTGCGGCTGCCCTCGAGCGTTTCCACCGTAGCCTCAGTACCCAAAACCGCATCCTCGAGCGAGATCGGCAGGGTGGTATGGAGGTCGAAACCTTCGATGTGGAAATGCGGATCGCGCGCGGCCTTGAGCGCGACGAGGAGATCGCCCTGTTTCATCCCGGCCACTTTCAGGCCCTGGCCCTTCAGCCGCACCACATGCCCGTCTGTCATACCTCTTTCCAGTGTAAACCGGACCTCTCGTTCGTCCGCGAGCTTTACCGTCACCGAGGCCTGCTTCAGCAGATCGGCAACGGTGACAGTGGCATCGACGGAAAGATCCGGAACTTTTTCAGGTAAAGGGGCAGTCCCGCGTAAGCGCCGGACGAGCGAGGCGATAAGATCGACCGCCATGACGGGCAGGGGGGCTCTTTCACCGGACTGCTCGGCCTTCACACCCTCGGATGCATCCTCCGAGGTTCGAGCCTGGTTCTGCGCCTTCACCTGCTCGGCAGCCGCCGCGCCGAATATGCGCTCGATCATGTCTTCGGGGGTCTCGCCCGTCGCGCCTTGAGGATTTTCCGCCTGGCTCTGCGTGCGCTGGGCATTGGCGCGGGCAAGCTCTTCCATGACCTTTTCGGCATTGGCCTTGGCCGCCTTGGCCCGCTCGGCTGCTTCGCGCGCGGCCTGACGTTGTTGCATGATGGTCTGGTGCATCTCGGCTGCTCGATCGTAGCGTTTGCGGCGGTCGGGATCCTTCAACACCTCATAAGCCTGGCCGATTTCGGCAAAACGGCTGGCGGCGGACGGATCGTCCTGGTTGGCGTCGGGATGGACGGTCTTTGCCTTGGCGCGCCATGCCGCCTTGATTTCGTCAGCATCGGCGCTGCGCTTCACACCAAGCAGAGAATAGGGATCACGCATTGTGGGACCACCGGTTACCTGAAGCGGCGGGCCCCGCCAAAATCCTTGGACCCCCCGATACTCGTCACAACTCCGACAGCTTTCGTCAGTTCCTCGCGTCACTGAGTACAGCGTGCCTGTTCGAGGAAATTTAGGTCGGAACTCATGAATCAGAGGTTACAGGCCAAAATTCGTATTCGTTAAGGTAAACGAATCGTTTCTGCCGGCTCGTAGAGCAAGGTGATGTGCTGAAGAGGGCCTTACTGTCGGTCGAAGGCGGTCAGCATCCAGTCACCGCTGCCGGTCATGCAGGCCTGGCCGGAAAACATGGCAATGCCTTCGTAGGAATGTCTCGTGGTCGTGAAGTCGCGGCAGAGATGGCCTTCGTTGCGAGCCTCGCGGATTTTCGAAACGACGCCTGCGCTGCCGGTCACGGCATTCGCCCACGGGACCGAGGCAGCGCCGACTTTTGCAAGATCGGCAGACGTGACGGCATTGCGGACCGTCGCCTCGTCGGAAAGGTTCTCGCCGGATTCCTGCTTCGGACCGGGAACGGTTCCGGTTGAGATGCTGCGGTCTACCTTGGGGGAACTGCCGAAGAGGTCCAGACTGCTGGTGCATCCGGTAAGAGACAATCCGGCGAGACAGATGACGGCTGCACCTCGACCAAGCGCGATGGACCTCTTTGTGCGGCTCTTCGACTTTGCTATCACTACCACCTTGCGTCCTGTACGGCCAAAAAACTCGGGGCACTTTAGGGAGTATTTTATTCAATATGTCTGAAAGCGGGTTAACAACCGGTGACTTCACCGAGGAGAACGAACCTTTTGCACTCTTCGGCTCCTGGCTGAAGGATGCGGAAAAATCGGAACCCAATGATCCGAATGCCGTCGCCCTTTCCACCGTCGACGAACACGGCATGCCGAATGTCCGCATGGTGCTTCTCAAGGGTTTCGACGAGGACGGCTTCGTCTTCTACACCAATTTCGAGAGCCAGAAGGGACGTGAAATCCTCGGTCAGAAGAAGGCGGCGATGTGCTTTCATTGGAAGTCGTTGCGCCGCCAGGTCCGGCTGCGGGGGGAGGTGGACGTGGTGAGCGACGCCGAGGCCGATGCCTATTATGTGACGCGGGCGCGCGGCAGCCGGATCGGCGCCTGGGCATCGAAACAGTCTCGACCGCTGGAGGGCCGTTTCGCCCTGGAAAAGGCTGTTGCCGAATACACGGCCAGATATGCCATAGGCGACATCCCGCGACCGCCTTATTGGTCCGGTTTCCGAATCAAGCCCGTCTCGATCGAATTCTGGCACGACCGGCAGTTCCGCCTTCACGACCGGGTCGAGTTTCGGCGTGGGGTGGCGGACGGTCCCTGGGAGAAGGTGCGAATGTATCCCTGACCCGGACGGTCAGCGTGCCAAGGCGAACGGGATTCCCGAAGCCAGCGCGGAAACGTAGCGCGGCTCCTGATAATAGCCGTTGAGCGAAATGCGCGGTAGCCCCGTGAGGCGATGCCTGCTTTTATCGCACAGCGTGCCGGGCTGTGTGGTCACCGCAACCGAGAAGCCCAGTTCGCTTGCAATCAGGTGATCGCGCTCGGAAACGGCATGCCGTGTGCCGTAGGGATAAGCGATCGTGTCGGGCCGCCTGCCGGTCAGTTGCTCCACATAGTCCGCCGATTGCCGCATTTCGTCGCGAGCATCCTGCGGGGAAAGGCGGCCGACTGCCCGGTGGCTGATCGTATGTGCTCCAAGCGACGCCAGCGGATGCGCGCCAAGCAAGCGTAATTCCTTGGGCTCCATCGTCAAGTCGCTGGTGATCTCCAGCGGATCGATGCCATGTTTCCTCGCCAGCGCATCGATCCTCGCAACGGCCGCCGCCTCGTCGACACCAGCGACATAAGCTGAAAAGCGATCGAAGGCATCGAATTTGCGCGCTTCGGAGGTAAGGTCCATCGCCTCCGCTCCGTCCCCGAAATCGAATGTGACTTCCCGCTCCCTGCCCAGCAGTTCGGCAAGCGTTTCCCACCACATGGAATGCGTACGTTCCGCAAAGCCTCGCGTGACGAAGACGGTGAACGGCGCACCGTGGCGGGCAAAGACGGGAAGGGCATATTCAGCGTTGTTCTTGTAGCCGTCATCGAGTGTGAAGGCCGCAAAGGGTTGCTTCGCCGGCGCGGCAAGGCGGCCCGGCACGTCCGCGAGCGGTATGAACTCATAACCTTCCGCCGAGAGCCTTTCGATAGCCTCGCTGAGGAAATCGGGGGTCACTTCCAGATGGCCGCTCGGTTGGAGCGGGCGGTTTTTTTTCGGTCGGACATGATGGAGGGTGAAAATGGCGCCGCGGCCCCGTGCATTGGGAAACATTCCGGCCCGCGCAAGGGCAGCGGCCATGTCGAGGCCTCCGGCCACAAGGCGCCGCTTGACGTCCCGGCGCCAGAGCGCCTTCAGCCTCTCCCTCGTATTCCCCACGGTGATCACGCTCACGTCACTTCTGAGAGCGTGACCCTACTGTGTTCCGGGTTAAACCTTGCTGAAGAAAGGCAGGCAAGATTCCCGTCAGGGGCGCAAGGTGTCGAAGAGCGGAAGGCCGATGAGGGCGGCGGTCGCAATCAGGACGAAGCATATCCGCCGGAACGTCGCTTCGCTGGCGATGCCGAAAAGCCTAGAGCCGATAAACAGACCGAGTCCGTAACCGGGACCGGCAAAGAGGGCGATCAGAAGCACTTCGACAGTGAGAATCCCGCCGATCAAATAGGATGTGGCCGAGATGACGGTCGAGAGCGCGAAATAGAGGACAAGGTTGGCCCGCACGATTGTCGGGGGAATTGCGCCGCCGAGCCAATAGGCGACGACCGGCGGTCCCGACATCTGCGCTGCGCCGCCGAAAAGGCCGGCGAGGCCTCCCACTCCGATTGTCAGGTAGGTCTTCGGCCGACCATGGTAGCGCCAACCGGAGATCAGGAAGGCCAGCAGGCAGAGCACGACGATCGAGATGATCCAGCGCAGCGTGACCGAGGGCAGAAGGGCAAGCAGGGCAGTGCCTGTCGGCACACCCACCACGGCACCTGCAAGCATGGTTGCCACCTCCCGCCGATTGGCGCGTCGCCAACTGTCCGGCACCATGCCGAGGGTCATGATGCCGTCGATCACGAGGAGCAGCCCGGAAGCGATCTTCGGACCCATCGCCGCGCCGGCCAATGGCACAAATATCAGCGCCCCGCCGAAGCCGGAAAAGCCGCGCGCCAGACCCGCGATCATTGCCGCCAGGAAAACAAAGGCGAGTTGATAAGACGAATGACCCGGTAGCCATGCTTCCAGAAAGGCGGCAAACAGATCTTGGGATTCCATCGGGGAGGCCGTGATACGGATTTGAGGGATCGCCGCAACTTTCGGAATTGGTCGCCGGGTGTCAAGTAATGGCGCTGGACCTGAGGGTAGAATCGGTGCGACTTGCCGGCACAAATGGAGAACGTCATGCTGGACAAACTCGCCGGTCAGTTCGAAGCCGCCTCTGCCGGCTATGCCGAAACCCATGCCATCAAGCGCGATTCCGATTGGTTCCTCCTGAAGCTTCAGGAGGAGATGGGCGAACTGACCCAGGCCTGGAACCGATTGACCGGTCGTGGGCGCACGAAGGGACGGAGCAAGGAAGAGTTAAGCCGCGACCTGGCGGACGAAACCGCTGATCTTTTGGGCCATGTCCTGCTTTTCGCCCGCCGCAACCAGATCGATCTGGCCGCGGCGATTGAGCGGAAATGGCTTTTTACGCCGGATGCCCATTGAACGGCCGCTCGCCAAGATCCTCGAAGAATCGTAGAAGGTAACCATCGGGATCGGCGACGATGAACTGTCGATTACCGACTTCCTTATCGTCCCGGCGATACCATTTCTCTTCCGGCGCCAAATAGAGTGGGATATTCGCCGCAGCGAGCCGGACGAGAACCGGTCGGAGCGCCGGCACTTCGATCTGTAGGTTGATGCCTCGCCCGAACGGATGTTCGCGGGGAGCTTCGGGAAGGTCAAAATCGCGGCCAAGGCCAATCTGGTCGATCATCAGTTGCGCCTCCCCGAGCGCCAAGAAGGCGAAACCTTCTTCCCGCCGATCGTAGACGACCGAAAAACCGATCAAGTCACAGTAGAAATCTCGGCTTTTCCGCCAATCACTGACGGAGAGCTCGGGAATCAGCGCATTGAAGCGATGTAGATTCAAGCCTTGGTGCCGCCGACGGTGATCTGGTCCATTCTCAGATGCGGCTGGCCGACGCCGACGGGTACCCATTGGCCGCCCTTGCCGCAATTGCCGATGCCTGTGTCGAGCTTCATGTCGTTGCCGACCATGGTCACCCTTCGCATCGCGTCGGGACCGTTGCCGATCAGCATGGCGCCCTTGATGGCAGGCCCGATCTTGCCGTTTTCGATCATGTAGGCTTCCGTACAGCCGAACACGAACTTGCCGGAGGTGATGTCGACCTGGCCGCCGCCGAAGGAGACGGCATAAATACCCTTCTTGACCGAGGCGATGATCTCGTCCGGGCTCTTGTCGCCGCCGAGCATGTAGGTATTGGTCATGCGCGGCATTGGCGTATAGGCATAACCTTGACGGCGACCGTTGCCGGTCGGCTGAACGCCCATCAGCCGAGCATTCTGCCGGTCCTGCATGTAGCCGACCAGTTTGCCGTTCTCGATGAGCACATTGTAGCCGGACGGCGTGCCTTCATCGTCGATGGTGATTGAGCCGCGGCGGTTGTCGATCGTGCCGTCGTCGACAACCGTAACACCCGGAGCTGCAACCATTTCTCCCAGAAGTCCGGCAAAGGCGGATGTCTTTTTGCGGTTGAAATCACCCTCGAGCCCGTGACCGACGGCTTCATGCAGCATCACGCCCGGCCAGCCTGAGCCGAGTACGACGTCCATGGTACCGGCCGGCGCGTCGATGGCGGTCAGGTTGACCAGTGCCTGGCGAAGCGCCTCGTCGGCGCCGGTCTGCCAGTTGCCTTCCGTTACGAAATCGCCGAACCCGATGCGGCCGCCGGTGCCGAATGAACCTGACTCCTGCCGGTCGCCGTCGCCGACGACGACGGAGATGTTGATGCGGGTCATCGGCCGGATGTCCTGTACCCGGTGGCCGTCGGCCCGCAGGATATCGACCACCTGCCAGCTTGCCGAAACGGTGGCCGTCACCTGCCGAACCTTGTCATCCTTGTCGCGCAGGTAGGCGTCGATGTCGGTCAAGAGCTTGACCTTTTCCTCGAAGCTCGGGGATCCGATCGGGTTCTCGTCTCCGTAATATTTCTTGTTGGTGCGCTGCGGAGCGGCCGCATAGGAGCCGGAATAGCCGGCCGTGACGGCCCGCACGGCATCGGCGGCGCGCGATAGTGCTGCGGCCGAAAGCTCCCCCGCATGCGCATAACCGACCGCTTCGCCGGCCACCGCGCGCAGCCCGAATCCTTGATCTGTATTAAAGGAGCCGCCCTTCAGCCGTCCGTTGTCGAAGGTCAGCGATTCCGCCTGGGCATGCTCCACGAACAACTCGCCGTCGTCGGCCCCGGCCAACGTCTCGGACAGGATCGAGCGCAACTTGACCTCGTCGCAGTCGAAAAGGTTGAGAAGATCGGTATTCATGGAAGGCTCCTTCGCCGGGGTCGGGCCCGAACTTTGTTCGGTCCGATGTAGGTCCCCGGGACGCCGGAGGCAAGTGTCAGGGGAGGGCGTCGTAACCCGGAGCGAAGCCGGAAAGCTCGATCGGAATGCCGACGCGATCCTGGTCGGCCGATTCGCGCAGTGCAAAGACGGCGTTTTTGCCCGCACGAAGGATGCGCATCAGCTCGTCGTCGATCTCCACCTCCACATAACAGCCTTCGGAGAAGCAGCGGGTGAAATAAGCGCGGCCGATATTGTTGTTATCGACGTAGAGCTCCATGCCGTCCTTCAGGAGAACACCGAGCGGCGCGAGGATGCGCAGGATCTTCGCCTTGCGGTCGGCGGTTTTCAGGACGACGACCGACAGTCCAACCTCAGGCCGGTCTTCGGCGATCACGTTCTGCATCAGCGCACATTGTTCGGCAGAGGCGCCCGCCGGCCTGTCGCAGATGATCGACCAGGCGCCGTGATTTTCCCGGACATTGCCGGGCGGCTGCGGCTTCTGGGCCGGTTGCGGCTGAACTCCCGGCACCGACTGGGCCGGTCCGGGGGGCTGGGGAGCCGCTGGCGAGGTCGTGCCTTGGCTTGGTTGGGGCGTCGGGCGCGGGCCAGGTTGCTGCTGCGCGAATGCCGGAAGAGATACGGCCGTCGCGAGCATTGCTGCAAAACTGGCGCGGATCAGGGAGGGACGGCCCATGGAAACCTCGGTAAGACGAATCAGTGCGGCTATTCTTGTCGCTGGCCGAACCAAATGAAAAGCCCCGCCCTCTTTCCAGCGGAGTACGGCGAAAATGGGACTCCATGACCGATGCCCTCTCCATATTGATTCACAGCTTCATAAATCTGCGGCGTTGCGCGGAATATAAGCTATGATGCATAAAAAGGGGGCGGGATGCCGGCTCGATCGCCGTTCGATGCCGGAGTTTCAGTCGCACGAGCCTACAATCGTGGCATGATTCAGCGCTCCCCGCGAGGCGCAAAAATGCCGCACGGGCTTTTCCTGCCAGATATTGCGGCGGCAGGCAAACTGTGATTGAAGCACACCATATAGCTTGGATTCTGCGTTGGGTTTGTTCTGGATCAAACGCATGGGGAGAAATTAGTGATGAACAGAGCTTTTGCAGTGATGACGGCGCTCATCTGTCTGCTCTTTGCTTCTGCCGGTTTTGCGGATCAGCCGCGTCCCTGGCAGCTTGACCTTCAGGCGCCCGCCACGCCGATCATGCACCAGATCCGGTGGTTCGAGCATTATACGCTCTGGTTCATCGTGCCGGTCACACTTCTGGTCCTGGTGCTCCTTGTCATCGTGGTCGTGAAGTTCCGCGCGAGCGCCAATCCGGTGCCGTCGCGCACCAGCCACAACACGATGATCGAAATCATCTGGACGCTTGGCCCCGTTCTCATTCTGTTTTTCCTCGCCATTCCCTCCTTCAATCTCCTGAATGCCCAGCTGCAGATTCCGCAGTCGGACATGACGGTGAAGGCGACTGCAACGCAGTGGCAGTGGAATTATGAATATGAAGGCGGGCAGGCTCCTGTCGCCTTCGACAGCTTCATGCTGAAGGAACAGGACCGCGAAGCTGCCGGCAAGACCGATATCGGCGCCTATCCGCGCCTGCTGGCGGTCGACAACGAAATGGTCGTCCCCGTCAACAAGACAGTCCGCATGCTCGTGACGGCTGCTCCGTCGGATGTCATTCACGCCTTTGCGATGCCGGCTTTCGGCCTGAAGATCGACGCGGTACCGGGTCGCCTCAACGAAACCTGGTTCAAGGCCGAGCGTGAAGGCCTCTATTACGGCCAGTGCTCGGAACTTTGCGGCAAGGATCACGCCTATATGCCGATCGCCATCCGCGTCGTCTCGGAAGACAAATACCAGGCTTGGCTTGCGCAGGCGGCTTCGGACCTGCCGGGCGCCTACAAAGCGCTCGTGGCTGCGGTCGACAAGCCGGCCGGCAATTTTGCCGTCGCCGAAAACCTATCCAAGTAATTAGAGGAGTGAGGATAATGGCTGGACATTCCGCTCACGACGATCACGCCCATACCCGCACCTCTCACGATGCGCATGGTCACGACCATCATCACGATCATTCGCACACGCCGACTTTCGCTCAGCGTTGGCTGTTTTCGACCAACCATAAGGACATCGGCACGCTCTACCTGATCTTTGCGATCATGGCAGGCATTGTCGGCGGTCTTCTCTCCGTCGCCATGCGCATGGAGCTCCAGGAGCCTGGCATCCAGATCTTCCATGGTCTGGCGTCCATGGTCTATGGTTTCCAGGGTGACGCGGCCATCGACGGCGGCAAGCACATGTTCAACGTGTTCACCACCGGTCACGCGCTGATCATGATCTTCTTCATGGTCATGCCGGCCATGATCGGCGGTTTCGCCAACTGGATGGTGCCGATCATGATCGGTGCGCCGGATATGGCCTTTCCGCGCCTGAACAACATTTCCTTCTGGTTGATCGTTCCCGCCTTCCTCCTGCTGGTCCTGTCGATGTTCGTCGAAGGTCCTGCCGGCGCGTTCGGCGTTGGCGGTGGCTGGACGCTTTATCCGCCGCTCGCGACCATGGGGCATCCGGGTCCGGCCGTCGACCTCGCGATCTTCTCGCTGCATGTCGCCGGTGCCTCTTCGATCCTCGGTGCGATCAACTTCATCACCACCATCCTCAATATGCGTGCTCCCGGCATGACGCTGCACAAGATGCCGCTCTTTGCCTGGGCCGTTCTGATCACTGCCTTCCTGCTGCTGCTTTCTCTGCCGGTTCTGGCAGGCGGCATCACCATGCTTCTGACCGACCGCAACTTCGGCACGACCTTCTTTGCGCCGGAAGGCGGCGGTGACCCGATCCTCTACCAGCACCTCTTCTGGTTCTTCGGTCATCCGGAAGTCTACATCCTGATCCTGCCCGGCTTCGGCATCGTCAGCCATATCGTATCGACCTTCTCCAGGAAGCCGGTTTTCGGTTACCTCGGCATGGCCTATGCCATGGTGGCGATCGGTGCCGTCGGCTTCATCGTCTGGGCCCACCACATGTATACGGTCGGCCTGTCGCTCGATGCGCAGCGCTACTTCGTCTTCGCGACGATGGTCATCGCAATTCCGACCGGTATCAAGATCTTCTCCTGGATCGCCACGATGTGGGGTGGCTCGCTCACCTTCACGACGCCGATGGTCTGGGCGATCGGCTTCATCTTCCTGTTCACCGTCGGTGGCGTCACCGGCGTCCAGCTTGCCAATGCCGGTCTCGACCGTTCGCTGCATGACACCTATTACGTCGTGGCTCACTTCCACTACGTTCTGTCGCTCGGCGCCGTTTTCGCGATCTTTGCTGCCTGGTACTACTGGTTCCCGAAGATGTTCGGCTACATGTACAACGAGTTCATCGGCAAGCTGCATTTCTGGGTCATGTTCATCGGCGTGAACCTGGTATTCTTCCCGCAGCACTTCCTGGGTCTCGCCGGCATGCCGCGCCGCTATATCGACTATCCGGACGCCTATGCCGGCTGGAACTACGTGTCCTCGATCGGCTCCTACATCTCCTTCGCCGGCGTGATCATCTTCCTCTTCGGCGTATGGGAAGCTTTCGCCAAGAAGCGCGTTGCCGGCGACAATCCCTGGGGTGAAGGTGCAAGCACGCTCGAATGGCAGCTTTCCTCGCCGCCGCCCTACCACCAGTGGGAGCAGCTGCCGCGCATCCGCTGAGCGGCCAAGGAACAAGATGGGGCATCGCGGCACCCGCGATGCCCGGAGATGTTAAGCAGGACGGTTCAATGACGGTTATGAGCAATCACGATGTTCTCGGCTCCGATGGAGGCGTTCGCCTTTCGGAAGCGGGTGCGCGCGATTTCTTCGAGCTCATGAAGCCGCGGGTCATGTCGCTCGTGGTGTTCACGGCATTCGCCGGTCTGATCCTCGCGCCCGGCCACATCAATCCCGTGCTCGGCGTGATCGCAATTCTCTGCATAGCAGTCGGCGCCGGCGCCTCGGGTGCGCTGAACATGTGGTATGACGCCGATATCGACGCCGTTATGACGCGCACAGCGAAGCGACCGATCCCGGCGGGCCGCGTCCTGCCTCAGGAGGCTCTCGCATTCGGGCTGACGATGTCGGTCTTTTCCGTCGCTATCCTCGGGCTTGCGGTCAACTGGTTTGCCGCGGCCCTGCTTGCCTTCACCATTTTCTTCTATGCCGTCGTCTACACGATGTGGCTGAAGCGTTCGACGCCGCAGAACATCGTCATCGGCGGCGCCTCGGGGGCTTTCCCGCCAATGATCGGCTGGGCCTGTGTCACCGGAGGCGTATCGCTCGACAGCATCCTTCTGTTCCTCATCATCTTCCTGTGGACGCCGGCGCATTTCTGGGCGCTGGCCCTGTTCAAGATGCGCGATTACGGCGCGGTTGGCATACCGATGATGCCGAATGTTGCCGGAGAGGCTTCCACGAAGATCCAGATCGTAATCTACGCGGTGTTGACCGCTGTGATTGCCGTTGCGCCGACCTTTACGGGGCTCGCCGGCTTTGGTTACGGAATTTTTTCATCGCTGCTCGGCGCGGTTTTCGTCTACTGTTCCATCGCCGTCTGGCGGATGCCGGATGGCGACCAGAAGATGATCCCGGCGAAGAAGATGTTCGCCTATTCGATCCTCTATCTGTTCGCTATCTTTTCGGCCCTTTTGGCCGATCGGATGTTCGAAGGGCTGCCCACCATTCTTGGAGGCCTGCTGTGATCGAGACCGTCAAGCTCAATGAGGCGCAGAAGAAGTCACGCCGCAACCGCAACATCGCGCTCGGCGTGCTGCTGGCCGGTCTTGTCATTCTCTTCTACATCATCACGCTTGTCAAAATCGGCGGGCTTGGGAACTAGGAGCGGGCGATGACGGAAGCCGGTCGGAATGCACAGGCAAAACGGGTAAGCAACGGCGCGATCTTCGCCGGCTGCGCCGTTTTCGTCGCCGGCATGGTCGGTATGGCCTATGCGTCGGTTCCGCTCTACCGGTTGTTCTGCCAGGTGACAGGCTACAACGGCACGACGCAACGGGTCGAGCAGTATTCCGACAAGGTCCTGGACAAGACGATCCAGGTCACCTTCGACGCCAATATCTCGCCCGGCCTCAACTGGGACTTCAAGCCCGCCAAGGCGGTGGATCCGAAGATCGGCGAGACGCTGCAGATCGAATATACGGCGACCAATCGCTCGTCGAGCGCGACGACCGGCACCGCCGTCTTCAATGTCACGCCGATGGAGGCTGGCGCCTACTTCAACAAGGTCGAGTGCTTCTGCTTCACCGAGCAGACGCTGCAGCCCGGCCAGTCGGTCACGATGCCTGTGGTATTCTTCGTCGATCCGGAGATTGCCAAGGCGGAGGAGACCAGGAATATCAAGACGATCACACTGTCCTACACCTTCTATCCGAGTGCGCCCGGCAAACCGGTCGCGGCTCTGCCGAAAGGCGGCAAGACAGTGGACAAGAAACTTTAAGAGGGTTCGCCGGTTTCGGCGAAGCAGGCATTCATCCGGGGATTCTGACATGGCCGATGCGCATCAGAAACAGCACGACTACCACATTATCGATCCGAGCCCGTGGCCGATTCTGGCTTCGCTCGGCGCCTTCGTCCTGACCTTTGGCGGCGTAGGTTACATGCGCTATCTGCATGGCGGCGAGTTCAAGCTTTTCGGCCTGAATTTCGCGACGCCCTGGCTCTTCTTCATCGGCCTCGCCATCGTCGTCTACACGATGATCGGCTGGTGGTCGGACACCATCAAGGAAGGCCGCGAGGGCGCCCATACGCGCGTCGTGTCGCTGCATCTACGCTACGGCATGATCATGTTCATCGCCTCCGAAGTGATGTTCTTCGTTGCCTGGTTCTGGGCCTTTTTCGATGCCAGCCTGTTTGCCAACGAGGCCATCCAGGCGAGCCGCGTCGAGGCCGTGGGCGGCCAGTGGCCGCCGAAGGGCATCGAGGTTCTCGATCCCTGGCACCTGCCGCTTTACAACACGATCATCCTGCTCTTGTCGGGGACCTGCGTGACCTGGGCGCACCATGCGCTGCTGCACAATGATCGCAAGGGTCTTATCTCCGGCCTGTCGCTGACAGTTGCGCTCGGCATCCTGTTTTCCTTCGTCCAGGCCTACGAATACATGCACGCTCCGTTCGCGTTCTCGAACTCGATCTACGGCGCGACCTTCTTCATGGCGACCGGCTTCCATGGTTTCCACGTGCTGATCGGCACGATCTTCCTGCTGGTCTGCCTGGTCCGCGCCATGCGCGGCGGCTTTACGCCCCAGAAGCATTTCGGCTTCGAGGCTGCTGCCTGGTATTGGCATTTCGTCGACGTCGTCTGGCTGTTCCTGTTCTTCTCGATCTACATCTGGGGCGGCTGGGGCGCACCGCTTTCCCACGGGTGATCCGGGAAGGCATGAATTTGGGAGGGCGGCGAAAGCCGCCCTTCTGCTTTTAAGGATTGGAATTCCATGGCGATGAAGGCTTCTTCCGAGATCACGACTACCCCTACGCGGCGCAGTCGCGGCTGGAGAATTGGCAGCGCCATCATCGTTCTTCTGGCACTCGCCACGCTTCTCTCGCTCGGCACCTGGCAGGTGGGACGGCTGCAATGGAAAGAGGGGCTGCTTGCCGATATCGCCGCGCGCCGGGCTGCGTCACCCGTGGCACTCTCCGAGATCGAGATGCTCATGAGGTCTGGCAGCGATATCGAATATCGCCGCGTCTCGGTAACCGGTACCTTCGACCACCGGAAGGAGCGGCATTTCTTCGCGACATTCCAAGGCCGCACCGGCTTCTACGTCTATACGCCGATGACGCTGACCGATGGCCGGATCCTTTTCGTCAATCGTGGTTTCGTGCCCTATGAGATGAAGGAACCGGCAACGCGACCGGCCGGAGAGGTGACGGGGGAGCAGACGGTCACGGGTTATGCCCGCAGCCGACTTCCCGCAAAGCCGTCAGTCATCGTTCCGGACAACGACACCGCGAAGAACATCTTCTACTGGAAGGATCTCGACGCCATGGTCGCAACTGCGGGCCTCGACCCGTCCAAGGCCGTACCGTTCTTCGTGGATGCCGATGCATCGGTCGCCAATCCAGGCGGCTGGCCGAAAGGTGGGGTGACGCAATTCGACCTGCCGAACAGCCACCTGCAATACGCGGTGACGTGGTACGGCTTGGCTGCAGCGCTTGTTGCGGTCGTGATCGGGATGTGGTTTCGGCGCAAGCATGCTTAAGGCGGTTGGCGCCTGTGCTTGAACCGCATTATGTTACAACCGGGTTGAACGGGGGTTGGGATGAGCCTGCTGGCAAATCTTTTCGTCGCGCTGGCGGCGCTGCTGCATGTGGGGTTTCTGGTCCTGGAGATGTTCCTTTGGACTGGTCCGACGGGAAGAAAGGTGTTCCGCATGTCGGAGGAACGGGCGCAGGCAACGAAGGTGCTGGCCGCCAACCAAGGGCTCTACAACGGCTTCCTTGCGGCCGGGCTGTTCTGGTCATTGCTCCATCCGGATCCGGCTTTCGCGTTCCAGCTAAAGCTCTTCTTCCTTGTGTGCGTCGTCATTGCCGCTATATATGGCGCGTGGTCGGTCAAGCCGCGGATCCTGCTGGTTCAGGGCGGTCCGGCCCTTATCGCTCTGTTGCTGACATTCCTGGCGTCCTGATTTGATGGCATCCTCACTCCCCGCAAAAAAAAGTCCGCTTTCGATCCGCCTCTGCGGCCCGCGCGGTTTTTGTGCCGGCGTCGACCGCGCCATCCAGATCGTCGTGCTGGCGCTGAAGGCCTATGGCGCACCCGTCTATGTCCGCCACGAGATCGTCCATAACCGCTACGTTGTGGAAGGGCTGGAAGCAAAGGGCGCGGTTTTTGTCGAGGAACTGGAAGAGATTCCGGCCGAGCATAGGGAGCAGCCGGTTGTCTTTTCCGCCCATGGGGTTCCCAAATCGGTGCCGGAGGATGCGCAAGCGCGCAATCTGTTCTATCTTGATGCGACCTGCCCGCTCGTTTCGAAGGTCCACAAACAGGCCATGCGCCACCAGCGGCTTGGCCGCCATGTGGTGCTGATTGGCCATGCCGGCCACCCGGAAGTGATCGGCACGATGGGCCAGCTTCCGCCAGGCACGGTTTCCCTGATCGAGACGATAGAGGATGCCGACCGCTATGAACCGGCCGACACCGAAAACCTCGGTTACGTCACCCAGACGACGCTTTCGGTCGACGACACGGCGGGCGTCATCGCGCGGCTGATGGAGCGGTTTCCAAGCCTCACGGCACCTGCCGCCGATTCCATCTGTTATGCCACGACCAATCGCCAGGAGGCGGTAAAACAGGCCGCACCTGGCTGCGATCTTTTCCTCGTCGTCGGAGCGCCGAATTCTTCCAATTCCAAGCGTCTGGTGGAAGTCGCCCTGCGTGCCGGTGCCAAACGTTCTCTGCTGGTGCAGCGGGCGTCCGAACTGGACTGGAACGAGATCGGCGATATCCGCACGCTCGGGCTTTCCGCCGGCGCCTCGGCTCCGGAAGTGATCGTCGATGAGATCATTGCAGCCTTCAAGGAGCGTTTCGACGCGAAGATCGAGCTCGCCATCACGGCGGAGGAAACGGAAAACTTCCTTGTCAACCGCGAGCTTCGCGGCGTGCCGCTGACCGTAGAGGATATGGCCTGGGTGAACGGCGCGAGAAGCGTGCCGGCGTAACGGCCTGGAATAGATCTGTGAATCGATTTTCGCTCGGGCCGACCGGAGGTCTAGCGGTAGGCGGATGGAGACGCTAGGAAGAGGCTATGCGCCGCATTGAAGCGGTAGAATCATCGTGGGATGGACTCTTGGCCGTTTACACCGACATCACCGAAGACGACCTGAAACATTTCCTGACCGAGTATGATGTCGGTGAATTGACCTCCTACAAGGGCATTGCGGAAGGCGTCGAGAACTCGAACTTCCTGCTGCATACGACACGCGATCCGTTGATCCTGACGCTTTATGAGAAGCGCGTGGAAAAATCGGACCTGCCGTTTTTCCTGGGGCTGATGCAGCATCTTGCGGCACGTGGTCTGTCCTGCCCGCTTCCGCTGCCGCGGCGGGACGGCCAGTTGCTCGGCGAACTCTCAGGCCGTCCCGCCGCGCTGATCTCCTTTCTCGAGGGCATGTGGCTGAGGAAGCCGGAAGCCAAGCATTGCCGTGAAGTCGGAAAGGCGCTCGCCCAGATGCATCTCGCGGCGGATGGCTTTTCGCTGACGCGTCCGAATGCACTGTCGCTCGAAGGCTGGAAGACCCTTTGGGCGAAATCCGCAGACCGCGCCGACGAGGTGGAGGCGGGCCTGCAGGACGAGATTTCTTCGGAGCTTGAATTTCTGGCGAGCCATTGGCCGAAGGATCTGCCGGCCGGCGTCATCCATGCCGACCTTTTCCAGGACAACGTCTTTTTCCTGGGTGACGAGCTTTCCGGCCTGATCGATTTCTATTTCGCCTGCAACGACCTGCTTTGCTACGACGTCTCGATCTGCCTGAACGCCTGGTGTTTCGAGAAGGATCATTCCTATAATCTCACAAAAGGGAAGGCGCTTTTGGAGGGTTATCAGAGCGTCCGTCCACTATCGAAGGACGAGATCGCGGCTCTGCCGGTTCTGGCACGCGGCTCGGCCCTGCGCTTCTTCCTGACCAGGCTTTATGACTGGCTGACAACGCCCGCCAGCGCGCTCGTGGTGAAAAAGGATCCGCTGGAATACCTGCGCAAGCTGCGGTTCCACCGGCAGATCGGCTCGGCTGCTGAATACGGGCTGGCACCGGAAGCGGCACTGTCATGAAGCATGTCGATATTTTCACCGACGGCGCGTGCTCCGGAAATCCCGGACCCGGCGGTTGGGGCGCCATCCTGCGTTACGGCGAAACGGAAAAGGAAATGTTCGGCGGCGAGGCCGACACGACCAACAACCGAATGGAGCTGATGGCGGCGATCCAGGCGCTGAACGCCTTGAAAACCCCGTGCGAGGTCGATCTCTACACCGACAGCGCCTATGTGAAGGATGGCATTTCCAAGTGGATCTTCGGCTGGAAAAAAAACGGCTGGAAGACCGCAGACAAGAAGCCGGTCAAGAACGCTGAACTCTGGCAGCAGCTGGAGGAAGCGCGCAGCAAGCACAAGGTAACCCTGCATTGGATCAAGGGCCATGCGGGTCATTCGGAAAACGAGCGGGCTGATGAACTCGCCCGCCTCGGCATGGCGCCATTCAAGAAGAGATAGCGACTGACCCAGGAGGAGGCCGTGGCTCAGAACGTCTACGATAGGTCCGAGTTTTTTGCCGGGTACAGCCAGCTCGGCCGCTCGGTGCATGGTCTTGCCGGAGCCGCCGAATGGCCTGCCATACGCGCTCTTCTTCCACCATTGAAAGGCTTGCGGATTATCGATCTCGGCTGCGGTTTCGGCTGGTTTTCGCGTTTTGCGGCGGATGAAGGCGCGGCTGCCGTGCTGGGCCTCGATCTTTCCGAAAACATGATTGCCCGCGCAACGGCGGAAAACGCCCATCCTGTCATCAGCTATGATCGCGCTGATCTGGAGCAGGTCGAACTGCCGCAAGCACGGTTCGGCCTTGCTTACAGCTCTCTTGCCTTTCACTACCTTGAAGATTTCGGCCGATTGGTGCGGCAAGTGCACAGGACCTTGGTGCCGGGCGGCAAGTTCGTCTTCACCATAGAGCATCCAATCTATATGGCCTCCTCCAATCCCGGGTGGCGAACAGACGGGGACGGCAATCGGTTTTGGCCAGTGGACAACTATTCCGTCGAGGGTCGGCGCATGACCGACTGGCTGGCCAAAGGCGTCGTTAAGTACCATCGGACGCTTGGCACGACCGTAAATACCTTGATGGACGAAGGCTTTGTCATCCGCCGTTTGCTTGAGTGGCACCCGACACCAGACCAGATTGCGGCCAATTCCGCTCTCCAAGAGGAAATGGACCGTCCGATGATCCTGATGATTTCGGCGGAGCGCTGATCGGTGTCGCTCAGGGTGATTTCTCTCAATGCCTGGGGTGGCCGGGTACACGAGCCCTTGATGCGGTATCTGCAGGAGGCCGATCCGGACGTACTCTGCCTGCAGGAGGTTACCCGTTCGCCGGATGCGGCATCCGACTGGCTCATCTATCGCGACGGCACGTTCGAACTGCCGCAGCGCGCCAACCTCTATGAGGATGTGAAGGCGATCCTGCCTCGTCACGAGAAGATGTTCGCGCCGGTGGCGCGAGGCACGCTTTTCGAAGGAGAGCGGGAGGTGACGTCGGAATTCGGTCTCGGCACTTTCGTCCGCGACACGTTGCCGATCATCGGCCAAGGGCTCGGCTTCGTGCATGCGCAATTCTCTGCCGATGGCTGGGGGCCTCATCCGCGCTCACGCAATGCGCATGGCATCCGCATGTTCCGCTACGATGCGGGTTCTGCGGTGACGATCGTCCAGATGCATGGACTTCGCGATCTCGCCGGCAAGGGAGATACTCCGGCCCGATTGGCGCAAGCTGATGCTCTCGCCACATTGATCGAAAAGGTCTGGCAGCCCGGCGAACCGCTCGTCCTCTGCGGCGACCTGAACCTGCTGCCGGACAGCGAGACCTTCGCAATCCTCCGGAGCTTCGGTCTCATCGACCTCGTCACGACGCGCGGCTTCACCGACACGCGCACCTCCTGGTATCCGAAGGAAGGACGTTACGCGGACTATCTGCTGGTGACGCCGGATGTGAAAGTCGAAAATTTCGACGTGGTCGCCGACCCCGAAGTATCGGATCACCGCGCCCTTCTGCTGGAAATCGCCTGAGGCCCGTTGCGCTTGCCGCCTTAGCCACTATTCTGCCGCAAACAAGAAAATCCGGGAGGGCCGGCCAATGATCCTGCACTGCGTATTCCTTCGCTTCAAGGCGGCGCTCCAGCATGCCGAGAAGCAGGCCATCTATGATGCAATTGCCGACTTGAAGAACGTCATCCCCGGCATCCTCGACTTGAAATACGGTCCCAACGTCTCGCCCGAAGGGCTGAACGGCGGATTTCTCGATGGCTTCGTCGTAACCTTCGAGAACCCTGAGGCGCGGGATGCTTATCTCGTCCACCCGGAACACGTGGCTGTCGGTGAGCGGATCGTCGCATCTACCGACGGTGGATTGTCCGGCCTGATGGTTTTCGATCTCGCCGTGTGAGCCCGCCGGCAAAGCAGAAGGGGCGCCACAAGGGCGGCGCCGCTTGCTGGCCTATTCAAAGGGTTCAGAGCTGCTCCAGCATTGCGGCGGCTCCGGAAACCGTCGCCTGGCCGGGTGTTTCCTCGACGTTGAGCGACTTTACCACGCCATCTTCGACAAGCATGGAATAGCGCTTGGACCGCACGCCGAGACCTCCCGCTGAGAGGTCGGCTTCCAGTCCCAGCGATTTGGTGAACGCGCCATCCCAGTCGGCAAGAAAGTGGATCTTGCCCATGCCGCCGGACTGCTGCGCCCACGCGCCCATCACATGCCAGTCGTTGACTGCAACGACGGCAATGTCATCCACGCCCTTGGAAAGGATCGCATCGCGGTTCTCGATATACCCTGGGAGATGGTTCAGCGAGCAGGTGGGCGTGAAGGCGCCGGGGACGGCAAACAGGACGACCTTCTTGCCTTTGAAAAGCTGCTGGGTGGTGATTTCCACTGCACCGTCCGCGGTCTTTTCCTTGAAGGTCGCTTCTGGCAGCTTATCGCCGACGGTAATGGTCATGGGAGCTCTCCTCGGTTGGGATCGGGCTGCCTCAGCCCGCCATTTGCCGCGCACTATAATGGCGACTTGACACAAGACAAGTGAGGAGCTGGTCTACTCGAAGGCAAGGGAGGTTTCCATGGCTCGGCTGCCGGCAATCACGAGGATGCCCCAGCGCTTGCCCTTGATGTCATAGCCCTTTGGCAGCTTGCCGATCGGCATGTCGAGTTGATAGCTGTCCTCGTCCCGCCGCCCGTTCACGCTCTCAAAAAGTACATGCCCCTGGGGACCGGTAACGATTACCTGCGGTTCGGTTGTTCCGGCGGGTAGCTTCAGTTTGAGGCTCAGCCTGTCGCGGGTCATCACATATTGGGTAACCGCGAAATCGTTCGAGGGAGCTTCCGGCAGCTTCGAGGCTGCCGCATTGAGGATCATCGCTTCCTCGACCGGCGTTCCCTTGGTCGGCGCAAGCGCCAGCGAAAATTCCGCTTGGAAAGGAATGCAGATATTGCGGCAGAGACCGACGAAAGCCGAAGCTCCGATAGTCAGCGGCTTGTGGGGTGCGTCTGCCTTGAGTTCGAAGGGCAGCGCCACCGATTGATCGTAGCCGATGTCGCGCAGCTTGCCATTGTTGATCCGCTTCGGAACCGGAAAGGAGATGTGGTTCAGCTTGACGCCGTCGGTCTCGGATAACACCATCTGCGGCGGAATGCCCGCGTCGCCCGGTTCTTTCCAGTAGGTGATCCAGCCCGATTTGGGCTCGATCTGCAAAACGCCACGAACAGTGCCATCCGGCTCGGGCGGCAAGGCGACGATCCGCATCCGGCCGCCTTCATTGATGGCCCAGGGCGTTATCTCAGCGATACTTGGGGTAGCAAAGGCCACCGCCGCGCCAGCAAACAGACCGGCGAGTATGGCAGATGCGCGATCGGAAAAATGGCTGAGCGAAATTATCTTCATGCGGCAAGCATTTAATCGATTACGTGGAGCCGGACCAGTCACAGACCCCCAAAAGCCAATCATTTTCGGTTGATTGATTGGATATACTGCCCCATCTTGATAAAAGATGGATTGAAGCCTCACTCGCCCGGAGGCCGGGCCGGCAGGCAGGTTGGAGGCATGATGGTTTTCTCGACCCTGAGGGACAAGAGCGAACGGGGGTTCCTGGACGGTCAGTTCCTGATCGCCATGCCTGGCATGAAAGACGGCAATTTTGCCCGAGCCGTTGTTTATGTCTGCGCCCATTCGCCGGCCGGCGCGATGGGCTTCATCATCAACCGGCCGCAGCCGATTTCATTCACCGACGTTCTGCTTCACCTGAAACTTCTGGACCAGACTGAAGCGATCATGTTGCCGAGCGATACCCGCGATTTTCCCATTCTGTCCGGCGGGCCGGTCGAAACGGGCCGCGGCTTCGTCCTCCATACGGATGATTTTGTCAGCGAGTCCTCGATCCCCGTCAGCGACGAGATATCGCTTACCGCCACGCTGGATATCATTCGCGCGATCTGCAAGGGTCGCGGACCGGCGCGAGCTACCATGCTGCTCGGTTACGCGGGTTGGGGAGCCGGTCAGTTGGAGTTGGAAATCTCCAACAACGGATGGCTTAATTGTCCAGCCGACGACGACCTGATCTTCGACCGAGCGCTTGATGGAAAATACGAGCGGGCACTGGCATCGATGGGGGTCAGTCCGGAAATGCTGTCCAGCGAAGCCGGCCACGCCTGACGGGAAATCTGGATCTGCCCCGGAACGAAGCTCACTGACGCGGCGTTCTCCTGTTGCAAGACGCTGGACGCGTCAAACGAACAAGGAGAAAGATCCATGGGCAGCACCAGTGACAAAATGGCCGGCAAGGCCAATGAAATGGCTGGCAAGGTTAAGCAGGCAGCCGGCGACATGACCGACGACGATGAAATGCGGGCTAAGGGATCTGCTCAGGAGGCTAAGGGCGATGCCCAACAGGCCAAGGGCCATCTCAAGGACGCCGCGAAGAACGTGGTCGACCGCATGTAAACGAATTGCGCCAGCAAGCGTATTCGAACCTGTTCCGGCTTGGGTCGGAGCAGGTTTTCTCTATTAATCCTGCTTTTCCACGGTATCTCCCATGCGCCTCTACGACTGCGACCATTGCGGCCAGCCGATCCATTTCGACAACCGCTCCTGCGTCAACTGCGGCCACAGGCTTGCCTTTGTGCCGGAAATGCTGGCGATGCATGCGCTTGCCGAAGATGAGGACGGAACTTGGCATCTGGTCGCCAGACCCGAACGCAAGGTTAGGCTCTGTGCCAACACAGCCCTCGATGTCTGCAATTGGACGGTGGCGGCGGAGGAGGTGCACCCCTTTTGCCCGGCCTGCCGGCACAACCGGCTCGTTCCCGATGCATCCACAGAGGTCGGACTCAATCAGTGGCGCCGGATCAGTCAGGCGCAAAGGCATCTCTTCTATTCGCTGATGCGCTGGAACCTGCCGCGTACCACACGCCAAGAGGACCCTGAGAACGGTCTCGTCTTCGACTTTCTCGTGGACGAGGTGAGGGAGGATGGCACGATCGTACCAGCGATGACCGGTCATGAGGACGGCTTGATCGCCATTCGCGCCGCCGAGGCAGACGATGTCACCCGGGAACAGGTGCGGGTCTCGATGAATGAGCCGTATCGGACCCTACTTGGCCATTTTCGCCATGAGATCGGTCATTATATGTGGGACAAACTCGTGCGCGACGGCGCTAGGCTAGCCGAGTTTCGGGAAGTTTTTGGTGACGAGACGGCGGATTACGGGGAGGCGCTTAAGCGCAACTATGAAGAGGGGCCGCCGCCTGATTGGCAGGAGAAGTTCATCAGCACCTATGCGAGCAGTCATCCTTGGGAAGATTTTGCCGAGACCTTTGCCCACTATCTTCACATTGTCGATACGCTGGAGACGGCAAGGGCTTATGGGATCTCAATCGAGCCGCGGCGGCATCAGGAACTGGCGGCGGAAGTGGCATTCAATCCGTACAAGGCCGAAAGTTCCGAGCAGCTTGTAGCCGCCTGGGTGCCTCTGAGCCTCGCGATCAACGGCATCCACCGGTCGATGGGCGTGCCGGATCTTTATCCATTTATCCTTACTCCATCGGTGGTGACGAAGCTCGAATTCATCCATCAGCTCGTTCACCAGAATACCCAAATCGATCTCAAGCAGCCGTCTGAAGTGGAGCTTGGCACTGCCTCCATTCAAGGTCGGGACGGGCGCATTGCGCCCGCTCCTCCGGCGGGGCTTGCTTCCTGAATAGTGCCTCGTGAAGCAAGCCAGCCCTCCGATCAGAACGTCGTCGAAATGTCGAGACCGAGGGCGGTGCGACCGGAAAACTCCTGCTGTGCTCCCACCCTCATCGGATGATAACGGGCGCCTTGGACATCGCGGAACCGCCGTTCCAGACCGTTGTCGCGATAAAAGGCGGCTCCGCCCGCTGTCTCCATAGCAAGCTCGGTCGCGGCGATGGCGTGGCGGGCAACCAGCGAGCGGCCGATCATGATCTCGTTCGTCGTCGCCGGCGAGGGATCGCCCCGTTCCGCTGTCGCGATCATGCTGCCAAGCGCATACTGAGCGGCGCGCAGCTCCGTCTCCATCTGCCCGGCGAGGCTGATCACATGCGCGTCCGGCTCGCGTTTCTTTGCCAGGTCTATGGCGATATTCCGGGCGCTTTCGGCAACGCCGAGATAGGCCGAATATATCAGCGGGAAGGCGATCATGGAGATGATATGGAAGAGCATATGCCATTCGCCTTGATTACGTTTCAGGGCGACCGCCTCCTCCGGCACCACATGGCCGTCAACCATCACGTCATGGGAGCCTGTGCCGCGCATGCCCATCGTTTTCCAGGTGTCGAGCACTTTGACATGCGGGGATTTCATCGGCAGGCCGAAATGGATCACTTTCGGTCCGTCGGGTTCGTCCACAACGGCACCTGTCATCAGGAGGTCGCCGATGGGCGAGCCTGAGGTAAAGATCTTGCGTGCGGTGATACGATAGCCGCCGTCCACTTTTTCAGCCTTGCCGGATCCGCGGATCCAGTCCGATCCCCCGCTCGAAAGCAGAATGATCCGTTCCGCTGCGACGCGTTTCAAGAGCGGTACGACAGGCTGTGCCTTCTGGTGCGTCCATCGCCAGGCGGGGATCGCCACCTGATGGGTGTGCATGGAAAAGGCAAGCGCGGTGGAACCGCAATGGTGGGCGAGTTCCTTGATCATGGCACAAAGTTCCGCAATGTCCGCGCCCCCGCCACCGAGGTCCGCTGGCACGCCGGCCTCCACCAGGCCGGAATGGCGTAGGTCGCGGTAATTGTCCGCAACGAAGGTGTCGCCTTCGTCGGCCGCGGCTGCACGCCCGGCGAAGACTGATCCGAGTGAGCGGGCAATGCCGGCGAGCTCGGGATGAACTTTGCTGAACGGCAAGGTTCCGGTTGCTGTCGTCATGTTGCAATCCTCCTCCTGTTGAGAATGCAGGGAGTGTTTGCCCGGGACCGAAAAGCCGCAAGTACAGGAAGTGTACCGCGCATGGCGCGCCGGAAGTCTCATGGATAAGCGGAGAAGGACTAGTACAAAAAGTGTACTTGGCGCTTATGGGCGATGGTCCTATTCTGGGTAGTTCAATCACGCAGGGGTTGCCTATGCCGGAAATGACCGCGAGTTACGGCCAGTTCTGTCCCGTCGCCATGGCCGCCGAAGTCTTCTGCACGCGTTGGACACCGCTGATACTGCGGGAACTGCTCTGTGGCAGCCACAGATTCAACGACCTCAGGCGCGGAGTGCCGCGCATGTCGCCCACCTTGCTTTCAAAACGGCTAAAGGAGCTTGCAAAGGCGGGTGTCATCGAGACACGCAAGGCAGCAGACGGTGTCATTGAATACCATCTGACGCCGGCCGGCGAGGAGCTTCGCGACGTCGTGATGACGCTCGGCTTTTGGGGGCAGCATTGGGTGGAAACCCAGCATGCCCTCGAAAAACTCGATCCGTCGCTGCTGATGTGGGATATGCGCCGCCATCTTGATCCGGAACCGCTGCCTCCCAGCCGCTGTACGGTGCAGTTTCTTTTTCCCGATCAACCGCCGGCGCGGCAGCGATACTGGCTTGTCATCGACGGGCGCGATGTGGACGTCTGTTCGACCGATCCGGGCTTTGAGGTCGATCTCTACGTGACCTGCGCTTTGCGTATCATGACAGCGATCTGGATGGGCATCGCGACCGTGCGAGCGGAGGTGAGGTCCGGCCGGCTGGAGCTTGACGGTAGTCCCGAGATGGCGAGCTCGATGCAACAATGGCTCGGACTAAGCCCCTTTGCCCGTGAGCGTCAGAAGACCGGGCAGGCGGCGTGACGTCACGCCCGCTTGGTCAGCGGAAAGCGTTCCTTGAGCAACTTCAGCACCACATCCGCAGCGGCCGGCGGGCCGAACAGATAGCTCTGGCCGAAATGGCAACCCATCTTGGCAAGTTCGGCGGCGTCCTCGTCGGTCTCTATGCCTTCCGCGACCACCGCCATCTCGAGCGCACGGGCCATGGCAATGACGGAGCGTAGAAGAATGGCGCGTTTATCCGTGGCATCCTTGACGAGTGCCTTGTCGAGCTTGATCGTGTCGAACGGAAACTTCGTCAGGTAGGCCAGTGAAGAATACCCGGTGCCGAAATCGTCCAGCGCCAGGCCCATACCCGTTTCCTTGAGCTTGGCGAGCACGAGGCGTGCCTGCTCGGGATTTTCCATCATCAGCGACTCGGTGAGCTCCAGCTTGAGCTGATGCGGGCTGACCTGGGTCTTCTGCAGCAAGGCCCGTACGTCGTTGTAGAGGTCGGCGTTGAGGAGCTGAGCGCTGGAAAGGTTCACCGAGACGAAGATCGGCAGTTCACCCGTCTGGTTCTGCCATTTCATCAGGTCGGTGCCGGCGCGGTCCAGGGCGAACAAGCCGAGCGGGCCGATCAGGTCCGACATCTCGGCGATCGGGATGAATTCCGATGGCGGAATGCTGCCGCGCTTGGGATGGTCCCAGCGCATCAGCGCCTCGAAGCCGGCAATTTCCCCATCCTTCAGCCGGATGATCGGCTGGTAGGCAAGCGAGAGTTCCTTGCGCTCGATGGCGCGACGCAGGTCGGTTTCGATCTGCAGCTTGTCCGTACCGGAGGCGCGAAACGCCGGTCGGAAGGGCTCGACACGGTTTCCGCCTGCGCGCTTTGCCCGGTACATTGCGAGTTCCGCGTCGGCCAGCAGGCCGGCTGCACTTTCCTGCTGGTCCACCCAGGAGGCGAGCCCGATCGAAGCGGTAAGGATGATTTCGCGGTTGGCGAAGTTGATCGGCACCATGATCGCCTTGGATACCGCATCCGCAAAATCGGCAACTTTGGCGGGATCGCGTTCAGACACCAGGATCAGGCCGAATTGGTCGCCGGCGATACGTGCCAGCGTGTCCTGCGGTTTCAGCAGACGGCGAAGCCGCCTGGTCAGCGCGATCAGGATGTTGTCGCCCGCCGCGATGCCGAGACTGTCATTGACCTGCTTATAGCGGTCGATATCGATCGTCATGACCGTCGGGCGTACCATGTCGCCGCTCGGGGCGAGTGTCAGAACCGCTTGCAGGCGGTCGAGAAAGAGCTGGCGGTTCGGCAAGCCGGTCAAATTGTCGTGGAGCGCATCCTGCAGCAGGCGCTCGACGGAATTTTTTTGCTCCGTGACGTCAATGATCGTGCCCACGCAACGAATGATTTCGCCGTTGGAGCCGAGCACCGGCCGGGCGCGAATCTGCAGCCAGTGGAAATGCCCGTCCTCCGCCCGGATGCGGAATTCGTGATGCAGGCGGCCGCGGCGATGTTCTAAAAGCACGTCGAGCGTGGCGCGGAAACGGTCGCGATCATCGGGATGCAGCCGCGGCACCCAGTTGCGAACCGGGCCATGCATTGTGCCGGGATCGAGGCCGAGGCGGGCGGAAATATCGGGCGTGGTGACGACGCGGTCGCGGGCCACATCCCAATCCCAGACGGTGTCGCCGCTGCCCGTCAGCGCCAGAGATTGCCGCTCGAGATCGGAAAACAGGCCTTGCTGGTAGGCGCCGCCGGCAAAGGCGTGCTGCATGACGGTGAAGCCGATGAGAAGCACGATCAGGACGAGACCGCCGCCAAGCGCCGGCTGGATGATGTCGTTGTCGAGCTTGCCCGTCACCGTCAGCCATCCCCCGAATAGCCATACGAGGATCAGCGCCCAGGTCGGAACCAGCAGGATGGCCCGGTCATACCGATTGAAGCCGAGATAGATGATCAGCAGGATGCCGACCGTGCCGGTCAGGGCGAAGGAGATGCGGGCAATCCCTGCGGCAACCGAAGGGTCGTAGATCGCTACGCCGCCGAGAAGCACGAGGCCGACAACCCAGGCAAGCGTCGCGTAACCAAGATGGACGTGCCAGCGGTTCAAGTTGAGATAGGTGAAGAGAAAGATGACGAGCGAGGAGGCAAGCGCCACTTCCGCCGCCGCCCTCCAGATCCTCTGGTCGCTGGAGGTGATGGTGATGAGCTTGTCGAGGAAGCCGAAATCCACGCAGATATAGGCGAGGACTGCCCAGGCAAGGGCGGCCGCTGCAGGCAGCATGGACGTGCCCTTGACCACGAACAGGATCGTCAGAAACACGGCAAGCAGGCCGGCGATGCCGAGCACGATTCCGCGATAGAGGGTGAAGGAGTTCACCGTGTCTTTGTATGCGTCCGGCTGCCAGAGATAGATTTGCGGAAGCTGCGGCGTTGCAAGTTCTGCCACGAAGGTGATCGTCGCTCCCGGATTGAGCGTGATGCGGAAAACGTCCGCATCGGGGCTCGGCACCCGGTCGAGCGCGAAGCCTTCCGACGGTGTAATCGAGATGATGCGCTGCGAACCGAGATCCGGCCAGAACATCTTGGAATTCGCCAGCCGGAAATGCGGCGCGACGATGACCCGTTCGAGCTGTTCTTCCGAAACGTTGGCAAGTGCGAAGACTGCCCAGTCCCCCTGATGACGCGGCGAACTCGCCCGCACTTCGATGCGGCGGCGGATGCCGTCGGCACCGGCTGCGGTCGAGACCTGAAACGCTTCACCCTGGTTTGTATAGATATCGGTCGTCTTGGTGAGATCGAGTGCGGTGTCGTCACGGGAAATCTTCACCGGTTCGGCGGCGCTTGCCGAGGGAGCGGCAGCCAGGATGGCGACGGCAAGGGAAAGTATCAGCGCTGGCACCCAGCGGATCAACGACGCAAAACGCAACACAGGCACTCTCATGGCTTCGGCGTCTTCCCGAAATCGCCGTCTTCGGGTAGCCGGGAGAACATCAGGTGGTCGCGCCACTCGCCGTTGATTTTGAGATATTTCCTCAAAAGACCTTCCCGCTCGAAGCCGGCTTTTTCGAGAAGCCGGACGCTTTTCCAGTTTTCCGGAATACAGGCTGCTTCAATCCGGTGCAACTGAAGTCCGCCATAGACATACGGGATAGCCACCTTCAATGCGGCCAACATATGGCCTTGGCCGGCGTGTCTTTCCCCCATCCAATAGCCGATCATGCAGCTCTGCGCGGCACCCCTGCGGATATAGCCGATAGTGAGACCGCCGAGCAGGACATTGTCCTGCCGGCGGAAGAGGAGGAGCGGCACGGCGAGGCCCGAGCCATATTCCTGGCCGCTGCGGACGACACGCGCCCGGAACGAACTCTCGGTGAGTTCGTCAGGCCGCCAGATCGGCTCCCACGGCTGTAGGAAAGCCCGGCTTTCCGAGCGCAGCGCATACCACTGCTTGTAGTCGGAAAACCGCGGCAGCCGGAGGAAGTGTTTCTCTCCGTATAGCTCAGGGGTGTCCGGCTGTTTTGACAGGAACCGAAACACCGACTTCGCCATGCTGTTGCTGCTCCGCGCAGGGCAGCCGGGTGCGGGTCTTCGACCTAACCGGCGGCCTTCTTGGTCTCAACGTTCGGCGAGGAAAGCGCCGCTGAAATGTCGGCCATCGGCGCGAGCTGTTCGATCGGACCGACGGCGGACAATGTCGGAACTGTATCGAAAAACAGCCTTCCGGCAAGGTCGGTAAGGCGTTCGGTGGTGATGCCCTCGAGACGCTCCATCATTTCGTTATTGGGGATCGGCCGGCCGTAAAGCATCATCTGCCGGGCGATCTGGCCGGCACGCGCCGCAGGGCTTTCCTGGCCCATGAGAAGCTGCGCACGGATCTGCGCGCGCGCGCGGTCGATTTCCTGCTGGTGAATGGTTTCCGATGCCTTGTGCAGTTCGTCGATCACCACCGGCATCAGCTTCGGCAGGTCGTCCCCGCCGGTCGCCGCATGAATGCCGAAGATGCCGGTATCGGAGAAGCCCCAATGGAAGGCATAGACCGAATAGCAGAGCCCACGGTGCTCGCGCACTTCCTGGAACAGGCGCGACGACATGCCGCCGCCCAGGATATTCGCAAGGATCTGCGAACAGTAGAAATCACGCATGTGATAGGCTTTGCCTTCGAAGCCGATCAGGACCTGTGCGTCCATCAGGTCGCGCTCTTCGCGAACGTCGCCGCCGAGGTAACGGGCGGTTTCCAGGACCGGCGGCGCGCTCGGCATCAGCGGCAGTGTGGCAAAACGCTCTTCCACCTGGCGGCAGAAGGAGGCATGGTCGACGGCGCCGGCCGCCACCACGAACATCCGGTCGGTGGTGTAATTGCGCGACAGGTAGTTGCGGATCTGGCCGGGCGTGAAGCCGTTGACGGTTTCCGGCGTCCCGAGGATCGGTCGACCGATCGTCTGGCCCTTGAAGGCGATTTCCGAAAAGCGGTCGAAGATCACGTCGTCGGGCGTGTCGTTCGCGGCGCCGATTTCCTGCAGGATGACGTGTTTTTCGCGCCTGAGTTCCTCTTCGTCGAATTCCGACTCCGTCAGGATGTCGGCCAGGATATCCACGGCGAGCGGTACGTGATCCTTGAGGACGCGGGCATAATAGGACGTGGTTTCCGTCGAGGTAGCGGCATTCAGTTCACCGCCGACATTTTCGATTTCCTCGGCGATGTCGCGGGCGCTGCGCCGCTTGGTGCCCTTGAAGGCCATATGCTCGAGGAGGTGAGCAATCCCATGTTCGTCTTGGGTCTCGTTACGCGACCCGGACTTGATCCAGACGCCGAGGGCAACGCTCTCCAGGTGAGGCATGGTCTCGGTGACGACTGTCAACCCGGAAGAAAGCCGGGTGATTTCTACATTCATGTTACGTCTTTCCGGCGCCGCCGAGAACTTCAAGCGCGGGCATGCTGGCCGATGAAGGTTTCGACGGCCTTAAGCTCAGGCTCCAAGATATCGAAGCGCTCCTCCCTTTGCATAAGATCAGCAAGCCATGATGGAAGCGCCGGATCAATTCCGCAAGCGGATTTTACCGCGGCCGGGAATTTGGCCGGATGCGCGGTGGCGAGCGTGACCATGGGACTTGTGGCTCTCAAATTCTTTTGAGCGACGAAAACGCCGGTCGCCGTATGCGGATCGATGAGATAGCCAGTGGCGCTGAGCGTCTCGCGAATGGTGGCCGCAACCTGCTTTTCGGTGGCGCGCCCGGCGCGGAATTCGCGGCGGATGGCTTTCAGCGCGTCCGGCTGGACCTCGAAAGCACCGGACTGCTTCAGCCCGGCCATGGCCGAGCGAACGGATGCCGGATCGCGATTATAGGATTCGAACAGTAACCGTTCGAAATTCGAGGAAATCTGGATGTCCATGGAAGGCGAAGTCGTGGCCTTGACGCCGCGCATCTCGTAGCGGCCACTTTTCAAGGTGCGGGCCAGGATGTCGTTGTCATTGGTGGCAATCACCAGCCGGTCGATCGGCAGGCCCATCTTCTTTGCGACGTAACCCGCAAAAATGTCGCCGAAATTTCCGGTCGGCACGGTGAAGGAAACCTTGCGGTCCGGTGCGCCGAGCGACAGTGCGGCCGTGAAGTAATAGACGACCTGCGCCATAATGCGGGCCCAGTTGATCGAGTTGACGCCGGAAAGCTTCAGCCGGTCGCGGAAGGCCGCGTCGTTGAACATCTCCTTTACGAGGTTCTGGCAGTCGTCGAAATTTCCCCTGACCGCCAGCGCGTGCACATTCGCCGCATTGGACGTCGTCATCTGCCGCTGCTGCACCGGCGAGACCTTGCCATGTGGAAAAAGAATGAAGATGTCAGTCCGCTCGCGACCGGCAAAGGCATCGATCGCCGCGCCCCCCGTATCGCCCGAGGTCGCCCCGACGATGGTGGCCCGTTCGCCGCGCTCTGCCAGCGCATAATCCATCAGTCGCGCCAGCAACTGCATCGCCACGTCCTTGAAGGCGAGCGTGGTGCCGTGGAAAAGTTCGAGTACGAAGTCGTTGGGCCCGGTCTGCACCAGCGGCACAACCGCCGGATGCCGGAAGGTCGCATAGGCTTCCTCGATCATGGCCTTGAACTTGTCGGCGGGAATTTCGTCCTCGACGAAATGCTTCAGCACTTCGAAGGCGACATCCTGGTAGCGCTTGCCGCGCAGCGCACGGATGTCCTTTTTCGTCAGGGTGGGCCATTCGCGCGGCACGTAGAGACCGCCGTCGCGCGCAAGACCTGCCAGCATGGCGTCCCGGAACTTAAGGGACGGGGCTTCGCCCCGGGTAGAAATGTAGTCCACGACGTTCAATCCCCAATCGATTTTTATTCGCGCCGCTGATATAGACCAGGAAAATGGGTGGTGAAAGGCCGGAAAATGACGTTCCGGTTCTCGTGAAGACATGACCCAGCAATCGGGATGGAAGAGGTTGAGTACGGTGTTAGGCAAGATTTCGCGTAGTGTTCTGGCAGTATCGCTCGTGGCAGCTCTGGCAAGCTGCAATTCATCCTCGACCGCCGAGGGACTATCGCCGACCGCCGAGGCTGCGTCCGCCCAGCAGCCCGCAACTCCCGTTGTGCAGGCCTATTGCCCACAGGTGGTGATGCTCGAGCAGACGGCCGTCCATCGCGTCTATGCTCGCGGTGGTCAGGACAATCCCGAAAAGCTGCTCTACCAGGCCTCGCTGGCCGATGCGACGCGCCAGTGCACCGCCAACGAAACGACCCTGACCATCAATGTCGTGGCCCAGGGCCGTGTCGTGCAAGGCCCCGCCGGGCAGCCGGGTCAGGTTACGTTGCCGATTCTGGTTGAAGTCGTAGATGGCGACAACGTCATCTACTCGCAGAAGGTCGCCTTCCCAGTCGAAATGCCTGCCGGCGGCACCCAGTTCATCTTCAACAAACCGGATGTGCAGATCCCGAACGCCCAGGGCGGCGCATCCCGCTTCACCCGCGTGCGTCTCGGTTACGATACCGGCCCGGCGAAGAAGCCCGCCCGCCGGGGATGACGGCAGCGACTGTTCAGAGCGCTCCGCCCCATTCGCCAAGTGCCGCGACGACTGCCGGAAAGTCCATCATCCGGGAAATCACCGTTTCGGCGCCGGCATCGGTCAGTCGGTCGGCATGGCTCGGATAGGTATGCGAGGCGCCCGTAAAACCGACGACGCGCATGCCGGCTGCCCTGGCGCCGTGGATGCCGTGAACGGAATCTTCAAGCACCAGCACCTTGTCCGGTGAGACCTTGAACTGTTCGGCGGCGTGCAGGAAGATGTCCGGCTTCGGCTTTACCCGGTCCGCCCCAAGATCCTTGGCGGAATAGATATGGGGAGCGAAATAGGGCTTGAGCCCTACCTTTTCGAGCATCATGTCGAGCCGATGGCTGCTGGAATTGGAACAGATGCAGCGCTGCGTGGCGAGGCGCGCAAGCGCGAACTTCACGCCGTCGATGATCTTCACGTCGCGGGCGAGGCGGGCATCCAGCAACTGTTCCGACTTATCGAGCAGCGAGGCGGAAAGCGGAATGTTCGCTTCCTTCTCGACCGCCAGCAATATGTTCTTCCAGGTCATGCCGGCAAAGCGTTCGCCCATTTCCTCGACGCTGATCGGATAGCCGGCCTCGGTCAGAAGTCGCGACTCGACCTGCGCCGCGATGATTTCGGAATCGACGAGCACGCCGTCGCAGTCGAAGATGATGAGGTCGAAACCGCTCATGATAGATGCCTTGTACCGGAGGTGAGGCCGGCCTTTTATACGACAGTCGCGCCAAGCTCAACCGACGAGGCTGCATGGCTGAAGCGAGCATGGCGGGCGGCTCTCGACAAGCCCGAAACACCGCTCTAAGGAAGCATCATGGGCAAGGAGCCGGAAGACACGATAGCCAGTCGCATCAGCCGGGTGCTTGCCGATCGCATCGTGCGCGGTGAGCTCTCTCCGGGCGCGCGTCTTCGCCAGGACCATATCGCCGAGGAATTTCAGACCAGCCACGTGCCGGTTCGCGAGGCCTTTCGTCGGCTCGAGGCGCAGGGGCTGGCAATCAGCGAACCTCGTCGCGGCGTGCGCGTTGCCTCCTTTGATCTTGCCGAAGTTCGTGAAGTGGCGGAAATGCGTGCCGTGCTGGAGGTTCTGGCGCTGCGGCATGCCGCCCGCCATCTTACCCCCGCCATTCTCGATGAGGCGGAAGAAGCCGCCCGTGAAGGCGACGCCGCCGCCGACGTGCACGCCTGGGAGGAGGCCAACCGCCGCTTCCATCGGCTGCTTCTGACGCCTTGCGGCATGAAACGGCTGCTGGCGTCGATCGACGACCTGCATGCAGCAAGTGCACGTTTTCTTTTTTCCGCCTGGCAATCCGGTTGGGAAAAGCGCACCGATCACGACCATCGGGCGATCCTGAGCGCTCTTCGCCAGGGCAGGAGCGAGGAAGCAGCGGCCATTCTCCAGAAACATGTGCAATGGATCGGCCGCGGCCCGCAGCCCGCTGGGCCTTCCCGCGAGACTTTCACGATCGTCGGCTGAGTTTTTCAAAAATTATAGATAATTTTATCAGGCTGTTTCATAAGGCTTTTTTCGGATTGATCCGAGATCGCGTGCATCCCTAACGCGCTTTCCAGGGCGGTTGAGGCGGTAAGGCACTTGTCTCGACGGGCAATTCCTTTCATAAAATAGATGAGAATCGAAATTATCTATAATTTGAAAAGGAGAATTTGATGTCCGCTGCTGACTCCCGCCAGATCCTGGTATTCGACCCTCTGCGGCTTACCGGCCGTTCGCTTCTGACCAAGGCTCTTTTCGTTCTTGCCGGCACGCTGGCACTGGCGCTCGCCTCGCAGATTGCGGTGCCCATGTATCCGGTGCCGGTCACGATGCAGACCTTCGCAATCACCATGATCGGCGTGCTCTACGGATGGCGGCTCGGTGCCTTGACGGTTCTCCTATGGCTCGGCGAAGCGGCACTTGGCGCTCCGGTTCTTGCCAATGGTTCCGGTGGCCTGGCGCCTTTTGCCGGTCCGACAGCGGGATATCTGGCATCCTTCCCGATTGTTGCGGCGGTTGCGGGTTACCTGGCTGAAAAGGGCTGGACCGGCGAACGTTATGTAAAGAGCTTTGCCGCTCACCTTGCCGCTAACGTCCTGTGCCTCGCTATCGGCGTCGCTTACCTGGCCTACCTGCTCGGCGCGGAAAAAGCATGGCTGCTTGGCGTTGCTCCCTTCATTCTCGGCGCCGGCCTGAAATCCGCACTCGCCGCGGCGCTGCTCAAGGGCCTGCAGCAGTTTCGCACCAAGGATGCCTGAATTGGTCGTCCGCCTGCGGCCGCATCACCTGCTCTGTATGCTGACCTTTATCGGAAAGGGTTACAATGCCGCGTTTGTGGCCAACTACATTGCCATTGCGCGGCGGCTTTCCGAGGGTGAGGCGATTGAGATCGTCTCGGGGCCGGATGATATCTGCCGGCCGCTGCTGAGCGGCGATAAAGCGCATTGCCGCTTGGAAAGCGTTGTCAGGCGCGACGATCTGGCGACGGCTGCCGTCGCCCGCCTGCTGGGTCGTTCGGTTCGTCCGGGCGATCGCATCTACCCGGGCCGCACGCTCATCAGGCGTTTCCGGGAAGCATTCGCGGACGGAAGTCTTCGCACTGCCTGCCACGGATGCCGGTGGTCGGAAATCTGCTCGGTGGTGGCGGCATCCGGCTTTGCCGACGTCAGGGTTCTGGGCTCGGCCGTTCCAGCGGAAACAGCGACAGGAACTTGCGCTCCCCTTCCGGCGTGAACAGCACGGCGCGGCTCTCGCTGCTGCGGCGGGCCCAGCCCTTTTCCAGGAAATGCGAAAGCAGAGCCTTGCCGAGCGTGCCGGCAAGGTGCGACCGGCGCTCGCTCCAGTCGAGACAGGATTTGCAAAGCGGCCGGCGGCTAGAGACAAGCGGTGCGACATCGATGCCGATCCTGCCGATATCGACCCGGCCCTGTTCGGTCACCATCAGGTTTTCGCCATCGGTGCGGATGACGCCGCGGCTTACGAAACTGTCGAGCATCCGTACGCCATAATCGCCGGCCAGATGGTCGTAGCAGATCCGCGCCTTGCGTAGCGCCGGATCCTTCGGCCCGGGCTGATGCCTGAGATGCCCCCGGCTTGCCGCAAATCCCATGATATTTTCGAGAAGCGTCCCGGCAGCACCGTCGGCCAGTGTGAAATACCGGTGCCGGCCCTGCTTGCGTTGGGAGATCAGCCCACCGTCCTCAAGCTTGGACAGATGTGAGCTGGCGGTTTGCAGCGTCACCCCGGCCGCCTGCGCCAGTTCGGTCGCCGTCAGCGCCTGTCCGCCCATCAAGGCGGTCAGCATGTTGGCGCGGGCGGGGTCGCCGATAAGCGTGCCGATGCGAGCAATGTCCGGTCCTTCTTTCATACTTCGATCCTAACCGAAGCATATTCGTTCCGCAACATGGCAAAACAGGCTCGCAAGCATTGGAGAAAGTCATGATCACCTGTTTCATCCGTTATGAGATCGATCCGTTCAAACGAGCGGGATTCGCCGAATATGCCCGCAACTGGGGCCAGGCCATTCCCCGTTGCGGCGCCGACCTGATCGGCTATTTCGGGCCGCATGAAGGTTCGTCGACCACTGCCTACGGGGTCTACAATATCGAGAGCCTGGCAGCCTACGAAGCCTATCGTGCCCGCTTGGCGGTCGATCCGCTCGGGAAGCAGAATTACGAGTTTGCCAGTCGCGAGCGCTTCATCTTCAAGGAAGACCGCATTTTCCTGAAGAACATCTCCATACCGCACGGAGCTTTGATAAAGCCATGATCGCCGTCATCTTCGAAGTCGTGCCCTATATGGGCGAGCGCCACAAATATCTGGATCTAGCAGGCGACCTGCGTTCCGAACTCGAAACGATCGACGGCTTCATTTCGATCGAGCGGTTCGAAAGCCTCACCATGCGAGGAAAGCTTCTCTCGCTCTCCTTCTGGCGGGACGAGGAAGCTGTGCGCCACTGGCGCAATCTCGAATCCCACCGCGCCGCGCAAAGGGCAGGGCGCAACGGCATCTTCGCAGACTACCGGCTGCGCATCGGCCACGTCTTGCGCGACTACGGCATGTTCGAGCGCGACGAGGCGCCGACCGACAGCCGCGCGGCGCATGCCGCTTAGCAAATCTAGGCAGTTTGAGGTGAAGCCGATGAGCCGGCTTCACCGTTCGGCCGCCTGCGTAAATTTTTCTCGAAATCGTCCAGCGCTTCAGGCTTTGGTAACCAAAGTAGGTAACCATAACAGTCAGTAAATTCGTACCGAGTACAGCGTAGCGAGTAAAAAAATGGCAGCAGTTCTTCCGCTGGCCGACCTGAAGCAACAGGTCCGTCCGGACACCTGGCTCAACTCCATCATCAAGGGCGATTGCGTCGCCGCTCTGGAAGCCCTGCCGGATCACTCCGTCGATGCGATCTTTGCTGATCCGCCCTATAATCTTCAGCTCGGCGGCACCTTGCATCGCCCTGATCAGTCACTGGTGGATGCCGTCGACGATGAATGGGACCAGTTTGCCTCGTTCGAGGCCTATGACGCCTTCACTCGCGCCTGGCTGCTTGCCTGCCGCCGCGTCCTGAAGCCGCATGGAACGATCTGGGTCATCGGCTCCTATCACAATATCTTCCGCGTCGGCGCGATGATGCAGGATCTGAACTTCTGGCTGCTGAACGACATCGTCTGGCGCAAGAGCAACCCGATGCCGAACTTCAAGGGTCGCCGATTCCAGAACGCCCATGAGACGATGATCTGGGCGAGCCGCGACGCGAAGGCCAAGAGCTACACGTTCAACTACGATGCCCTGAAGGCATCCAACGACGATGTGCAGATGCGTTCCGATTGGCTTTTCCCGATCTGCTCGGGCAACGAGCGCCTGAAAGGCGAGGATGGCAAGAAGGTCCACCCGACCCAGAAGCCGGAAGCGCTGCTCGCCCGCGTCATCATGGCCTCGACGAAACCCGGCGACGTGGTCCTCGACCCGTTCTTTGGTTCCGGCACGACTGGTGCGGTGGCAAAGCGCCTCGGCCGCAATTTTGTCGGCATCGAGCGCGAACAGGACTATATCGATGCGGCCGCCGCCCGTATCGAAGCTGTCGAACCGCTGGGCAAGGCCGAACTGACGGTCATGACCGGCAAGAAAGCCGAACCCCGCGTCGCCTTCACCACGCTGCTTGAAGCAGGTCTCGTCCGGCCCGGCCAGGTTCTGACCGACGAACGCCGCCGCTACAGCGCAATCATCCGCGCCGACGGGACGCTCGCGGCAAACGGCGAGGCCGGATCCATTCATCGCCTTGGCGCCAAGGTGCAGGGCTTTGACGCGTGTAACGGTTGGACCTTCTGGCAC
Source organism: Neorhizobium sp. R1-B (assembly GCF_004368875.1). Classification (NCBI taxonomy): domain Bacteria; kingdom Pseudomonadati; phylum Pseudomonadota; class Alphaproteobacteria; order Hyphomicrobiales; family Rhizobiaceae; genus Neorhizobium; species Neorhizobium sp. R1-B. The sequence goes on from NZ_SOEM01000020.1 coordinate 39,704, forward strand.
TTCGACGACGGCCGGTCCTTGAGGCCGATCGATGCGCTGAGGGCCATCATCCGGAATGATCTGGCAAAATTGGACTGATCCACCAGTCCCTGTCAGATCCACCATTCCTTGTCCGGTTTTGTACCTCTAGTCCCGGACGAGGATAATTGACGCCCGGGGAGGCTGACCCCGGGCGTCATTATCTTTTTGGTCAGACCCCCAAGCCGCGAGCGGCGAGATCTTCTTTCAACTGATCGGCATCCGTGAAATGCACCGCCTGCCAGCCGGCAGCGCGGGCGCCTTCTGCGTCGACCTGACCGCGTTCTCACGCTGATGGGAGGAGTGGCGTTCGGCTGGTAGTTCTGATATGTTACATGTAACCAGCGTTCAGGAGCCCTGACCATGGCGACAGTATCAAAATCCAAGCCCGGGCGGGTGAAGGTGCGTGAGCATCGCGACCGGCTGCGCGCGCAAGGCTTGCGGCCTATTCAGATTTGGGTGCCGGATGTTCGTGCTCCCTCTTTCCGGGACCAGGCACATCGACAGTCTGAGGCAGTTGCCGCAAGCGCTCACGCCCATGAGGATCAGGCATTCATCGACGCGGTGTCGAACTGGGGCGATGAATGAGACGCGGTGAAGTTTGGACTGTTTCCGGAGGCAAGGATTATGCAGCAAAGCCGCGCCCCGTTGTGATCGTGCAGGACGACAGCTTCGACGCCACCGACTCGATTACGATTTGCGCTTTCACAACCGACCCTACCGACGCGCCGCTGTTTCGTCTCATCGTCGAGCCGAACGAGCGCAACGGCCTGCGCTCGGTCTGTCGCCTGATGGTGGACAAGATTACGACAGTCCCCCGAGTGAAGCTGGGTGTGCAGGTCGGACGGCTCGATGATGAGGATTTGTTGCGACTCAATCGGGCGATGACCGTGTTCCTCGGCATGGCGGTTTCTCCCGGGCTGGCAGGGCGAAGGAATCATGAAGAGCCTTTAAGCAAGTGAAGAGCTCTGCCAGGTCGACCGTTTTAGATGTCGATGTTCCTGCTCCTCAAGTCTTTTTCCAATTGCTCCGCATCCTTGAAATGCACCGCCTGCCAGCCGGCGGCGCGGGCGCCTTCCACATTCGCGACGGAATCATCGATGAAGATCGTCGCTTCCGGTTTAAGGCCGAAGTCACGGGCATGTTTTTCGTAGATCGCTACGTCCGGCTTGATCAGGCCGATCTCGCCTGAAACCGTTACTCCGCGCGGCTTGTTCAGGAAGGGGAACAGTTCCCTGGCATGGGTGAACGTGTCGGCCGCAAAATTCGTCAGCATCGTAACGTCCCGGCCCCTGTCGATCAGGTCTTCCATGATTTTGACGGAGCCGTCGTAGGCATGCGGCACCATCTCGTGCCAATGCTTGCGGAAGGCACGGATCTGCTCTTCGCGTTCGGGATATTTCTTAATCAGCAGCGCCTCGGCTTCCTCCCACCTGCGGCCGCGGTCCTGCTCGAGGTTCCATTCATGGGTGCAGACATTGAGGAAGAACCATTTGCGTTCTTCCTCGTCCGGTATAATGCGGCTGTAGGGGATGTTCGGGTCGTAGTGGATCAGCACCTTGCCGATGTCGAAAACGATGTGCTCGATCTTGGCCGTCATATGTCTCCCCGGATGAGAATCAGTTCGGAAGTTTTTCGAAGGCTCGTGGGATAGCCTCTGCGATGACTTTTTTCATGACGGTCGGCAGTGCCTGGGCCTCAAGATTTGTGACCGGCTCCCACCATCCGTCATCTGCCGTTGTCTTCTCAGTTTGCGTCCGGAAGACGGAAAGCCTGAGCTCGAAATGGGTAAAGACATGGACGACCGTGCCGCAGGCCTGCCAGTCGGCGGGGAAGGGGGCATGGTCGGGGCTCGTCCCGCCATCGAGACGCGCGGTCCACGAGGTGGTCGGCACCTCGGTCATGCCGCCGAGCAAACCGCTTTCGATCCGCCGCCGCAGCAGCACCTCGCCCTTAGGCGTCACCGCCACGAAAGCCGCGCCCACCCGCACCGGTTTTTCTTTTTTCGCGGCCTTCACGGGAAAGCGTTCCGGATCATGTTTTGCGAAGGCGAGACAGTCTTCGCGAAAGGGGCAGAGCGCACAGGCCGGTCGCTTCGGCGTGCAAATCGTTGCACCGAGATCCATCATCGCCTGGGCGAAATCCCCCGGCCGGTCGGCAGGCGTCAAATCAGCAACCTTCGCCTTCATCAAGGGCTTTGAGCCCGGTAGCGGCGCATCGATGGCGTAAAGCCTCGAAATCACACGCTCGACATTGCCGTCCATGACTGCGGATCGCCGGTTGAAGGCGATTGCCGCAACCGCCGCGGACGTATAGTCGCCGATGCCGGGAAGTGCGCGCAGGCCTTCCTCCGTATCGGGAAAGATGCCTTGGTGCTCGGCGGCCACCGCCTCGGCGCACTTTTTCAGGTTTCGGGCACGGGCATAATAACCAAGCCCTGCCCAGGCGGCCATCACGTCCTCGGCAGGCGCTGCGGCGAGATCCGTGACCTTCGGCCAAAGCGCCAAGAACTTGGCGAAATAGGGTTTGACCGCCTGCACGGTGGTCTGCTGCAGCATGACCTCCGACAACCAGACACGATAGGGATCGGCCCGCCCGCCCGCCTTCGCCGCAGCCGGTGTCACCCGCCAGGGCAGCTCCCGATGGTGCCGGTCGTACCAGGCAAGCAGCTTTTCGGGGAGCGAAAGCGGGATATCGGCAGAAAGGACAGGAGAGCTCGTCATTTCAACGAAGATAGTGGCTGCGCCTGTGTCCGCCAATCGCCATACCGAGGAAAGCTGGGGAGATAGGGATATAAGAACCTTCGAAGGCCTGACCGACGATCGCTTTCTTAATCGCATTGCGGTCTCTATAATGACTTTCGATCAACTGGATCGGATTTTGCATGAACAGCCCGGAAAAGACGCGCAGCCAGAGAGGAAAACGGGAGTTTCAGATTTCCGAAGTGGCAAACGGCATCATCGATCCGGTGCTTGCCCGCCGCGCCGGCATCTCGACGGCACTGCTCGGCTCCTGGGACGAAATCGCCGGCGAGGATTTTGCAGACTGCACCCGACCGGAAAAAATCGCCTGGCCGCGGCGCGACGAAGGTTTTGCCGCAGGCGGCGGCTATCAGGCCGGCGTCCTGACGATCGCTTGCGAAGGCGCCCGCGCCCTTTTTCTGACCCACGCCCAGGGCGAGTTGATTGCGCGCATCAATGGCTTTTTCGGCTTTCCGGCCGTCCGCCAGATACGTATCGTCCAAAAGCCCGTCTCGCAAACCTTCAAGCATCCCCGCAAGCCTCCGCCGCTGAAGGGCGAGGCAGCCAAGCGGCTTGAAACGATGATGGAGGGCATCGAAAGCGAGGCGCTGAAAAAGGCTGTCGAGCGGCTTGGCACCGCCGTGCTCCAGAAGAAAAGCAAGCGGTGACCTTAAGAAGCTTGCGTTCATCCTTGATACATCTCTGATTTGTCACAATTCTTTGAAGAGATTTGCCTATCGACAGCTTGTTCCTGTTCGGGCGTCGCGTTACGGAATGTCAAAAATATTGAGACCTCTCGCTTACAGGTGTTCCATGCAGATGAACGATGTCACCATGACCAGACGCGCGCTTTTAGGCGGTGTTGCCGTAGCCGCCTTGGCGCTGGCCTTGCCGCTCGGCGTTTCCGAAGCTTTTGCGCAGGAACTCCCCGAGTCCCAGGGCGACGTGGACATGGCAGCTGCCATCAAGCCGGGTCCGCTGCCGGAAATGGCGCTGGGTGAGGAGAAGGCGCCTGTGACGGTCATCGAATATATGTCGATGACCTGCCCGCACTGCGCCAACTTCCACAACAAGACCTTCGACACGATCAAGACCAAGTATATCGATACCGGCAAGGTGCGTTTCATCATCCGGGAATTCCCGTTCGATCCGGTCGCGACGGCGGCCTTCATGCTGGCCCGCTGCAATCCGCAGAACCCGCAGGAGCTTTCCGCTCCGGCCCAATATTTCCCGATGGTCTCGATGCTCTTCAAGCAGCAGCGCGCCTGGGCGGCTCCGGCAGATGGAAATGTGCGCAATGCACTGCTGCAAAGTGTTAAACTGGCAGGTTACTCACAGCAGAGTTTCGAAGCTTGCTTGACGAACCAGAAGCTTCTCGATGAAGTAAACGCGGTCGTAAAGCGGGGAGCTGACGACTTCGGTGTGAATTCCACCCCGACTTTCCTGATCAACGGCAAGAAGTATTCTGGGGACCTATCGGTTGAATCCATGTCAGCGCTCATCGACAGCCTGTTGTGAGCTTATCTTCCTTAAAGGGAAGATGAGGGGCGCGGCATGAAGTTCACCAAGCTGCGCCTCGTCGGATTCAAGTCTTTCGTCGAGCCGATGGAATTCGTCATCGAACGCGGGTTGACCGGTGTGGTCGGCCCGAACGGCTGCGGCAAGTCCAACCTTGTCGAAGCGTTGCGCTGGGTGATGGGCGAGAATTCCTACAAGAACATGCGCGCGTCCGGCATGGACGACGTGATCTTTTCCGGCTCCGGCAACCGCCCGGCCCGCAACACTGCCGAAGTCGGCCTTTATCTCGACAATTCCGACCGCACCGCGCCCGCCGCTTTCAATGATGCCGATGAAATCCAGGTAAGCCGCCGGATCGAGCGTGAAGCCGGATCGATCTATCGCATCAACGGCAAGGAGGCGCGCGCCAAGGACGTGCAGTTGCTCTTTGCCGATGCGTCGACCGGCGCGCGCTCGCCGTCCATGGTCGGTCAGGGCCGGATCGGGGAGCTCATCCAGGCGAAACCGCAGGCTCGCCGTCAGCTCTTGGAAGAGGCAGCTGGTATCTCCGGCCTCCATTCCCGCCGCCATGAGGCCGAGCTTCGCCTGCGCGCCGCCGAAACCAATCTCGAACGCCTCGACGACGTGCTGAGCCAGCTCGAAAGCCAGATAGAGAGCCTGAAACGGCAGGCCCGGCAGGCTAACCGCTTCAAAACGCTTTCAGCCGATATCCGCTCGCGCGAAGCGCAGCTTCTGCATATCCGCTGGACGCAGGCCAAGGAGGCCGAAGCCGAAGCGGAAAGCGCGCTGAACCAGATCACGGTCGTCGTGGCCGAGAAGGCGCAGGCGCAGATGGAGGCGGCAAAAGAACAGGCGGTCGCCAGCCTGAAGCTGCCGGAACTGCGCGAGGAAGAGGCAAAGGCGGGGGCCGCGCTCCAGCGCCTGCAGATCGCCCGCGGTCAGTTGGAGGAGGAGGTAAACCGTCTCCTGAAGCGCCGCGATGAACTGACACGCCGCCTTGCACAGCTCGGCGAGGATATCCGCCGCGAAGAGCAACTGGCCGCTGACAATGCGGTTTTTTTGGAAAAGCTCGACCAGGAAGAGGCCGAGCTCAGCGAGATTCTGGCCGAGTCCGGTGTGCAGGCCGAAGAGCTGCATGCGGCGTTTGAGGCTGCGGCGGCCGAACTTGGCGAAAGCGAGAAGCTGTTTTCCGCCATCACCGCCGAGCGAGCGGAAGCGGCTGCTGGACGCAACCAGCTGGAGCGGGCAATCCGCGATCTTGCCGAGCGCCGCCAGCGTCTCGACCGGCAGCTTGGCGACTCCAGGCGCGAGCTCGACTCAATCAACGATCGCCTCTCAGGACTTGATGACCCGGCCGAAAAGCGCGAAGCGGTGGAGGCAGCCGAATTCGCGGTCGAGGATGCAGCCGCGGTTGCCGAGGAAGTCGAAGCCGCACTCGCGTCGGCGCGTGCGGATGAATTGGCAGCCCGCGGCCCGGTGGAAGCGGCCCGCTCCGCACTGAACGGCTTGGAAACCGAAGCGCGTACGATCTCCAGGATGCTTGCGGCCGGCGCCGCTTCTGGCGATTTCGTTGCTGTTGCCGAAATGATCCGCGTCGACCGCGGTTACGAGGCAGCACTTGGAGCCGCATTGGGCGATGATCTGGAAAGCCCAGTCGATGCCAACGCACCGACCTATTGGTCGTTGAACGGCGATGGCTCAAGCGATCCGGACCTACCGCCGGGCGCAAAGCCACTGATCGCCCATGTTACGGCTCCGCCGGAACTTGCTCGCCGCCTGGCGCAGATCGGCCTCATTTCCGAAGCTGATGCCCCGAACCTAATCCGGCTCCTGCATCCCGGCCAGCGTCTGGTGACGAAGGAAGGCGCCGTTTATCGCTGGGACGGTCACGTCACCGGTTCGGAAGCGCCTGGCGCCGCCGCCCTGCGCCTTTCTCAGAAGAACCGGCTCTCCGAGCTTGAGGCGGAAATCGACGAGGCACGGATCGTCCTGTCGGAAACCGAGGTGGCACTTGCCGCCGCCGCGTCCGAAATCGGGGCTCGGGAGCGCCAGCTTGCCGATGCCCGCGAAGGCGGCCGCCTTGCTGCGCGGCAGCTTTCCGAAGCGCGCGATGCACTTGCTTCGGCCGAACGCGCTGCTGGCGACCTGATGCGCCGCCGTGACGTGATCGCCGAGGCCGTCAATCAGATCAGCGGGCAGATTGAGGATCTGGGCGTTCAGGAGGAGAATGCGCGCGTTGAACTGGAAGATGCTCCGGATATTTCCGATATCGATAACCGGCTGCGCGAGCAGCAGTTGGTGGTTGCGACCGATCGCAGCTTGCTCGCCGAGGCACGTGCCCGCTACGAGGGGCTGAGCCGCGAGACGGAAGGCCGCAAGCGCCGCCTGTCGGCGATCGCTCAGGAACGCGCCGCGTGGACCACCCGAGCGGCGAGTGCTGCCGGTCACATCGCAAGCCTGCGTGAGCGCGAGGACGAGGCCCGCGAGGAAATCGCCGATCTCGAAGCCGCTCCCGAGGAGCTTGACGACAAGCGGCGCGCGCTGCTTTCGCAGCTGCAGAAGGCCGACGACATGCGGCGCGCTGCCGCTGACCGGCTTGCCGAGGCTGAAACGCGTCAGCGTGAGGCGGATCGAATTGCTGTCACCGCGCTGTCCGAACTGGCCGAAGTTCGCGAAAGACGCGGCCGCGCCGAGGAACGTTTAGTCTCCGCTGCCGAAAAGCGCCACGAAAGCGAAAGCCGCATCCGCGAGACCTTGAACGTTGCGCCCCATGACGTCCTGCGCCTTGCCGGACTGAAACCCGATGCGCCGATGCCCGATATCAGGGAGATCGAGCGGGAGGTCGACCGGTTGCGGATGGAGCGCGAGCGGCTGGGAGCCGTCAATCTTCGTGCCGACGAAGAGCAGAAGGAGCTTTCCGACAAGCTCGATACATTGATGCGCGAGCGCGCCGATGTGATCGACGCGATTCGCAAGCTGCGCGGGGCGATCCAGAGCCTGAACCGTGAAGGTCGTGAGCGTCTGCTGGCGGCTTTTGATGTGGTCAACGCGGAATTCCAGCGGCTCTTCACGCACCTTTTCGGCGGCGGCACGGCGGAACTGCAGCTTATCGAATCGGACGATCCGCTTGAAGCCGGGCTTGAAATCCTTGCGCGCCCGCCGGGCAAGAAACCACAGACCATGACGCTGCTTTCAGGCGGCGAACAGGCCCTGACCGCCATGGCACTGATCTTTGCGGTTTTCCTCACCAATCCCGCGCCGATCTGCGTTCTGGACGAAGTGGATGCGCCGCTCGACGACCATAACGTGGAGCGTTACTGCAATCTCATGGACGAAATGGCGGCGTCCACCGAAACCCGCTTCATCATTATCACGCACAACCCCATAACCATGGCGCGGATGAACAGGCTTTTCGGTGTTACGATGGCGGAGCAAGGTGTCTCCCAGCTTGTGTCCGTCGACTTGCAGACGGCGGAACTGTTGCGTGAGGCAAGCTGAGCAAATTTAATGTGCCTAGGAAAAATGCTCACCAATTAAGTAGAATCACCCATATGGGTGATTGAAATTTTCGGCTATTGTTGTCTTGTTGAATTCGGAGGAAGTCCATTGAACTTCCTGGTGCTCCGGCGCTCACGTCGGAGCCTTAGACCCCCCGTCCGGGTTTCCTGTCTCGGACGGAAGGCTTTGCGGGGCCGCCTGTGATCCGGCCCCGCAAAGCTTGTTTTCCAAGAAACCTGCTATCCATCCGCGCTGCAGCTTTTATTTGCTGCGTTGCAACATAATCCTTGCCTACTGCGTTTCCAAACCGTCGTAAAACCTGTAGTTATGGCGAAAAACAGACTGCATCGGGTGGAGGGCAGCATGATGAAGTGGGTCTATCGCTTCGGCGGTGGCGAGGCCGAGGGCCGCGCCGTCGACCTTGAGCGGTTAGGTGGAAAGGGCGCAAATCTCGCCGAGATGGCGAGCCTTGGCTTGCCTGTGCCGCCGGGTATGACCATCATCGCAAATGCTTGCGCCCATTATTTTGAACATGGCCGGACCCTTCCCGATGACCTGAAAAGCCAGGTTCTCGAGGGCATCGCTGCCATGGAGGGCCTGACGGGGCGCAGCTTCGGGGGCTCGACCAAGCCGCTTCTGCTCTCCGTCCGCTCCGGTGCGCGCGCCTCCATGCCTGGCATGATGGATACCGTCCTCAATCTCGGCCTTAATGACGAGACGGTGCAGGCGCTTGGTCACGACGCCGGCGATGCCCGCTTTGCCTGGGACAGCTACCGGCGGTTCATCCAGATGTATGCCGACGTCGTCATGGGCCTTGATCACGAAGTGTTCGAGGAGATCCTGGAGGACGAAAAGGCCCGTTTCGGCCATGATTACGATACCGATCTTTCCGCGGTCGAATGGCAGCATGTCGTCGGCCTCTACAAGAAGATCATCGAAGAGGAGTTGGGAGAGAGCTTTCCGCAGGATCCGCATATCCAACTGTGGAAGGCGATTGCGGCGGTGTTTTCGAGCTGGATGAACCCGCGTGCGCTGACCTACCGGACCCTCCACCGCATTCCCGAAGAATGGGGTACGGCCGTCAACGTCCAGACCATGGTGTTCGGCAACCTCGGCTCGTCGTCGGCAACGGGGGTTGCGTTCACCCGCAACCCCTCGACAGGCGAAAGGGCGCTTTACGGCGAGTTTTTGGTGAATGCCCAGGGCGAGGATGTCGTCGCCGGCATCCGCACGCCGCAGTCGATCACCGAAGAGGGGCGCATCGCGTCGGGCTCCGAAAAGCCCTCGATGGAAAAGCTGATGCCGGAGGCTTTTTTAGAATTCAAGGCGATCTGCGAACGGCTGGAAGCCCATTACCGCGACATGCAGGACCTCGAATTCACCATCGAGCGGGGAACGCTCTGGATGCTGCAGACCCGTTCGGGCAAGCGCACCACCCGCGCGGCGATGAAGATCGCTGTCGATATGGTGGAGGAGGGACTGATCTCCGAGGAGGAGGCGATCTGCCGGATCGAGCCTCCTTCTCTGGATCAACTGCTGCATCCCACCATCGATCCGCGGGTTGAACGTCATATAATCGGTTCGGGCCTTCCGGCGTCGCCGGGCGCGGCCACCGGCGAGATCGTCTTCACCGCCGAAGAGGCGGTGGCAGCGGAATCGGAGGGCCGCAAGGTCATCCTGGTTCGGATCGAAACGAGCCCGGAAGACATTCACGGCATGCATGCGGCCGAAGGAATTCTCACCACACGCGGCGGCATGACCAGCCACGCAGCGGTGGTCGCCCGTGGCATGGGTATCCCTTGCGTGGTCGGCGCTGGTTCGATGCGTGTCGACCTTCGCAACGAACTTTTGATCGGCGTCGGCGGCATCACGCTGAAGCGGGGTGACACGATCACCATCGATGGCTCGTCCGGCCAGGTGTTGCAGGGAACGGTGCCGATGATTCAGCCGGCGCTTTCCGGCGATTTCGGCAAGCTGATGGCCTGGGCCGACAAGAACCGCCGCATGACCGTACGCACCAATGCCGATACGCCTCAGGATGCACGGGCTGCCCGCTCGTTCGGCGCCGAAGGCATCGGCCTTTGCCGCACCGAGCACATGTTCTTCGAGGGTGACCGCATCCATGTGATGCGCGAGATGATCCTTGCGGAAGACGAAAACGGCCGCCGGGCAGCTCTTGCGAAACTCCTGCCGATGCAGCGCTCGGATTTCACCGAGCTTTTCACCATCATGCACGGCCTGCCGGTGACGATCCGCCTGCTTGACCCGCCGCTGCACGAATTTCTGCCTAAGACGGAGGCCGAGATTGCCGATGTCGCCAAGGCCATGGGCATGCCGCCGGCATTTCTGGCCCGACGCATCGACGCTATCCATGAGTTCAACCCGATGCTCGGCCATCGTGGCTGCCGTCTGGCGATCTCCTATCCCGAGATTGCCGAGATGCAGGCCCGCGCTATTTTCGAGGCTGCCGTGGCCGCCGCATTAGAAACCGGCGAGCCCGTGGAGCTTGAAATCATGGTGCCGCTCGTCAGCCTTCGCACCGAACTCGATTACGTGAAAGGTGTCATCGACCGGGTTGCCGATGATGTTGCCAAGGAAAGCGGCACGCCGATCGCTTACCTCGCCGGCACGATGATCGAGTTGCCGCGGGCTGCGATCCGTGCCCATGTGATTGCCGAGACAGCACAGTTCTTCTCCTTCGGCACCAACGACCTTACCCAGACGACGTTCGGGATTTCGCGCGATGACGCGGCGACCTTCATCCCGACCTACCAGCGCAAGGGCATCATTGAGCACGATCCGTTCATTTCTCTGGATTTCGACGGCGTTGGAGAACTGATCAGACTGGCCGCCGAACGCGGCCGCAGGACACGACACGACCTGAAGCTCGGGATTTGCGGCGAGCATGGCGGCGACCCGGCATCGATCCGCTTCTGCGAAGACGCCGGGCTTGACTATGTCTCCTGTTCGCCTTTCCGCGTGCCGATTGCCAGGCTTGCGGCGGCCCAGGCGGCGATAGAGGGGAAAAAACCATGAACCCGGTTACCGTGCTTGCCGTGCCGGTTTTCAGCACGCTCTGCAACGAGGGTTTTCGGCTGCGTCGCGAGGTCTTCATCGTCGAGCAGAACGTGCCGGCGGATATGGAGTTCGATGCCGACGATCTGACGGCCTTTCATTTCGTGGCGATCCTCTCCGGCGAAGTTTGCGGCACGCTCCGATTGATCTACGCCGACGACTTCGTCAGGATCGGACGGGTTGTCGTCAGCCATGCCTGGCGCGGCAAGGGAATTGCAAGCGCCATGATCCGCCATGCCATGGATGTCCACCGGACTGCGCGCGACAACCGTTTTTGCCTGTCGGCGCAAAGCGACAAGACAGCAATGTACGAACGCTTCGGCTTCAAAACCTTTGGCGAGGAGTTCTTCGAAGTCGGCATCCCGCATTACGAGATGAGAAATTTCTGACCGACCTCAGCCTGTTCATCTGCCGGAGGTCTTTGGCCGGAATCGAATGAGGAGTCGTTTTCAGGCGACGGCTGTGGCAGAATTTGTCTGTGAGTGAACGGGGGCGACGGGGAGGACCAGATGCCGCGCTTGGACCATGTAACGATCCGCACCCGCGATCCGGGGCCGATGATGGCGTTCCTCGAAAAGGTGTTGGGAGTGAAGGAAGGCTTTCGTCCGCCGTTCCCTTTCCCAGGGCATTGGCTTTATCTCGATGGCCATTCCTGCATTCATCTGCCTCCCGTTGATCGGAAAGATGATCCTCCTGTTGGCATCTATGATCACGTGGCCTTTGCGTTTTATGACCGTGATATCGCCGTCAGGGATATCGAGGCGACCGGTTACCGCTTCGAACACGATGCCATACCGGGTACCGATATAGGCCAGATTTTTGTCTACGGGCCGGAGAGCGTAAAAATCGAACTTCAATACCGCCGCTGATCGAGGCGTGGTCTTACCTCCCCCTACCAGCGGAGCAGGCGGGGGCCGATGAGAGCGCCGATAAGGCCGGTCATCAGAATTCCGAGGGAATACCAAATCAGCACGAAAGGCATGCCGTTTTCGGTGCAGAACCAGGAATAAACCCAGGCACCCGCCGCGCCGGCGGCAATGCCCGCTATAAGCCCCGTCAGGCGCAGATCGGTCGGTGCCGCTCGACGCAACCACAAGATATTTCCGGCAAGGACCGGAAGTGCGAAGGCGAAGATCAGGAAGGGGCAGTGCAACGCCGAGGACCCCAAGATGAGGACCCGATAGGTCTCACTCGGAGACATCATCAGCTGGATTGCGGCGGCGACTGCCATGGCCAGGAAGATCACGGCAATCAGGACAAAGAAGCGTCCCTCCGAACCGTCCGGGCGGGCGAGGTGGTAGACCGCGAGGAGCGCGACGACTGCAAGCAGTGCGTTATAGGCGGACTTGATCCAGAAGACGGGCAGCATCAGCGCCTCGCTCATATCGACGCGCAAGCCCAGGATCGTCAGCATGAGGAGCAGCGAAACGGCAAGAGTAGCGACGAGGTCAAGCGCCAAGCGCCGCTCCAGCGCGCGGGGCGCCACCGGCTTAAGGTCCTTCACCAGGCTGTCGATGATATCGTCTGTCCGTTTCACGTTTCGCCTCGCAATTTCTCCGCCAATGCCTTCAGGCCCCTGTGGATGCCTACCTTGACTGCCGATTCGGATTGGCCGGTGCGGCTTGCTGTGTCGGCGACCGATTGCCCCTCCAGTTTCACCTGACGGATGATTTCCTGTTGTCTTGCCGGCAGGCTGTCGAGAAGCCGCTCGACATCCATGCGGGCGGTCACCGCATCTTCGCTGAAACCGCTTTCAAAATCCTCGCCGAGTTCCACCTCCGCCATCATCCGCCCACCGCGACCACGGTGGTGGTCGATCAGCTTGTAGCGCGCGATCGAGAAGAACCAGGACGTGAACGGGCGATTGCGATCGTATGTTGCTCGCCGGGAATGCAGCGCCAGCAATGTCTCCTGGACAAGGTCTTCCATATCCGCTCTCGTCGCCGCGCCCATCCTGCGGCTGTAGTAACCGACGAGCAGGACGCGCAGAGCGTTCAGCAAACGCCGGTAGGCTGCCTCGTCCCCATCCAGGGATAGAAGCATCAGCGTCTTCAGGGCTTCTTCCGAATGGGCGATGGTCATGCTGTCTCGTTGGTATTCGGAAGCCTGGTGCGATCGGTTACAGCCTGCGGAAAATTTTTCCCGAAGCTCAGCCCTATCACATGAGCGTGACGCTGTAATGTGTTCCGGTCAGCGTCAAGTTGCCCTTACGCCTACCGTCTTTCGACGATCACGCGCCGCTCGACGACCATAGGGCGCCACATCATCGAACTGCTGCGGGCCTGGAAGGCACGCGACTCCGCCCGGCGGTCGAGCTCCAGGTCCAGCACGCAGCGCGCCATCGCTTCGGAGCCGCGCCGGAAGCCATAGCCTGCGCAGGTGGTCTCGTCGGCTGCGCGGCGCTCCTCCGGCGTCATGGTCTGGCAAGCCGCAAGCGGCAAGGCGAGCGCTGCAAGCAGGAGAGGACGACGAAGGCGCATGACGGAAACTCCCAAGGAAAGATGTAGGGTGCGACACCCGACTTCGCCTTTTTTACACAAGAACGACTGCCCGCACCATGTCTGAACCTGCTTCAGGCTCGCCCCCGTCAATTGTCGGTGGATTGAAATACCGAACGGTCTGCCCGCGAAAAGCCTGGGGAGGATTGGCAAGCGGTCACAAGCAAGGACAAGAGGATGATGCTGAAGATACCGGTATTGCGCATGGGCGGATCTCCTTGTGCAAAGGGACGAACAAAGCGATTTCCATTTAAGAATGGCTGCTTTAGATATAAGTGCCGGTGTCCTCATATTGTCGTGAGCCTCGTGTCAGCATGACCGTCCGTTTTGTCCGGCCCGTTTCCCATTCGGCCTATGCTGCAAGAAGGCTGGGACTTTCCGCGCTCGTGCTTTTCGCCATCGCGACACTTGCCCATCGATTCGGCCCGCTGACGACACCGGATTTTTTGTCTTTGACCTTCCTTGCCGCGGCGATTGCGGCAGTCTCCGTGCCGTTGTCGTTGATCGGGCTGACGCGGCTCTGGCAGGTGGGTGCGGAAGGCGGCGTCGCAGCCGCCAAGGGCCTCTTCTACGCAGCGGTGCCGCTCGGGGTCGTTGCGACCGGTACGCTCTATTATTACACGCTGCCGCCGCTTTTCGATATTTCGACGGACATTGTCGACCCGCCGACATGGATCGCCGAGCCGAACGCGAAACAGCAATGGCTGCCGCGACCGGCTTCTGTCACGCCGGCCGACAGGCGTGCGCAGTTTGCCGCCTATCCGGGTCTGACCGGCCGCCGGTATGAAGGTGCTCTCGATCGCGTCTATGAAGGCGTGCAGAAGGCTATGCTTTCCGCTCGCATTTCGGTGACGCGCAGGGAAGGAGTGGAACTGATCGCGCCGGATATCGCCGAGCGGCCTGCGCCCGAGGACGAGCAGGCCCCGGTGCCGGATCTGGCGCCGATCCCGCTGCCGCGTCCCGAGCCGTCGCTCACCACCGTTTTCGGCAATGCCGGCGACGTCCTGCTTCAGGGAGAGGCCCGCACGCTGGTTCTCGGACTGCGCTTCGATCTCGTTATCCGTCTGCGCGAAGATGCCGAGACCACTTCGGTCGATATCCGCGTCGCCTCCCGTTATGGACCGCATGACCTTGGCATGGGTGAAGCGATTGCCGAAGACTTCCTCGATCGACTCGACACCGAACTCTTGGGTATCGCCGGCAACTGACGACCGGGTCGGCGCTTTACGCGAGGAAACGATGTTTATCTGCGGCCGTTGGCACGAAGCAGGACGAGCGTCTGCCGGCGATCCGGTAACGGTTCCGGGCGATGATGTCATAACCCCAGTCGCGGAATGACCGAGGCAGGACGGACAGGAACCGCATGAGCGACCATCGCATGCCGAGGGAACCCAGCACCCGCAGCGTGGCATCCGACTTGAAATAAGGCCGGCCTCCGTCGAGCAGCAGATTGGTCTCGTACTTGCGGGTTTCCAGGCCGTAGTGCCGGTAAAGCGCGTTACCGAGCGGCGACTGTGCGGTGAGGAACCGATAGCGGCCACGCCGGTCGTGCTTGAGAAGGAATTTCACCCAGCCGGAGCAGAACACGCATTCGCCGTCGAAGATGATGACCGGCCCGGTATCATCGAAGCCGGGCACGGCGGGGTCGCAGCGATAGCTGTAGGACTGGCCGATCATCGTACTCTCCTCAGGCGAGCCAATAGGTGCCCACCAAGGAAGGCGGGCCTTCGGTGACGACGCGGCCTTTTTCGACGAGGTCTTCCAGATGCGCCAGCACGGAAAGGGCGGCCGCGCCGTGCAGGCGCGGATCGGTGCTGGCATAGATTACCTTCACCATATCCGGGATCAGCCGGTCGCCCGCGCGAATGCGCTCCAGGACGGCACGCTCGCGCATGCGGCGGTGGGTGCGAAGGCCGCGAAGGAACGACGTCGGCTCTTTTACCGGACCGCCGTGGCCGGGGAAAAAGATCTTGTCGTCCCGCTCAAGCAGCTTGTCGACCGAGGTCATGAAATCGGCCATCGAGCCGTCCGGCGGCGCCACGATCGTCGTCGCCCAGGCCATGACGTGATCGGCGGAAAAAACCACGCCCGTCCCTTCAAGCGCGAAGGCCGCATGATTGGCCGTGTGGCCTGGCGTATGAAGGGCGGAAAGCGCCCAGCCGTCCCCCTCGATCGTTTCTCCGTCTGCGACCGCAATGTCGGGGACGAAGTCGATATCCGAGCTTTCCGCGAAGGGATTGGTTTCGCCGACGTGTAGCGGACGAGCGGCCCGGTGCGGCCCTTCGGCGACGGTTACTGCTCCGGTTGCCTCCTTAAGCCGTCGGGCAAGCGGAGAATGGTCGCGATGCGTGTGGCTGACGAAGATATGGGTGACTTCGCGCCCTTTGAGTGCCGCCATCAGGGCGTCAAAATGTGCCTCGTTCTCGGGGCCGGGATCGATGACGGCCACGGATGAGCTTCCGACGATATAGGTATTGGTTCCATGGAATGTGAATGGGGAGGGGTTGTTGACGGTCAACCGCTCGACACCGTCGGCAACAGGCACCGGCGTCCCGTAGGCAGGGGAAAATTCCATATCGAAGGTGAGATCCTCTGCCATGCCGGCCTCAGCGTGTGTGATCCTCGTCTCTTACTACGAGCATCTATCACCGCTTCTGCCGCGGTGCATTCAAAAATGCGCATCGGAAAAATGGAAAATCGTGAAGTTAGCC
Organism: Neorhizobium sp. R1-B; assembly: GCF_004368875.1. Taxonomy (NCBI): domain Bacteria; kingdom Pseudomonadati; phylum Pseudomonadota; class Alphaproteobacteria; order Hyphomicrobiales; family Rhizobiaceae; genus Neorhizobium; species Neorhizobium sp. R1-B. The sequence goes on from NZ_SOEM01000020.1 coordinate 55,763, forward strand.
GTTGAGAGGCTGAACAAGCTTTGCTAGAGCAAGCCACCTGCCGGGGCGGTTTGATCCGATTTTCCGCCCGCAAGTGTTGGGGCGTCGCCAAGCGGTAAGGCACCGGTTTTTGGTACCGGCATTCCCAGGTTCGAATCCTGGCGCCCCAGCCACGGTCTCCTGGGTCCATACTGGCATATAGGTAACGATCAATTCGTCAGAAGGGGAGCCAGAGGCAGCGCTTGTTATGGCGCACCACCAGTCCCGTCTAGGCAGGTGGCCGCAGAACAGACTCATAAGGACGAAGCCGACAACGGAAAAGGTGAAGACGCCGCCGGATGGGCGACTAGATCCAAGAGTTCAACGCAGCAGGTTCGACGGCCTCAACGCGCCTGTGGTTTGCCGAACTGGAACCTCGCTGGTCTGCTGCCCAGAAGGTGACGTTGGCTGAGATCATCGAAGGCAGGGCCAGATCCGGCGTTGATCCAGTGGCGCCTGAAGTGGTGAGATCACGATTGCTCAAAAAACATCTCCTTCATTAAGAGCCGCCTCTGGGCGACCTAGCGGACGGAACGTCGACGGAGATTTGGTGGAAAGACGAGGCCGATTTCGGTCAGAAGACTGGCATGGTGTGGCAACGGGCGCGGCGCGGCAGGGGACTATATTGATAGCCGCACTATGCGGATGAATTTGCCGTTCTGCTGCTGTTCATCTTGTCGATGCTACCCAAGGCGCAGGACCAAATACCAGGAGTGAGATATGGCAATCGTGCGGGGCAATGACTACGCCAACACCATCTATCAGGACGACTACGGGTACGAGCTCGATATTTATGCCTATGGTGGCAACGATCGCATCTACCTGAATGTCGGTGGCTCCAACGGCGGATGGAATTGGGTGGCCGCCGGGGCAGGCGACGATCGGGTCTATAACGTCTACGAGGGCGGCAACGAGATCGATCTGGGAACCGGCAACGATTTTTATTCCACCATCGGATTTTCCACCAATCCCGACTACTACGACGTCGTGCGTGGTTACGACGGGAACGACGTGTTTGAAGTTTCGACCTTCCACAGCGACTATTACGGTGAGATCGGCAACGATAGCTTCTACTCTGTCGGGTTCAATAACTATTTCAACGGTGGCTCCGGCACCGATGTGATTAGCTATGAACTGCAGGACGATGATCCGGATCTGGCTGGTTCCGGCGTGGTGGTCGACCTTCGCGATGGCTATGCCTATACCAAGGGCACCAATTACGAGGAGACCCTCGTCAGCATCGAGAACGCAGTCGGAAGTGGTGCGGCCGACAAGCTCTACGGCTCGATCGGTAGCAACAAGCTCTGGGGCAGCGGCGGCAACGATTACATCTACGGCGATTCCGGCAACGATTCGCTTTACGGCGAAACCGGCAATGACACTGTGCTTGGTGGTTCCGGCAATGACCTCCTGAGCGGTGGTTCCGGCAATGACCGGCTTTCCGGTGGCAGCGGCAATGACAGGCTCATCGGCGGCAGCGGGTACGACAGGTTTCTCTTCAATACCGGGCTCAGTTCTTCCGGCAATGTCGATCTGATCGACGACTTCAACGTCACCTACGATGCAATTGAACTGGACAACGCCATCTTCACCCGCTTCACGTCGAATGGCGCCATCTCGTCCAGCATGTTCGTCAGCAACACGACCGGCCTTGCGCGTGATGCCAACGACTTTCTGATCTACGAACGCGACAGCGGCGATCTGTTTTACGACAGCAATGGCAGCGCTTCCGGTGGGCGGATCCTGTTTGCCGAACTCGACCCAAACCTCTCGCTAACATACCGGGACTTCGTAATCGTGTGATATCAAAACCCTGCCGGCTCGAGGCAATATCGTGGGAAGCAGCATTTGGCTGATCTGGACCGCGGTGATAAGATCTCAATTTCTGTGAAAAGCGGGAGATTGCCAAATTGCTTGCGGATATAAATGGCGGGCTTGGAGGATCGCCGGCGGCATGCCCGCCGTAAATAGAGCGGTTTGTTGCGGCCGGCTAGAACCCGGCTGAAACGCCGTGACCACGCGTGGAATTTAAACCTTGCAACTATCCCTAGACGGCGCCGATGAGGCGATCATCGATGCTGTTTGGAGGTCTGCTTGAGAAGGTAGAGGCTTCGACTACCATAGCGGCACCAAGCCAAAAGACCCGCTAGCTAATTATTATACGAAGACGAAGTCGTCGTTCTGCAGGTTACTTAGCGAAACGTTCTTCAAAGTCAGCACGTTATTCGCGTCGTGGACAATAATCGTGTCTTGTCCCTGTTGAACCGCCGCGTCCAGCAGGGAAGAAAGATCGGAGAAAATATCAGCCGCGAAGTGCATGACGTCGCCTGCAATGGTGGAGAAGTCCTCGATAAAATCCTTCCCGAAACCAAAAACGAAGTAGAAGGTATCACTGCCCAAGCCACCATTCATCACATCGTTTCCGGCTTGACCATATAGCTTGTCATTTCCGTCATTGCCCCCCAAGCGGTCGGCACCAGCTCCGCCAGCGAGGATATCGTGGCCGGCCCCGCCAGACAAAATGTTAGCGCCAGCGTCCCCATAAAGTTGGTCATTGTATTTGCTACCCATCAAGTTTTCGATTGACGAATAAACATCTCCAGCGGCATCGGAGATGTTGGTGCTCGGCGACACCAAACTCGCCCTTACGCCTACTCTCGCCGTGACATAAGAGGCAGTATCCGATCCGCTTCCACCCAAAAGCCTGTCAGTTCCCGCCCCGCCTATCAAGGTGTCATTGCCTTCGCCTCCCGAAAGTACGTTCGCGGCCGAATTGCCCTCCAGGCGGTCGCTATATTTGCTGCCTGTCAAATTCTCGATTGAAGAGTAGATATCTCCTTTGGCGTCACCCGTGTTATTTGTGGAAGACGCCAAACTGGCAGATACGGCACCGGTAGCGGTTTCGTAAATCGCAGTATCCGACCCGTTTCCGCCGTAAAGTCTGTCGGCACCTGTATCGCCGAATAGTAGGTCGTTTCCGTCGTCGCCGTTCAGAGTGTCGTTGCCAGCCCCGCCGTTTAGGCGGTTGCTTCCCTTATCGCCATGCAAGGTATCCCCGTAGGACGAACCAATCAGATTCTCGATCGAAGAATAAATGTCACCCGCGGCCTCGCCCCGGTTGATCGAAGGCGAATAGAGACTGGCGATAACCGCAGCGCTTGCTGCGGCATAGGACGCCGTATCAATGCCAATTCCGCCGTACAGGCGATCCCCACCTAGTCCTCCAATGAGTGTGTCGTTTCCGGCTTCACCGCTAAGCGTGTCGTTTCCCGAATATCCCGAAAGGGTGTTATTCACCTGATTGCCAATGATTGAATCGGCGGCTCCGCCGCCTTTCACATTCTCAATCAAAGAGGCAGTATTACCCTTGTACAGAAGGGCATTATAGATATTGCCCCGCGCGTAGCCGCCGTTAGGGCCGCCACCAAGATATGCAGCCTGAGCCGAGCTGAAGAGGGACGCCATGCCGGGACGAAGATCCACCTTCAGACTTGTCGAATAAGCGGTGAGATCGAATGTATCGACTCCACCGCCATCCCAGATGGTTGCGAAAATCTCTCTCCCCGAAGCAAGAATGCCCGCTTGGCCGTCCACTAGCGTGACACCTGAACCTGGCTGCCATTTGTATGTCGTGTGGCCATTATTTGTGGAGTAGTCTGCTCCATACATCTGCTGCAGACCAGCAATGTCGGCGATCATGTAGGATTGAGGAGCGTCACTCATGCCGTAGCGATAACCGTCTATTGGTCCGCCAACGTAGCTTCGATACGTCATGATGGAATATTCTAAGTTATCATAGCTAGCCGGCAGAGGATTGAATCCTCCTTCGCTCTCGTGGCCATGCTTGAGCCCAAGCGCGTGGCCAATCTCGTGTAGCATCGTGTGCCACTCATAGTTGCCGGCCACGGGACTGCGATAATTATACCCTCGGCCAAACCAAATATCGCCTGCCTGCGAATACCCACCCGGCAAATATGCCCACGCTGTCGACGGGGCGCTCGATTCAGCGAAACGGAGGGTGGCAGTTGTCGCCGAACCGGCAGAGATCGCAAGGTTCGTAAATCCTTCCACCGAAAATCCGTCGTTGGCCTTGCCGCCGTAGGAGGCTTCGAGCGCGAAAAGTGCCGCCGCCTGCTGGTTGTCGGAAACCGTGCTGAACGAAAGCGGCTCTCCTGAATAGCTGTAACTTGTGGAGGCAGAGGGGAATGAATAGGTCACCGGACCCGCCCATGCATGGCCACTAAGCACCCCGTCAACTAGCGTGTTCCCGGAGGCTGCCTGAACCCTGCTTGAAGTGAAGCTCCCAGTCACCTGATTCCCTTTCGGATAATACGGTCTCGTTACCGCCCGCACACGCTATTGTTATCAGGGGCGTTACTTAAGAAAGCTTTTCAAGCAACACAACACTTGATTTTGATAGTGAATTTTTAGCTACCCCGTTCCCCCATCGCCGGTCAGCGAGTGAAGTTACGAACTGCTCCGCAGTAGACTTCTTTGATGAGGTAAGCACGACAAGATTAGTGGCACTGCAGGACGATCGTTATTCGGTGAGCGGGGCGAGGCCGGACTGCTGAGCGGAGAGCGGTGATTGACCGAACCACGACGATTCCGTTTCTCGCCAGGCATCCGGTCGTCTGCATCGACCGTGACCTGCGTTTCTGCCCAGACCGACCTGATCGGAACGTGCCGAATTAACGTGTTGAATCTTAACGGTCTCGTTGTTGACCTGAATGCTTCAGGGGCTGTTGAAGGTGAAGGCTATGATGTCGGTTGCCTACGTGTCTAAACCCTGATGAAGAGGATCGGAAACGAGGCGGTAGATCATCATGCGACGACTGGCCATTCCCGATACATTGAACGGCCCACACTGAGATATAGCATGCCGGTCGGCCTAAAACGGTAGCCACAGAAGATCATGACATTGCGTTATTTCTTGAAGCTGCCTATCCCCCTCTCTTGCTGCGGCGCCTTACCACCGTCACAGTACAGGGGGCGTGGGTCGCCACAGCGCCAGAGACGCTGCCAAGGAGGGTGCGGATTGTTGAATGCGCTCGCGCCCCCATTACGATGTGGTCTACGAGGTTTTGCCGTGCGAATTCGAGGATGGCGTCGGCCGGTGAAACCGCCTCGATGACGTGGTGGGTGATCGTGCTTTCGGGAGACCTGAGCGGCTCTGCCCAATGTTTCAGTTGCACGAGGCGTGCGACATGCAGGTTCGTTCCGGTTTCATCGACTTCCTTGTCCAGGGCGATACGGTTGATCTTCAGAACATTGAAGCAGGCGATTCGGGCGTTCGGGGTATTGTCGAGGATCCGCTGCAGGGTGAGCCGCAACTCTTCGGCCAGATCGACCGAACTGTCCGTCAGATCGATCGCAGCCATGACGATCGGCGCCTTTCCCTGTGCCTCCCGGGCGGTCTTTTCTTTCAGAAGTTCGATCGGATCCGGGTTAAAGCGGCGCTTCAGCGCTTCCGCCAAGCCGTCCCGCCGGATTTTTTCCGCCCGCGCGGTAAGCGCAACCTTGGAGAGGTCCTTGAGGTCCATGGCGAGCTGCGCCGCTGCCGGATAACGCCGCGCCGGGTTGACCTCCAGGCAGCGCAGAATCACTTCCTGCAATGGCTTGGAAATTTCCGGCCGCAACGCGCGTGGCGGCGCCGGATCGCGCCACAGCCGTTTTTTTAGCCCCTTCATTCCCTGCGGATCGCCGAACGGCCGTGTTCCCGTCGCGAAGAAATACATCAACACGCCGAGCGCGAAAATATCGCTGCGGCAATCGCTTCTGACCCCGAGGATCTGTTCAGGCGCCATATAGGGGGCGGTGCCGTAAGGCAGACGGAACTCCTCGTCCATCAGATCCGGAAGGTGCAGGTGGCGGGCAAGGCCATAGTCGACCAGCACGGCTTCGCCGGTTTCGCGGAACATGACATTCGAGGGCTTGATATCGAGATGGACGACGTCCTGACGATGCAGATCTGCGAGCGCGGTCGCGATCCGTGCGCCGAGGTCGGCCACCTCCGCCTGGCCGAGCGGCAACATCTCGAGCCGGTGGTAGAGCGATTGTCCGGGCAGCCGTTCGAAGACGATATAGGGTTGCTGATCGAAGTCGCCGCTTGCCACGAACCGGGGCACATGCGAGCCCGAAAGCCGCGGCAGGATCATCTGCTCCATCTCGAAACCGACGATCGTGGCCGGGTCTGCGCCGCCGCCGACCACCGGCACCTTCATGAGAAGCGGGAAATCATAGTCTGGATGGGATACCGAAAACAGCTTTGCCATGCCGCCGCGATGGGCCACCTCGACTATGGTAAAGCCATGGATCCTGCTTCCGGGCTGGAGCGTCGCTGAAGGCATGGTCAGGTCCCCTTCGAGAGCCGGCTTGCCAGGCTGTCCGGCAGGCCGGCAGCGCGGATCTTGGCTGCGGTTTCCTCGACGTCATAGGGGACCTTCAAGAAACAGAGTTCGCCGCTATCGGTATCGAGGATTGCAAAGCCTGCGGCGGGATCGCCGTCCCGCGGCTGGCCGACGGAACCGATCACCGCAAGCCAGCGCCGCTGCATCAGCAACGGAATGGGCATGGTGCTCGACGGCGTGAAGGACGTCACCTTGCCGCCGGCACCGAAAGAATAGAGAGCGGGTCGGTGCACATGGCCGCAGAAGCTCAAGCGCGCTCCGCAGCGCGAAAAATGCAGCGCTGCGGCTTCGGCGTTGCGCACATAATGAAACCGGGATGGCGCCGAGGCGTCCGAATGGACGTAGAACCGATGATCCTCTGTGACGGAAAGCGGCAACTTCGCCAGGAAGAGCTTTTGCGCCGGACTCAGTGCATCCCTCGTCCAGTCGATTGCCGTCCTTGCGGTGGAGCTCATGGATGACGAAGGCGTCGCGACCGCCTGGTCGTGATTGCCTCGGACAATCACGGCACCTGCTTCGGCTAGCTCGGTGGCCTTGTCCACACACCAGCCCGGATCAGGACCGTAACCGACAATGTCACCGAGTATGACAAAACGATCCACGCCGCGTGACCTGCAGTCGGCCAGGACCGCCTGAAAGGCCTCGCGGTTGGCGTGGACGTCGGACAGGATCGCGATCTTCATGTGAGGCCTCCCACCTCGTACTTTAGGGCAATCGGACGGCTTCACCATTGGCCGGAAGGCTAAGGAGACTGGGCAATGGGTCGGAGATATTCTTCACCGGAGAAGCGAAGCTATTTCCCAGATTAAAGCCAACCTATGCGTTGCACTTGAGGTTTCAGTGTGGTTCATACGCAACCGATAATTTTCAAGCCATGGAGATCCCATGCTGTTCGAGCGTATGAAGATACCGGACGTCGTTTTGATTACTCCAAAGAAGTTTGGCGATGCTCGCGGTTACTTTATGGAGACATTTCGGCAATATCTGTTCGACGCAAATGTGGGATCCCATGCATTTGTTCAGGAAAATCGATCTTTTTCAGCGGAAGTCGGCACTGTGCGGGGGTTGCACTTCCAACTCAATCCGAGAGCCCAGGGAAAACTGGTCTCATGTACAGCGGGCGCGCTTTTGGATGTGGCTGTCGATATTCGGAACGGATCACCAACCTTCGGCCAATATGTGGCAATCGAACTGACGGCAGAGAGCGCCCACCAATTATGGGTGCCGCCTGGTTTTGCGCACGGCTTTTGCACCCTGAAACCCGATACCGTTATCAGCTACAAGGTGACTGACTACTACAGCCCTCAACACGACCGTGGCCTGCTATGGAATGATCCGGCGATCGGTATCACCTGGCCAATATCCTCCGATCGTGCTGTTCTATCAGAAAAAGACCGGAAACAACCAACGCTAGCCGATCATCAGGCAAATTTCTTTGTACCTGAAGAACAATAACGCGCCGCGCTTTAACCTGCTCATAATACAGAGGAGATACTCAAAAACATGCGGGTGATCGTCACAGGTGGAGCCGGATTTATCGGGTCGGCAGTAGTAAGATATCTCGTCCTTGAGAAAGGCTACGAGGTTCTGAATGTCGACAAACTGACATACGCTGGTACGGAGACTTCACTGAAGGCAACAGGAAATCGGACGAACTATCGTTTCCTGAAAGCCGACATCGGTGACCGTGCAGCAATTACCGAGGCGATTTCTAGCTTCCACCCTGATCGGATCATGCATCTGGCGGCCGAAAGCCATGTGGATCGGTCGATTACGGGTGCGAAGGATTTTATCGATACGAATGTCCTGGGTACGTTCAATATGCTCGAATGTGCCCGGCAGTATTGGATGACACTAGACGATGCCGAAAGGGATGCATTCCGCTTCCTGCATGTCTCTACGGACGAGGTTTATGGATCTCTCAGCGACGGAGGGCTCTTCACCGAAGAGACCCCTTATGATCCGAGTTCGCCGTATTCGGCCTCCAAGGCGGCGTCCGACCACCTGGCCAAGGCCTGGGTGCGGACCTACGGCCTGCCGGTCGTGGTCTCCAATTGCTCCAACAATTACGGCCCCTATCATTTCCCGGAAAAGCTCATCCCGCTGATGATCCTCAACGCGATGGATGGTAAGCCGCTGCCAGTCTACGGCAATGGCGCCAATATCCGGGACTGGCTTTATGTCGAGGATCATGCCCGGGCGCTCGATACAATTGCCGAGCGAGGAAGGGTCGGAGAAACCTACAATGTTGGCGGCCGCAACGAACGTCGCAACATTGATGTGGTCAATCGAATCTGCGAACTGATGGATCAGTTGCGGCCGCGAGATACCTCCCATAGTCGCTTGATTACCTATGTCGCCGATCGGCCGGGGCACGATGCTCGGTATGCGATAGACGCCACCAAGCTGGAGACAGAACTTGGGTGGAGGGCACAGGAAAATTTTGACAGTGGTATCGAGAAGACGGTGCGGTGGTATCTTGAAAATGAATGGTGGTGGCAGCCCTTAAGAAAGGATTATGGCGGCGATCGTCTTGGTCTTTTGGCTTCCAACAAACAGGCTGTGGCATGAATGGCAGCCGGGCACGGATGGTGGTGACTGGCAGGTATGGACAGGTCGTCCAGTCTTTGCTGGAGCGTGGGCGGTATAGTGATCGCTTTGAGGTCATCGCTATCGGCCGCCCGGAGCTGGATTTGTCGGCTCCCGACAGCATTGAAGCAATATTGCGCAACGTCCACCCGGACGTCATCGTCTCGGCTGCTGCCTATACTGCTGTGGACCAGGCAGAGACCGAGGAAGACGCTGCAACCGTTGTTAACGGAGTTGCGGCAGGAAAGATCGCAGCCCTGGCCACCGAGCTCGATGTTCCAGTGATCCATCTTTCCACAGACTACGTCTTCGATGGAAGCAAACCCCTCGCCTATATCGAATCGGATCCTGTGGCTCCGCTTGGAGCCTATGGCCGCTCCAAGCTCGCAGGAGAAAAGGCCGTTGCGGAAGCCACTTCGAACCATGTGATACTCCGCACCGCTTGGGTCTATAGCCCGTTTGGGAAGAATTTTTTGAAAACAATGCTGCGGTTGGCGGAAGGCCGAGACCGCCTGAACGTTGTCGATGATCAAATAGGCAATCCCACCTCAGCGCTCGATATCGCCGATGGGATTTTGAAAGTTGCAGCCAATGTACTGTCTAGCGATGCCTCTGAACTTCGCGGGATCTTCCACATGGCGGGCTCAGGCGAAGCCAGCTGGGCTGATTTCGCTGTTGAAATTTTTGCGCAGTCAGCACTGCACGCTAGGCCCACGGTGGATGTAGCGCGCATCCCATCCAGTCAATATCCGACACAGGCGAAACGACCAGTCAACTCAAAATTAGAATGCAGCAAGCTCGGGGAAATTCACGATGTTCGCCTTCCGGATTGGCGGAAATCCACGGCGAAAACCGTAGCTCGTCTTGCTCAACAACAATACAAGGAGCAGGGACAAGGATGAAAGGCATCATTCTCGCTGGCGGAAGCGGAACGCGGCTTCACCCGATGACCAAGGTGATATCGAAGCAGCTTATGCCCGTCTACGACAAGCCGATGATCTACTATCCGTTGTCGACCCTGATGTTAGCCGGCATTCGTGACATCTTGATCATCTCGACACCGATCGACATGCCTCTGTTTGAACGCCTGTTGGGAGATGGATCGCAATGGGGGATTTCGCTCAGTTATGCCGTCCAGCCGGAACCGGGCGGTTTGGCGCAGGCATATATCATTGCCGCGGATTTCGTAGCGGAAGAACCGTCCTGTCTTATCCTAGGTGATAACATCTTTTATGGCCACGGCATTACGGAGGTGTTCGAGTTGGCAATCGCCAAGCTACAGGGCGCCACTATATTCGCCTATCATGTCGCCGATCCGAAACGCTATGGCGTCGTTGAGTTCGATTCCGCCATGAAGGCTATTTCTATTGAGGAAAAACCAGCTACACCAAGATCCAGCTACGCTGTCACCGGCCTCTATTTTTATGACCGTAACGTGATCGAGATCGCCGCAAATCTCAAGCCGTCGCAGCGAGGTGAACTGGAGATTACTGACGTCAACAAGGCTTATCTTGAAAGAGGGCTTCTCGATGTGAAGATCCTTGGCAGAGGATACGCCTGGTTCGATACAGGCACGCCGGACAGTTTGCTTGAGGCTGCCGAATTTGTAGCTACCCTGGAGCGCCGCCAAGACGTCAAGATCTGCTGTCCAGAGGAGATTGCATTCTCCAGAGGGTTCATTGATCATTCTTCATTATCCAGGCTCGCGGACGCGTACGGAAAAAGCGCCTATGGGCGATATTTACGGGAAAAGGTGCTTTCGGGCGTTATCTAAATGATCAACAATATGCGAACCGTAGAGTGCCTTCCGTAAGACAGTCTTCCTTTCGCTCATCAAAACCTCCTCTGTCAGAGGTATTGTCGTCCGTTGACCTGTAGCTTTGGCACTGGCGCTTGCGAAACATGCTTACGCCACGTATTGCACGAAAGGTGCTTGTTTGCATCTTTGGGTGGACAAACGCCGTATCCATTTTGAAGATTCGAAACCCCGCTTCAGCTGGAACGAAGGAAGGCCGGTTAGTGTCATTGCATTCTATCGCGCGGCGCCTGTGGCGTCTTATGACGCCGCATCGAAAGAGAAAAACGGCGTTCGAGCGCCAAATAAGCCATCTAAAGAGCTTCATAGACTATGCGCCTTCGGGTGGTCGTCCACCGATAGATAGCATTAATCCGTCCCGGCTCCGTATCACATGGGTGATCCCGGATTTCCTGCCCGGAGCCGGTGGGCACATGACGATTTTTCGTATCGCAAGTCATCTAGAAAAGTTCGGCCACGACGTGAGTTTTCTGATTCAAAATCCAAGAGTTCACAAGACCAGCGCCGAGGCGAAGCAAAGCATCAATAAGCACTTTCAGTCATTTTCGGGAACCGTCGAGCTATTTGAGGGCCTTACGCCTGATGCTTCTGGCGATGCGCTGATCGCAACCGATCGTTTTACCTGTTATCCGGTCAATGCCATGGAACGCTTCATACGCAAGTTCTACTTCGTTCAGGATTTCGAGCCGGCCTTCTATCCGGCCGGCACTGAGGCGTTGTTGACCGAGGCTACCTATCATTTCGATTTCGATTGCCTCTGCGCCGGCGACTGGCTGCACAAGCGCATGTCGAAAGATTTCGGTCGGTGGTCTATGTCGTGGCCGCTTGCCTACGACGCGAAGGTATATAATTTGGGTTCGGCGCATCATAAACGTCACCCGGCACGGATCGCTCTTTATGCGCGTTATGTGACGCCTCGCCGGGCGGTTGAGCTTGCATTTATGGCACTAGAAATCCTGCACAAGCGCGGCGTGGAATTCGAAGTCGATTTCTTCGGTTGGAACCTCGGCAACCTCGACCTCGCCTTTCCATATCGTGACCGCGGTATTTTGAACGGTGAGGAACTTGCACAGCTCTATCGCGAGGCCACGATTGGCGTGGTCTTCTCCGTAACCAATCATTCGCTGGTCAACAAGGAAATGATGGCCTGTGGTCTACCGGTGATCGATCTAGATCTCGACACGGTGCGGACGATCTTTCCGGAAGACACGATGGCTTTCGCGAAACCCACACCCCAGGGGATTGCAGATACGATGGAACGGCTACTGAAGAATTGTCAGGAGCGTGATCGTCTCCGACAAGAAGGGTTGTCGCACGTGAGCGGCTATTCCTGGGAGAAATCGGCCCGCATGATAGAGGCAGCGATCCGGGAGCGGGTGCAACAGGCGGTCGAGAGGGGGGATAGGCAGTGGTAAGGCATCGTTGCGCAGTGGTCATTCCGACCAAGAATGCCATGCGCGTGCTACCGAAAGTGCTGGATAAGGTGTTGGCTCAGCGCGTGCCTTGGTCGTATGAGGTCATAGCGATTGACTCCGGTTCCACAGACGGCACCAAGGAATATTTGCGAAGCCTGGATCGGATACGCTATTTGGAAATTGCACCGCATGAATTCGGTCATGGCAAGACCCGCAACCTGGGCGTCCAACTGGCCAATGCCGACTTCGTTGCTTTTCTTACGCACGATGCGGAGCCCGTCGATGCAACATGGCTCGCCGCCCTTGTAGCTGCTGCGGAGCAGGATACGAAGATCGCCGGCGTTTTCGGTCGGCACATAGCCTATTCTACGGCATCACCCTTTACGAAGAACGATTTGGATCGCCATTTCGACGGCTTCCTAGCGCACCGCCTGGTGGTTTCCCGTGATCTCGATTCAGCCAGATACGAGAGGGACCAGGGCTGGCGGCAGCTACTGCACTTCTATTCTGACAATAACTCGCTTTTGCGAAAATCCGTGTGGGAGAAAATCCCTTATCCGGACGTTGAGTTTGCTGAAGACCAGATATGGGCTTCGATGATCATCGAGGCGGGATATCACAAAGCTTATGCTCCGAATGCCGTAGTCTATCATTCCCATGATTATGGGTTCGTAGAGCAGCTGCGCCGAGCTTTTGATGAATCGCGCAACTTTTCCAAGTATTTTGGGTATAAACTGTCGCCCAGTATGCGCCGGACGGTTATTGCTGCCGGGAAGTTCTCCTTGCAGGCCTTCCGGCAGCGTTTGGATGATCAGTACGGAAGGGTTACGCTTCGTCATCGGTTCGAGAGGGCCGGGCAGCGTACAGCACTGGTTGCAGGTCATTACCTCGGTGCACATCACAATCGACTGCCTCGGTTCTTATCCTCACGGCTGTCTCTCGATCAGAAGCTTTTCAAGTCTTAACATTGAAACCGGTCGGAGATCGTGGGCCACGTGGCGCGATGATCAAAATCTATCTTTGAGCTGTCGCCAAAGTTTACGCGTGCCATGGTTATGCCATACCCAAAGGGATATAAGCAGGAGGCCGGGTCCATTGGAATTGGAAGACATATGGCTGGGGCAAGCGCAAGTAGTTAATGGTACAGGGGGACAGATGGTCAAATCTGCCGACGGGCGTACCTAGATCGGAAAATAGAGTGAGACCTTGGGTTTGGGCGGGGAAGATGAATGAGCCTTGAAATTGGCTACGATTCTCGGGAGAAGTCATCCGAGCTAGAAAGCCTTTCCGACAAAGGTTTGTTTTCCCGGCTTTTCAGTTTGTTCTTCACGAAGAGGAATACGCTATTAGCGTTTGTTCTGCTTCCCGGTATTGCGTCTGCCGCTTACTATTTTCTGATCGCAAGCGACCAATATGTGGCCGAAACAAGGATGATCGTTCGGACGATCGGTGTGAGTGACAGGTTTGACAGCTCCGAAAAACGCGAGGGGCGGTCGATGGTCGGCGGAGATTCTCTGACGCAAGATGCGTATGTTGTCGCAAACTATCTCAAGTCTCCCGAGATTGTCCGCAAACTTGATACGCAGATCGGACTGCGGAGCTTTTTCTTAAGGGAGGATATCGACTGGTTATCGCGTCTTTCGACCGATGCGCAATTTGAAGAACTTTATCGGTACTGGATTCGGCATGTCGATACCTATGTAGACGGCCCTTCAGGGATCATTATCTTCACCCTGCGCGCATTTTCTCCAGAGGATTCAGTCGCAATATCGAAAGCTGCCTTGGCTGCAAGTGATGAGATGATCGACAAGATTTCCGAGCGGGCGAAAAAGGATCTTGTGACCCGCGTGGAAGGCGAAGTTAATTCCAGTCTGGAGGAATATCGTGTTGCGCTCGATGAATTGCGTGACTACCAGAATAAGACCGGCATTTTAGATCCGCTTTCGTCTGCCAAGATGCTGAGCGCTGTCATCGGGAAATTAATGGAAGAAAAGCTGCAGCTGACGATCAGCCTGAAGTCTCTGGAGGCTGCCAATGCAGATGATACAGCGCGCGGTCGGGAACTGCGGCGTTCGATTCAAGCTATCGATGACCAAATTCAACTGCGCCAAAACAGCATAGCAGGCCAGGATGCAGTCGACGGAACACAACTATCGGCGAGCCTTACTGAATTCTCGCGTCTCGAAACCCGGCGGATTGTGACGCAGGCGATTTATGAAGCCAATGTCCGCAATCTTGACACCGCCAAATCCACGGCCCTGAAGCGAACCACCTTTATTTCTACTTTTTCCGATCCGCACATGCCGGAGGAATCGGAATATCCGGACCGTCTTTCCAGTTGGATTATTCTCACGGCGGGTCTGTTAACGCTCTGGATGACGGCGACGCTGGTCTGGATGTCTATTGAAGATCATAGGGTGTAGAGGTGATCGCACTCGAAAACGTCACAAAGTTTTACAAGACCGCCGCACATCGGAGATACATCCTTCGAAATCAATCGGTGCATTTTACGGCGGGGCGTTCTTATGGCCTGCTCGGTGTAAATGGAGCGGGCAAGTCCACCACCATGCGGTTGATCTCGGGGGCGGAACTTCCCAACAAGGGGCGCGTGCGCAGACAGGTGCGCGTTTCATGGCCGCTTGGATTCTCCAGCGGCTTGAATCCTTTACTGAGCGGCAAGGAAAATCTCAAATTTGTCGCACGCGCCTATGGTGAGGACTTCAATCGCGTCCTTCGCTTCGTGGCGGAATTTGCCGAGATTGGCAGTTACATCAACGAACCCCTTAGAACATACTCATCGGGGATGGCGGCACGGTTTGCGTTTGGTCTCTCGATGGCGATCGAATTCGATTGCTATTTGGTCGATGAAATTACCGCTGTCGGTGATTCGAATTTTCAGCGCCGTTGCCGGGAGGCGTTTCGTGCAAGACGTCAGAAATCGGATGTCATTATGATCTCGCATGATATGCAGACTATTAAGAACTACTGCGATGTTGCTATCGTTCTAATCGATGGACAAATGGTCCAATTTGATAACGTGGAAGATGGTATTGCAACCTACATGCGTCTCAACCGATAAGGGATAGGCGGAAAGCTCTTGTCGAAGAAAACAAATAAAGACGAAATTCTGTCGATTCAAGCCGCGCCTCTGACTGTTACCGGTCGGAGCCAAAAACTGGCGTCGGCGCTAAGCTCCTATGCGCGTGCTCTTACGTTTGAGAACAGAAGCCGCCGCAATCTCTATCGCCTCGCCGGATTGTCGCCGAGGACGCGAGATCGCGTCTTTTCCTACCTAATAATGTTACTGATCGGCTTGACGTTCGTCCTGCCCATGGCTGGTAGCATTTGCTATTACACTTTCATGGCCAGTCCTGGCTATGCTTCGGAAGTACGGTTCATCGTACGATCATCCACGCCATTTCTTTCGCGTGATAGGTACTCCAGCGACACGATCGAACCAAAGGAGAAGATCGTACAGGATACGGCCATCCTGCTAAATTACCTCGAAAGCCCAGCGATCATTCAGGATATGCAGCGGCAAGTTGACCTTCAAAACTTGTATGGGCGATCAGATATCGATTTCTTTTCTCGCCTGCGGGTCGACGCTACTCAGGAGGAAATGCTCGAATACTGGAAGAGACATGCATCTGTGTCCGTCAATACCAAAAGTGGCATTGTCGAACTAGAAGTGACAGCTTATACGCCGAACGAGGCGAATGAAATGGTGAAGCTTGTACTTCATCTCGCCGAAGCGCAAGTCAACAAACTTAGTTCGGGAATGTGGGATGACCTTCGTTCTGCAACGCAGGAGGATGTTGAACGTGCAACGAAGGAGGTTGCTGACCTTCGCGGCAAGATACAGGAGACACAAAATCAGACAGGCGTTTTCGATATCGATCTCTCCGCGAAACGGATCGAGGATGTCCTGACGACCATCGAGGCGAGTATAGCGGACTTAAAGAGCCGCCGATTGGCTTTGAGCAAGAGCGTCGGGAAGAATGCGCCGCAGATGGCCGATTTGGATAGGCGCATTGCCGCGCAGGAGGAGCAGGCGAGGCAGTTGCGGGCTCAGTCCGCGGGCCAGACCACGGAAGGAGATGGGAACCTTGCCCAATACTCCGCAATGTTTGACAAATTGAAATTAGATTTGTCTATGGCGGAGGGTAGATTGAAATCTGCAATCACCGACCTTGAAAAGGTCAAATTGGTAAGTTCGCTTCAGTTGGTTTATGTTGACAATTTTACCGAGCCGACCGTGCCCGATACGAACAAGTATCCAAGGGTTGCACTGTCTCTTTTTCTGACCTTGCTTGCATGTTTGGCCGTTTGTGGCGCCGCATGCGGTGCCGTTATACTTACTCGCCAGAAATTGGACTGAGACTCATTGTGATTGCGGTTGACCTAGATTGCGCATGCGTGAATGACGGGATGCGATCTTAGTTGGACATGGGCAACCCAGAACAGAATCGTTGCGGGTCAATGAAGTTCATAGCAAGGTTTTTGGCTGTTAGCGGTTCCAATCGCGGACAAAGGTTGGGAAAAGAGCCTCGGGTGCTCTCGGTGCCGGTCACCCACTTGAGGGGCGAACTTATCCGAGTAACGATCTCCAACCAAAGCGCTTCTTGGCCGAACAACGTGCGAATAGCTTTCTTTCGGCAAGATCGAGATCCTTCGCTCGTCTTCCGATCTCCGATGATTGATGCGAACGGACAAGCGACTCTTTATTGCTGGGTTCCTAAGGCCGCCATGACGGTGCAGATCTACGGTGCCGACCAAAAGACTCTGGCGCCGGTTGACCTTTCAATTATGTCTGTAAGGCGTGCCTCCTTGCTGGAGCTGATCATCAGGGCGCTAGCAAAGAATCCCCGGAAATTTGTGGGAATCGGAAAGCTGTTCCTAATTGGTAACCGAAGGGGCGTCTCATTTCGGTTCGCGCGCCTCGCCGAGGAGCTAAATGCCTTGCCATATCGTCTTTGGCTGGATCGGCATTTGAAGAGCGTATCGACATTTGGAGATGCGAAACCGACAGGAAATGTTATCGTTCTTATCACGCTGGAAATGGCGTCAAATGTCCAAACTGCGGTGACTGAGAATTCTCTCGCGCGCCAGGCATTTCGAAATTGGCGTAAGGTCGAGAGAGGGGATCTGCCTTTGTTTCGGTCGAGCGGGGCCAGCCACGAATTCCTGTGGCTGCCTTTACCTGCCGGCGCCGTGCTCGCCGAAGAGGCACTAGAAGAATTGGTAAAACCATTCTCCTCGCCCGAGGTCTCGGTCGTCTATCCGGATGAAGATCGCCTAGGTTTCGGAGGCAGGCGCCACAGTCCTTTTTTCAAGCCGGCCTGGAGCCCGCTTCTCGCTAAATCCGGCTGGCTGCCGCTTGACGCAGCTCTAATTCGTTTGTCGTCTATTCCGCACGAGATCGATATCTCGAATGCTCTTGTGAAGGATGTAATCTTATCGGTTGCTGAACCTTTTGCCCGCTCTGTCCTTCACGTGCCGAAAGTCCTGCTTTCTCGGACGATAACGAGAATTCGCACAAATGGTCCGGAACGTCCCGCAATTAGCGAGAATTGGCGTCCGAAAGTCACGATCATCATTCCTAGTCGCGACCGTCTTGATCTTTTGTCGGCATGCATGGAGGGTTTGCGGGACCGAACAAAGGGCGCTGAACTTGATATCATCATCATCGATAATGACAGCCGTGAACCAGCTACCCTTGCCTATCTTCGCGAATTGCAGACAGAGGGTCGGGCGCGAGTGATTAACATGCCAGGCGAGTTCAATTTTGCTCGCGCATGCAACGTAGGAGTTGCCGCCGCCCGACATGACCTCATCTTGCTGCTAAACAATGACGTGGACCCCATTTCTCCCGATTGGCTAGTGCAGATGGCTTGGGAGTTGAGCGACGAAACGGTGGGCGCTGTCGGTGCTTATCTGCTTTACCCTGATGGTTTCGTCCAGCATGCAGGTGTAACACTTGGAGCTGGATCGATTGCGCGGCACAGTTTCAGTTTCATCCATCCCGAAGGAGGAGAAGATCGTGGGCTTCTCCGTGAGCGGCGTGATGTTTCGGCTGTGACAGGAGCCTGCATGCTGACCACTAGATCACTTTGGCAGGCAGTGGGAGGCATGGACGAAGAGCATCTTACGGTAGCTTTCAATGACGTCGATTATTGCTTGAAATTGCGCCGGATGAGGAGGCGTATCATTTGGACGCCCTTTGCAAAGCTTTGGCACCGCGAGTCTGTTTCGCGAGGCAAAGATGACACTGATGTCAAACTGCGACGTTTTGCACGTGAAGAAGCGGTGATGTTCCAGCGTTGGGGTACGTCTTTGAAAAACGACCCTTTCCACAATCCCAATCTTTCCAAAATTGCCGAAGACTTCGTGCTGGAAGCTTTTCCAGAAGATCTGGCAGCGCGTGGCCCATCGCTGCCGTGAATGGCTAAACGCCTAGCAAAAAAGGCAGGACGACTGCTGTTTCCTTACCACGCCTCGGCCGATGCGACGAGACCGGGGATGGTAAAATCCGCTTCGGAACGGAGTTTGACAAGGGCGGCTCTGGTGGCAAGTCGCGCTTTTTCTCGGGTTGTGTCCGAATTAATCAGAGTTTCGATGGCGAGGCGCCATGACTGAGGTGTATTCTCAACCAGAAGTTCATCTTGGTGTCGGTTGCGCTCATAGGCGGTAACATTGGAAAAAACCGCTGCAGCGCCCTGCCGGCACACGTCCATCCGCTTCGTGTCAGCCCTTGCATCATTGACCAAGCCAGCGAGCAGTGGCACCAGGGCGATGTCCAAACGGCCATAGTCAGTTCGTTGCGAGAATTGCGTCCACGGCACGACGGAAGCGAAGCGGATCTGAGGGGTAGTCGCAGCAAGTCGTTCCCACAGGTGTCTTACTCGTCGGTCCGCCGCCACTTCGAACGTGACGTGCGGATACTGAGCTAAGAGCTCTGGGATGAACGACGCCAGAAAAGCATGTTCCTTGATATGAATTCCTGTTGCATAGTAGCCCATCGTTATCCCACCATCGGATGGTGGACGTACTAGGACTTCTCCGATATCCTCCCGGCGCGGCAGCGGAGGTAGAAGCCTTACTGCTTGGTTGTCGGCGGCCAGTCGCGCAGCAAGCGGCGGTGTCGATGCCCATATTATGTCAAGCTTGCCGCGGAGCCTAACCATTGGCGCCACATGCCAGCGGACTAGAGAAAACCTATATGGAAACGTGGCTTCGACCCCTGTGATTACGGCTGGGATGTCGTCGTCGACGAGCATCCCAATTCCACATAGGTCGCTTTGATTCTGGTTCAGCCAGTTCACATGCTTTGCACGCAGATAGCGACAGATAATGACGAATGCGCCGGCGGGGTCGATGTCGTCCAGATTGTCGTGGTCAATGCACCGGACAATCACGGGTATTCGCCTGGAATAATACGTAAGCCGGTCCTCGAGATAGTAGGCGAAGGTCGGGTTGGCGTTTTTTCGGAAAACGATGATCGATCGAGGTTTGAAAGTGGCTGGCGTCTTTTCCTTTGTCTTGCCCTTTGGGACGACTTGGGCAAGCTTTAGATGGAGTTTGGACTTTAACTCGTTCAGCATCATCGATTGAGACTACTCGGAATATGGCCGCGGCTGAGATTGTGAGTGGAGTTTCTTTTTGCTGAATCACGTCTGCAAGCCACTTGGAGACACCGTGTCATTTCGTCCTCGGCCAGGATGTAAAGTCTGCAAAAGTGACGTGTCGGCGACATTTTGTGGTCCAACGTTTTGAAGGAAGACCGGCAGCTTGTCTTTCTGATCCTAGTTCAGGTGTTTAACACAATGTGGCTCCAGGTGTTGCAGTCATGGAGCATGATCGAGCCATCAGCATCGGCGGTATTTTTATCCCTATCGGCATTTTACGCAACTGATGATGATCCAACTTAGTCCGGTGCCGGAGTGAGTTTAAGGAGGGTGCGGGCACTTCCCTAAGCCATGAAATTGTCGGCATCTTTCTCCGCAGATAATCCTTTGAATGAGGTTTCACCGCTCCGCCTGGGCTCTCATTACTTCGCCGTCAGCAATTCCGTGCAGTAGCTCGGTCCGTTGGTGCCGGGGCGATCAGAAACGATCGTGATTTCGCGAATGATGTAGTTGTCTGAGACGCTGATCTTTGCGGAGCAACTGACGCTAGCGACACGACCGTTCTGCTGTTTGATGCGGTTATAGCCACCACGCCAGTTGTAAACGGTGGAGGAGCCTTCACCACTGTCGCTGATCGGCGGGCTGAATTTCGCGAAAAACTCGCCAGCCGAATGTCCGACCCAGCGCGCGTTAATCGGATTGCCACCGACGCTGGCGGTGGTGCAGCCAGCCTGCCCCAAGGCAATAAGTGCGGTGCAGATGATGATGCGACGGCTCATGGTTCCAAAGTCCTTATTATTCTCCAGCGCCCGGTGGAATGCGCCTGCGAATCGCACGTAACAGATTCTGTGATAAGGCAGGGAGAGCACCGGAGGCTCCCCTCCGCACTATGGACATCATAATTTGAGGGCGCCGCTTTTTTGCAACGCTTTGTTTTTCACCTCAAGGCTCCAAAACGAGTAATAATTCCGTCGTCATTTTTACGCGACGACGCTTGTGGAAAGAAAAATGCTGGTCTATAGAAACCCCCGCTGGTCACGGAGTGTAGCGCAGTCTGGTAGCGCACCACGTTCGGGACGTGGGGGTCGAGTGTTCGAATCACTCCACTCCGACCAGCTTGAATTGATTGATGTTGATTACCACTAAGAACTGACCCGGCGTTTCCACCGAGAATTGACCCGCCTGTTAGGTATGTTTCGGGTCTGCGGTCGTGGTCAAGTTCCTCGTTTTCTCCTTTGTCTTTTTGGGCTCGTGCGCTGAGCTGTTCTTGAAGCGGAAGCTGTCGTTTCCGGTTTCCAGGATGTGGCAATGATGCGTGAGCCGGTCCAGCAGCGCTGTAGTCATCTTGGCATCACCAAACACGCTGGCCCACTCGCTGAAGCTCAGGTTGGTGGTGATGATGACGCTCGTGTGCTCGTAGAGCTTACTCAGCAGATGGAACAGCAGCGCACCGCCTGAAGCACTGAACGGCAGGTAACCGAGCTCGTCGAGGATGACGAGATCGGAGTGTGCCAGGCGGTTGGCGATCTGGCCTGGACGACCTTGGGATTTCTCCTGCTCGAGGGCGTTGACCAACTCCACGGTCGAGAAGAACCGAACCCGCTTGTGATGATGTTCGATGGCCTGGACCCCGATGGCCGTCGCGATATGCGTCTTGCCCGTGCCGGGACCGCCGACCAGGACAATGTTGTTGGCCTCGTCGAGGAAGTCGCAGCGATGAAGCTGGCGGACCAGCGCCTCGTTGATCTCACTGCTGGTGAAGTCGAAGCCATTCAGATCACGATAGGCTGGAAAGCGTGCTGTCTTGAGCTGGTAGGCCGTCGATCGCACTTCACGTTCCGCGGTCTCCGCCTTTAGGAGCTGTGACAGGATCGGGATGGCGGCCTCGAACGCCGGCGATCCTTGTTCGGTGAGCTCGCCAACGGCCTGGGCCATGCCGTGCATCTTCAGTTGCCGCAGCATGATGACGATAGCGCCACTTGCTGGATTATGACGCATGACGGGCCTCCGTCTTTCTCAGCGCATCGTAACGTTCGACATTCGCCTTGGGCTCATTGGTGAGCGTCAAGGCTTGCGGCGCATCGATGGTCGGCGGCGTGAAGGATTTGCCATCGACAAGGCGATGCAGCAGGTTCAGCACATGCGTCTTGGTCGGAACGCCGGACTTCAGCGCCATATCGACCGCCGACAGGACGGCCTGTTCATCGTGTTGAAGGACGAGCGCCAGGATATCGACCATCTCCCGGTCGCCGCCCGGCTTCTTGAGCAGGTGTTGCTGCAAGGCCCGGAATGCATCGGGGAGTTGGGCGAACGGTGCGCCATTGCGAAGCGCACCTGGCTTGCGCTGCACGACCGCCAGATAATGCCGTCAATCGTAGATCGTCTGGCCCGGCCGGTCGTGGGAGCGATCAACAACGCGACGATGCTCGCAAACGATCTGTCCTTCTGCGGCGACCACAATACGGTCTGGGTAAACCCGGAGGCTTACCGGCCGATTGGCGAAGGACGCCGGGACGCTGTAGCGATTGCGCTCCAGATGCACGAGGCAGGTCGGTGAGACACGTTTGGTGTATTCGACAAACCCATCGAACGGCCGGGTAATGGGCATGAGCGCAGGTGCTTCCTCCGCCCAGATGTCGGCAATGGAGCCATGCATTTGACCGTGCGGGGTCTGTGCCCAGAACTCCTTGCAGCGCTGCTCGAGCCAGTCGTTCAGAGCATCCAGCGATGGAAAGCGCGGCGTTGGCTGCCACAGACGATGACGCGCGTCCTGAACGTTCTTCTCGACCTGTCCCTTCTCCCAGCCAGAAGCCGGATTGCAGAACTCAGGTTCGAACAGGTAGTGGCTGGCCATCGCCTGGAAACGGACGTTGACGTCACGCTCTTTGCCACGGCCGACCTTGTCGATCGCGGTGCGCATGTTGTCGTAGATGCCACGGCCAGGGATGCCTCCAAACACGCGGAATGCATGGTTGTGGGCGTCGAAGAGCATCTCGTGGGTTTGCAGCAGATAGGCCCGCACGATGAAGGCGCGGCTGTAGCTCAGCTTCGTGTGCGCCACCTGCAGCTTGGTGCGCTCATTGCCGATGATGGCCCAGTCTTCCGACCAGTCGAACTGGAAGGCTTCGCCGGGGTCAAACGCCAGGGGCACATATGTCCCGCGACCCGTCGTCTGCAATTCCCTCTGGCGATCATCACGCCATTCCCGGGCAAATGCCGCCACCCGATTATAGGAACCCTCATAGCCGAGGCTCGTCAGATCGGCATGCAACTGCTTCATCGTCCGCTTCTGTTTGCGGTTCTTCTTGGATTCGGTCTTCAGCCAGGCCGACAACCGATCTGCAAACGGATCAAGCTTGCTCGGCCGCTCCGGAACCTTGAACTTCGGCTCCACGCCGTCCAGTCGCAGATATTTGCGGATCGTATTCCGGGACAGGCCGGTCCTTCGGCAAATCTCCCGGATCGATAGATGCTCTCGAAAATGCCAGCGTCGGATCACGCTCAATAACGCCATGTCGATCACTCCATAGCCCCCGCTGAAAACATGCGAGGGAAGGAACATGGGTCAATTCTCAATGGAAATATCAGGCCACGCCGGGTCAGTTCTCAGTGGCAATCAACAGGGAGCCCATTCTGGGCAGCGCAGCGCGAGGTTCTCGCAGTCGTGCGGCCAGGATCGACACATTATCGATTTGTCACCGGAGGAAACTGCCTCGACGTCATTTCACCAGACGAACCTTCCTTCTCCTGGGTTTCTTAGACGTATGGTTGAGGCGTGAGGCGTGTCTAGCCCGGCCTGGGACCGATCCCTGCCTGGGGCTGCAATGGGGCTTCGACATACCGGTGAGCAAATCACTTCAATAAGCGGTTCTTCCTCGCATAAGTTTCGCGCGCGAAGATGTATTCTTTGCTCCCAACGTCGATGGAGACGTAGCCGTTGTCCAGCATGATCTGGAGCCTTGGATCGTTGTGGATTTGATCCATCCGATCAATTTGAATGCGAGGAAATTGCGCCCCGAATCCCTCGATGATCTGCCCGATGATATCCGCGTATTCGGGCAAGAGCATTTCCTGCAGGGCGTCACGAACAGTCGGAGCCAGAGCTGTCGGGCGAAGTGAGAAATTGACCCCCGCATTGCCTCAAGCAAAATGTTACCGATAGTGTTGATGCTCCCGATGGGATGGTGAAGGTTCGCTGTCCCAGTTCGGGGGATGG
>NZ_SOEM01000021.1:0-70446 GCF_004368875.1 Neorhizobium sp. R1-B
GTCACCCTCACGCAGTTGCGCTTCTCTTCGCTTGCTGTGACCAGCTCACGGTGGGACTTGCACCCACAAGAATGCGCCCATGCTGGGCGCACAACGAAAACGGCCCCTCCTTTCGGAAGGGCCGCGGGGCTTGCTGTCCTCGGCTAGAGGTCTGGGAGCCGAAGATCAGTTGATCTGCTGCGGGGCGACCTGGGCCTCGATCTGCTTTGCGGTATCGCCGGCTTCGGCAGCGATCGCGATGCGGCGGGGTTTCATGGCGTCCGGGATGTCCCGGAGAAGATCGATGTGAAGCAGGCCGTTCTTCAGCGAAGCGGACTGTACCTCGACATGGTCGGCGAGCTGGAAGCGGCGCTCGAAGGCGCGCTTGGCGATGCCGCGGTAGAGGTATTCGCTCTGGCCGTTGCCAATGTCTTCTTCGCTCTTTTCACCCTTGACGGTCAGCACATGGGCGTGGGCTTCGAGCGAAAGTTCCTTTTCGTCGAAACCGGCGACGGCCATGGTGATGCGGTAGGTATTCTCGCCAGTCCGCTCGATGTTGTAGGGCGGATAGCTGGGGGTCTGGTCGGCGACGCTACGATTGTCGAGCAGGTTGAAAAGGCGGTCGAAACCGACGGTGGAGCGGTAAAGGGGGGAAAAATCGACGTGACGCATGGTGTCCTCTCTTGAAGCGACGTTGCGGTTCTGGTTGGCCTTCAGCATCCCGTTCTGGCGATGCCGGAGCCGTTCGGCGGACCCTCATCGGCGCCCGCAGGACTGAGATGGGAATTGAATTTTCCCGCTTCAAGGCCTTTTTTTGAAGAAACCGGTTTTGCGCCTGAACCCCATATGAACAGCTGATTCGGCTTAGGTTCAGACGGCATCTGATAGAACAAAGATTATTGGAAGGCAGACTGCCTCTACTGGCTGAAGCCTATTCGTCCCTTCGCTTCGGCCTTTGCCTGGCCGGAGCCGTCCGGTTTCCCCAACCGCGGTTCCGGCTTTCTTTTACTGTAACCCGCAGCCAGCGAATGCGACGCTCTCTGTCTGCTGCGCGCCGCCTCTTTTCCCCTTGACGCGCCGCCGCTGCTGCTGTCGCTTATGCCTATGACCGAAGCGGCAGATTCCATGGACGACGTTTTCCACCTCACCCCCGGCAATCCGGCGCCATCCAATTATACGGCCGGTTATTTCACCGGTCATCGCGGCACGCGGCTGCGCTACGGACTCTTCCGTTCGGAGCGTTCGCCGGCGATCGGCACCGTGGTCATCATGCAGGGCCGCAACGAATTTATCGAAAAGTATTTCGAAACGATCCGCGACCTCAACGCCATGGGGCTGTGGGTTGCAACCTTCGATCTGCGCGGCCAAGGCGGATCGGACCGGCTGACGAAAAATCCGCGCAAGGGCCATGTGCGCCGCTTTTCCGACTACGAGCGGGATCTCGAGATCTTCCTGGAGCACATCGTGCTGCCGGATGCCCGCCTGCCATTTTTCCTGGTCGGCCATTCGACGGGATCGCTGATAGCCCTGTCTGCGGCACCGCGGCTTTCGAACCGTATCCACCGCATGGTCCTCGCGGCCCCCTATGTCGCGCTCTCCGGCCAGGGCGTACCGGAAGGCGTGATCCGGACTGTTGCCGGTCTCGCCTGCCTTACCGGCTTCGGCCGCATCCAGCTTGGAACGGACAAGAGCCGTCGGCCGTTCGAGGGCAATCCGCTGACCTCGGACTTCAAGCGTTTCCAGCGCAATGCGGAAATCATCGCAGCCCACCCCGAATTGACGGTCGGGGCGCCTACCGCCCGCTGGCTTCGCGAAACCTTCAAGGCCGCGCGCCGCGTATCGAACCAGGCGCATCTGACCCGGATAACGATCCCGACTCTGATCCTCGCTCCGGTGCTGGATGGAATCGTCCCCTACCGGGCCCAGGAGGAGCTGTCGCGCAATTTCCGCGCCGCCCAGCTCGTGACCATAAACGGCGCTCGCCACGAACTCTTCCAGGACAAGGACATCTATCGCGCCCAGGGACTGGCCGCGATCGAAGCCTTCATGCCCGGCCAGGACGGCGGTTTCGGCCTATCCGAAAGCGCCGCCTGATCTTTCCGGTCATTTGCCGGAAAGCAGCTCCAGCGCCTGCCGGTGCACCGCCGGACTTCCGGCCGCGACGATATTGCCGCCATTTTCCGGCCGACCGCCGTCCCAGGTGGTAATGATCCCGCCCGCCTGTTCGATCAGCGGGATGAGCGCCCCGACGTCATAAGGTTGAAGGTTGTTTTCCACGACGAGATCGACGTTGCCCGAGGCGAGCAGCGCATAGGCATAACAATCGCAGCCGTAGCGGAAGAGCCGCACCTTTTCCTCGACGGAGCGGTAAAGCGCCAGGTCCGCTCCCGTGAAGATATGCGGCGAGGTGGTGAAGAGAATCGCATTCTTGAGCTCGCCGCAATCCCGCGTCGCGATCTGCCGCTCGCCGTCCGGACCGCGGTACCAGGAATGTGTTCCATCGGCGAAATAACGCTCGCCGGTAAACGGCTGGTCGACGAGCCCCATCGTCGCCCGCCCGTTCGAGCGGAAGCCGATCAGCGTACCCCAGACCGGCAGGCCAGAGATGAAGGCGCGTGTGCCGTCGATTGGATCGATGACCCAGATATGCTCGCGGTCGAGACCGATATTCTCGTGCTCCTCGCCGAGGATGCCGTGATGGGGAAACTTTTCCTCGATCAGCAGGCGGATCGCGGTCTCGGCGGCGCGGTCGCCCTCGGTGACGGGATCGAACCCGCTTTCCAGCTTGTTGACCACTGAAAGGCCGGTGCGGAAACGCGGCAGCGTTTCAGCCTTGGCGGCATCGGCAAGCGTATAGAAAAAATTGCGGTCGGGAAGCATCGAAGAAATCCCCTCGTGGAATGGAAACTTCTTCTAATCGAATCGCCGCAAGCTGGAAACCGGCTGAATTTGGAGGCGTAGAGCGGGAAAACAGGCAGGCACTGGCGCATATCTCACCACTTCGCCCAAAAATGCTGAAAAATTGAGCACAAAAAGTTATTGCTTGACAATTGTGCAGCGCAATACTAATCTCATCTTACAGTCTTTGACTGTAAATACCCTCCTTGGGTGTTTCCTCCCTAGACTTAGCCGCGCCCACAAGCGCGGTTTTTTTTGCCCGCGATCGACCGGCAGACAAAAGCTTGTGGATAATGGGGTGTTATTCGGCGGCGAGTGCGCCGCCGCTGCCGGAAAATTCAACGGCGAAATCTGCCATCTGGCGCATGAAGGTGGAAAGCGCGGCAGCGATCGCCGGAAAGTCGCGCTTTTTGGCAAGCGTCATCTCGTCCACATAGAGCGCCCGGTTGATTTCGATCTGCAGCGCATGCAGACCCCGGACCGGCCGGCCGTAGTGTTCGGTTATGAAGCCGCCGGCATAGGGCTTGTTGCGGACGGCCGAAAAGCCCATGCCGTCCAGGAATTGCATCGCCGCGCGGGAAAGCTCGGCAGAGGCGCTGGTGCCGTAGCGGTCGCCGATGATGAAGTCCGGCCGGACGTCGGAGCCTGACAGCCGGATATTGCCCGGCATGGAATGGCAGTCGATCAGGATCGCAAGCCCGAAACGGGCATGGGTTCGGGCGATCAGCTTTCTCAGGCAGGCGTGATAGGGCTTGTAGATCGTCTCGATGCGGCTCATACCCTCTTCCACCGACAGGCGATGCCGGTAGATTTCCATGTTTTCCGCAACGATACGCGGGATCGTTCCGAGCCCGCCTGCGACCCGCATGGAACCGATATTGACGAAGGGCGGCAACGGCCCGTCGAACATGCGGGGATCGAGCTCATAGGGCTCGCGGTTCACGTCCAGGTAGGCGCGCGGGAAATGGGCAAGCAGCAGCGGCGCGCCGAGCTCCGGCGCATCTGCGAACAGATCGTCGACATAATGATCGGCCGAGCGGCGGATGGCGAGCGAATCGAGATTGGTCTCGGCAAGGAAGGAGGGAGGATAGAAGCGGCCGCTATGGGGCGAGTTGAAAACGAAGGGGATTGTCTGCGCAGCGGGCTCCCTTACTTCGAAATGTCCAAAATCACCCTCGCTGCAATCCATCCTGCCTTTACCATGTCACGAACTTGTTCAAGACCGCATGTTGCCAGTTGCCTGGCATGAAGTCCATACTATCTATACCCCACGAAAACCTCTTCCACCCCCATTAAACGGATGTTTACCGTGTCTTGGCAGTGTGAGTGTTCCCTAACTTAAAAATTGCATTGGATGACGGTCCCGGAGATGATTCAGAAAATCCTTCTCGCCGAAGACGATAACGACATGCGCCGCTTCCTGGTGAAGGCGCTGGAAAAGGCGGGCTATAAGGTCGCTTCCTTCGATAACGGCGCAAGCGCCTATGACCGGTTGCGCGAGGAGCCCTTCTCGCTTCTCCTGACCGATATCGTCATGCCGGAAATGGACGGGATAGAACTTGCCCGCCGCGCGACGGAACTCGATCCGGACCTCAAGGTAATGTTCATCACCGGCTTCGCCGCCGTTGCATTGAACTCCGATTCGAAGGCTCCGAAGGACGCAAAGGTGCTCTCGAAGCCCTTCCACCTGCGCGATCTGGTGGACGAAGTGAACAAGCTTCTCGCCGCCTGAGATGTCGAATGCCGGGAAATGCGAGGCCTTCAAAAAAGCTTCGCATTTCGCGACAAAAACCAGTTGACGGCCCGACCAGTCTATGGTCTATGCGCCGCCACGGATGGGCGTGTAGCTCAGCGGGAGAGCACTACGTTGACATCGTAGGGGTCACAAGTTCGATCCTTGTCACGCCCACCATCCCTCTTTCCTGGTTTCTCAGGCGTTTGCGCGGTTGACGACATAACCCGCTTTTTCACCTTCTCACGACTTTGATCCGGCTGGCCGAACCCGCTGCTTGGGCGGCGCTTTTGCGTCTTGGCCTTTCGGCCGGCGCAATCCCGACGCAATTTCGGTATTGGGTCGGCAACGGACAACGATGATCTTGCCCTGCCGCTTGCCGATCTGCAATAACGCGGGGGACAGTGGTTGCAGTCCGGCGGGTCGCGGTGCACCGGCGTCCGGTTTCGAACAAACAGGTGGATAATGGCAGGATCGAGCAGCTTTAGTGAGCATGCGGCGGGAGACGAAGCAGACATCATCCCACGCGACATCCGCTTCGGAATTTTGGAAAACGCCACGCGGCACTGGTATGACGGCGACATCATCAAGACGGTGATGGCGGACGGTCTTTCCATCTTCCTGCCGGAAGGCGAGCGCTATTTCATCCGCTCCCTGAAGCACTACGCGTCGAAGCTCACGGATCGGGAGCTGGCGGCGGAAATCAACGGCTATGCGGTGCAGGAAGCTTTCCATACCCGCGAACACGAAGACTATAACAAGGCCATGGCGTCGCTCGGCTATGACGTCGAGGAAATGGAAAAGCCGGTCCGTTTTGCGCTCGGGGTCGCCAAGAACCCGCTGCACCGGCTGGCCGTTACCTGCGCCATCGAACACCTGACCGCAACCTTGTCGACGGTGACCCTGCGCCGCCCGGACCTTCTGGAAACGGCAGCGCCAGCCTACCGTCGCCTGTGGATGTGGCATGCTCTGGAGGAGCTCGAGCACAAGGCGGTGGCGCTCGATGTCTTGAAGGCGGTGACGCCAGATCTGCCCGGCTGGAAACGCTACCTGCTGCGGGTCTCGGCGATGAATGCCACGGTCATTCCATTCCTGCTGATCTTTCTGCGAAATACGCGGCTTTATGCCCGCACCGACGGCGTCAAGACCGGCATCCGCTTCTGGCTGCGCTTCATCTGGGTCGTGTTCTTCGCCCCCGGCTTCTGGCGGCGCTGCATGCCCCTGGTGTTGAAATATTACCTGCCGGGTTTCGATCCGAAGAACAGCGACGATGCCGAACTGGTGCGCAAGGGGCGGGCCTGGCTTTATCAGGATATGCCGCCGGCAGCCGCTGCCGCGCCGGCTCAGTAGGACCGAGACCATGGCAAGAAACATGTTCTCCAATGTCCTGAACGCGGTCGAGCGCGGCGCCTTTCCGCGAACCCAGAAATGGGCATGGCGCGGCGTTTACAACATCTTGTCCCGGTTCTGGCGGGACGACGACTGGCGTTTCATGAACTACGGCTTCATGCCCGAAGGCGCCGCCTTTCCGCTGAAAGCGGAAGACGAGCCCGAACGGGCCTTTATCGGCCTCTATCATCAGGCGGTCGAAGGATTGCCGCTGGCAGGCGCGCGGGTTCTCGAAATCGGTTCGGGGCGTGGCGGCGGATCGCGTTATATCGCGCGCTACCATGCGCCGGCGAGCGTCGTCGGCCTCGACTACTCGCCGGAGACGGTGCGCCTTGCGCGGCGGCTGAACGCCGACACGGCTTCGCTTTCCTTTGAAGTCGGCGATGCGGAGCGACTGCCTTTTGCCGACGGCTCGTTTGACGTGGTCGTCAACATCGAATCCTCCCATTGCTACGCAAACGTCCCCGCCTTTGCCAGCGAAGCGGCCCGCGTGCTTGCGCCGGGCGGCTGGTTCACCTTTGCCGACATGCGGCCAAAGGGCAAACTTTCCGAACTCGACCGTCAGCTCTCCGTACCGGGGCTTGAGCTGGTGGCGGAGCGCAGCCTTTCCGTAGGCGTCGTTGCGGCGCTTGACGCGGCGGAAGCGAGAAAACGCGAACGCATCGGCCGTGCCCGGCTGATGCGGCGCTTCATGACCGAATTTTCAGGAGCGCAAGGCTCGATCCTCTATAAGGGACTTTCCGGAGGCGGCGTTGTCTACGTGGCCCGCCGCTACCGCAAGACGGCGTGACCGGCTGCAAATTGTTGCGGGCAACCGTACCGAATCACCCGGAACCAGCCTCGCCGATCGCCGCTGGATATGCGAAATGTCAGTTCATCCGCGTCAGCTGGCGCGGATTTTCCCCAACTGCCCTGCCCGTATCTCGGCGGGGCTTTTTCTTTTCCGGCGTCCACAGATACGAAACGCGGAGAGGGCCGCGATGGGCACCTCCCCGCGTCCGCCGAGGGATCGGGATGTCGCGTCGGAAGGCCTAGGTCAATGCGGCGCCGGCCATCAGCGCCAGCACGAGGAAGACCAGGAAGATGACGAGCGCGATGAAGAACAGGATCTTGGCGATGCTCGCGGTTGCGGCCGAAATGCCGGAAAAGCCGAGAAAGCCCGTGATCAGCGAGATGACCAGAAAAATAAGTGCCCACTTCAGCATGGAGTTATTCCTTCGCGTTGATGGGCGGATAACGTGAAAAAAGGTTCCAAGGTTCCAATCCGGCGTAAACCTCTGCAGTTGCCTGAAAAGCGGGAGGCAGGAAGACGGAAAGGAAGGCGAAGCCAAGCGAATCAGCTAGAGCTAATTCGAACACATCGGGAACGGGCTCAATCAGGAACGGCCCAATCAGGAACGGAATGTCGGTCGCCTATCTGGAAAAACTCAACGATGCGCAGCGCCGGGCGGTGGAGCATGGCTCGGACGTGCCGAATGGCGGACCAGCGGGCCCGCTTCTGGTGATTGCCGGCGCGGGCTCTGGCAAGACCAATACGCTTGCCCATCGCGTCGCGCACCTGATCGTCTCCGGCGCCGACCCGCGCCGCATCCTCCTGATGACCTTTTCCCGCCGCGCGGCCTCTGAAATGGCCCGGCGCGTCGAGCGTATCTGCTCGCAGGTGCTGGGCGCCAAGTCGGGGATCATGACCGATGCTCTCGCCTGGGCAGGCACCTTCCACGGCATCGGTGCCCGGCTGCTTCGCCTGCATGCGGGTGAGATAGGCCTGGATCCGGATTTCACCATCCACGACCGGGAAGACTCCGCCGACCTGATGAACCTTGTCCGCCACGAGCTCGGCTTCTCGAAGACCGAAAACCGCTTTCCGACGAAAGGCACCTGCCTCGCCATCTATTCCCGCGCCGTCAATTCCGAAACGCCGCTGGACGAGGTGCTGAAGCTTCACTTCCCCTGGTGCTCCGCCTGGGAAAAGCAGCTCCGCGAACTGTTCGCGACCTATGTGGAGGCCAAGCAGGCCCAGAACGTCCTCGATTACGACGATCTCCTGCTCTACTGGGCGCAGATGATCAGCGAGGCTGCAATCGCCGAGGATATCGGCAGCCGCTTCGACCACGTTCTGGTCGACGAATACCAGGACACCAACCGCCTGCAGTCCTCGGTCCTCATGGCGATGAAGCCCGGCGGGCGAGGTTTGACGGTCGTCGGTGACGATGCCCAGTCGATCTACTCCTTCCGCTCCGCGACGATCCGCAACATCCTCGATTTCCCGGCCTCCTTCGATCCGCCGGCCAATATCGTAACCCTCGACCGTAACTACCGGTCCACGAATACGATCCTCGCCGCCGCCAACGGCGTCATCGACCTCGCCCGCGAGCGGTTTACCAAGAACCTCTGGACCGACCGACAGTCCGCGGAGCGCCCGCGCTTGGTCGCCGTCAAGGACGAGACCGAGCAGGCGAACTACATCGTCGAAAAGATCCTCGAAAACCGCGAAACCGGGATGACGCTCAAACAGCAGGCCGTGCTTTTCCGCGCCTCGCACCATTCCGGTCCGCTGGAAGTGGAGCTCACCCGCCGCAACATCCCTTTCGTGAAGTTCGGCGGCCTGAAGTTTCTGGACAGCGCACATGTGAAGGACATGCTGGCTGCGCTGCGCTTTGCCCAGAACCCGCGCGACCGGGTCGCCGGCTTCCGGCTGATGCAGCTCATCCCCGGCATCGGCCCGCAGACGGCAGGAAAAATCCTCGACGCCATCGCTGCCGATCCCGAACCGCTCGCCGCATTGCAGGAAATCCCCACCCCGCCGCGTTCCGGCGAGGACTGGCCGGCCTTCGTCGACATGCTGGCGGCACTGCGCAAAAGCGGCGCCGGCTGGCCTGCCGAGATCGGCCTTGCCCGCCAATGGTACGAGCCTCATCTCGCCCGTATCCACGAAGATGCCGAGACGCGGAAAGCCGACCTCCTGCAGCTCGAACAGATTGCGTCCGGCTATAATTCCCGCGAACGTTTCCTCACCGAACTGACGCTCGATCCGCCCGATGCCACGAGCGCCGAGGCTGGGACGCCGCTGCTTGACGAGGATTACCTGATCCTCTCCACTATCCATTCCGCCAAGGGCCAGGAATGGCGGTCGGTGTTCCTTCTGAACTGCGTCGACGGCTGCATCCCGTCCGATCTCGGCGTCGGCTCGACCGCCGAGATCGAGGAGGAACGCCGCCTGCTCTATGTCGCGATGACCCGGGCGAAGGACCACCTGCACCTCATCACCCCGCAGCGCTTCTTTGTGCACGGCCAGGCGTCGCAGGGCGACAAGCATGTCTACGCCGCTCGCACCCGCTTCATCCCGGCAACGCTGCTGCAATTCTTCGAAACCGCCGCCTGGCCGGTCGTCGCACCCATGTCCGACGCCGAACGCCAGGCCCGCCATCAGGTGCGTATCGACGTGACTGCCCGCATGCGGGGCATGTGGCGCTAGGCTTTCGCCTCCGTCCTGCGTCCAGAGGAGACATCAGTGAACAATAGTCCGTCGAACATGAAGGCTGCGGCCTGGATGATGGCTTCGATCGCCCTGCTTCTGCTGATGGCCGTCTCGGGGCGTGCGATAACGCGTGAACTCGATGTCTTCCAGGTCATGGAGATGCGTTCCGTGATCGCGTTTTTCATGCTGCTGCCGTTCGTCTTTCGCGAAGGCGGCATACGGGCGATGCGCACGTCGATCCTGCCGAGCCATATCGGCCGCAACGTCGCCCACTATATCGGCCAGTTCGCGTGGCTGATGGGCCTCACCCTGATTCCGATGGCGCAGGTCATCGCCATCGAGTTCACTGCGCCGATCTGGGCAGCCCTGATGGCCGCGGCCTTTCTCGGCGAGCGGTTGACATGGCGCAAGGGCGTGGCGATCCTGTTCGGCGTCGTGGGCGTCGTGCTGATCGTCCGGCCGGGAGCAGCCCCACTCAACCCCGGTCACCTGGTCGTACTTGGAGCCGCCTTCGTCTTCGCCATATCCTTCATCATGACCAAGCTCCTGACGCGCACGGACAGTGCGACGAAGATCATCTTCTGGATGCTCATAATCCAGTCGGTGGTCGGGCTCGTACCGGCGCTCCGGGTCTGGGTCTGGCCATCCGCAGAAATGTGGCCGTGGATCCTCGTCATCGCGTTTTCAGGCACATTTGCCCACTATTGCATGGCCAAGGCTCTCTCCCACGGCGACGCGATGACGGTCATGCCGATGGACTATCTGCGGGTTCCGCTGTCGGCGCTGCTCGGATATCTGCTCTATGCCGAGGCTGTCGATGGCCTGACGGCGCTGGGCGCTGCCTTGATTCTTGCCGGTAACCTTTTCAACCTGCGCAGGCCGAACGCCAACCGCATCCAGTGCACGCCGACCTGATGATTTTGCGCCGCCTTCCGCGGGCCGGCATCATCAAAAGAGCTACCCCCTCTGGGTATCGCCCCGCTCCAGAAGGTCGATCTGGATCTGCTGCAATTCGGCCAGCCTCTCCCACTGATGGGCCATCTGATGGTCGATCTTTTCGTGCAGCTGGCGGATTTCGAGTTCGGCGCGCAGGTTGATCATATAGTCGTTTTCGGCGCGCCGCCTGTCCTTCTCCTCCTGCCGCCGCTGGCTCATCATGATGACAGGCGCCTGCAGGGCTGCAAGACAGGACAGGACAAGGTTCAGCAGGATGAAGGGATATGGATCGAAAGGCTCGGCAAAAAGGCCGGAGACGTTGAGCGCCATCCAGGAAAAAAGCACGCCCATGAAGAACAGGATGAAGGTCCAGGAGCCGCCGAACGAAGCAACCCGGTCGGCTGTCCGCTCTCCCAATGTGGGTTTGCGCTCCAGCACATTGGCAGCGCTGCTCTGCACTGTGGAAACACCCTTCTCGAAACTGTCGAGCACCTGTCTGTCGAGTTCGGAAAGCTCTCCGCGCTCCTCCGCGAGCAGCTTTTCCACATAGCGGCGGCGATAATGGGCGAGATCTTCGTCGCAGATCAGGCTTTCGGTCCCGCAATCGGCGACTTCGGCGGCAATCATCTCGTGCAGGCCCGGCCTGAGCTGACCGATCTTGCGAAGCTTCGGCAACGGAAAGGCTCGGCCGCAGACAACACACTGCGCCGTCCTGTTGGTTCCCGGATGGCGGCTCATGTCATGCCTCTTCCTTGGCTTCAGCTGCCTTCTGGGAACCCTTGCCGTTTTGCTGCAATGGCGACAGATGGAAAATCGTCGGCGAGAACTTTTCAAGATAGTCCTCGGCGCGGCCGATATAGACCAGGGTCGAAGTGTCGAGGCCGGCAAGCACGTCGAGCATACGCTCCCGCGTTTCCGGCTCCAGGCCTTCCAGCACGTCGTCCATGATCACCCATTCGGGTTTGCGCAGCACGGCATTGGCAATCGAAAGAAGCGCCTCCTCATCCTTGTCGAGAACCCTGTCCCATCGCTCCACATCGTTCAGGCGATCCACGAGCCGGTGCAGCCCGACTTTTTCCAGCGCCTCGGCCAGCGCTTTGTCGCTGCCATCCGGCAGGCCGGTGGGATAGGTCATCGCCTCTTTGAGGGTCGCTGTCGGCAGGTAGCCTTCCTGAGGCAGGAAGACCATGCCATCCCTGGGCGGCAGGCCGATCTCGCCCCGCCCCCACGGCCAGATGCCGGCGAGCGCCTGGAAGAAGAGATGCCGGTCGGCGCCCGGATCGCCGTTGATCATCACCCGCCCGCTCGGCCTGATCACGCATT
Source organism: Neorhizobium sp. R1-B (assembly GCF_004368875.1). Taxonomy (NCBI): domain Bacteria; kingdom Pseudomonadati; phylum Pseudomonadota; class Alphaproteobacteria; order Hyphomicrobiales; family Rhizobiaceae; genus Neorhizobium; species Neorhizobium sp. R1-B. The sequence continues at coordinate 11,736 of NZ_SOEM01000021.1, forward strand.
CGCCTTCCCTGAGACGGATGCCGTGCCCCGCCTCGCCGCGGTCGGGGTCGCCATAGACCATTACGCCGCACAGGCGGATGCCCTGCGCATCGGATTGTTCGCGATAGGTGAGCAGTTCACCTTCCACAGCCGGCGTGTCCATCGCAAGCAACGCGTTGCGGAAGGAGGAGACGCGTGCCAGCGTGGCTTTCCAATCGGCGATGACCCCGAAATTGTTGACATACCACCTGAGCGCCAGATTGACCTGGTTGAACGCGCCGACGGCCATCATCAAGCCGCCGAAGGAAAGCCCGCCGGAGAAATACATCGGCGAGGCGATGATGATCGGAGCGACCAGCGCCAGCCAGCCGAAGCCTGCGGAAACCCAGGTCAGGTTGGTAAGCGCCCAGGCGACTTGGCGAAGCATTTCGAGCACGTTGTCGATCGCCAGGTGGACCCGGCGCAGCTCGCTCGTTTCGCCGCGGGCAAGCGTGATCGGCTTCATGTTCTCGTTGGTGCGCATCAGCACCGCGCGCAGGTCCGCCTCGCGGGCGTAACGGTCCGCGTTGAGCCGCGGCAGCCGTTGTCCCACGATATTGCTGAGCATCGAGCCGATCACCGCATAGAGGACCGTTGCCCAGACCATATAGCCCGGGATCGAGATGCTTCTGTCGCCGAAATGGAAAACGAAGTCGGACGAGATGGCCCAGAGCACGCCGATGAAGCTTGCCAGAAGAATCGTGGAATTGACGAGCCCGATCGCCAGGTTCGTGGTGTTCTCCGCCAGGATTCGGGTATCCTCGTGCAGCCGCTGGTCGGGATTGGCGGCGATCGCGCCGGCGCTCGTGAGCTTCAGCGCCCGCCCCGGCACGAGCCAGACATTCGCCAGATCTCGCGCCAACCCTTCCCGCATCCGCATCGCCGTGATCTGGTTGAGCCATGCCTGGATGACGTTGAGAAGCGTCAATGTGAAGGCGAGTACCGCGAACACGACGAGCTGGTTCAGAAATTCCGGCATGTCGCGCCGTTCGAGCGAATCGTAAAAAGGCCCGTTCCATACGTTGAGGCGGTATTGGGCATAGGTCGTGGAGAAGATGACGATCAAAAGCGCCGCCGTCAGGACAAGCACCCGATTGCGGACCGGCGCTGCCCAAAAGGCGCCAATCATCATTCGAAGCTGTCCGCTCAGCGGCAACTCATAGGTCTGAGGCCTTGCCTCCGGAATTTCAGCCATTCTCCGTATCTCGCCCTCGAACGCCTTTCACTCAGAACCCTCCGTCCGCTTCATTATACTGCACCTACCCCTACCACCACCCTAATGACTTTTGTTTGCAAAATCCTCCAATAGGTGATAATGACCGACCAGTCAGTCATATTTGGAATCGCGATGGCCGAGAAACGAAGAGAGAAGCGGGATCCGCAGCAGCGCCGGGCCGAAATCCTTGCGTCCGCCTTTGCCTGTTTTGCCGAGCGGGGCTTTGCCGCCACCCGGATGGAGGATGTCGCAGCCCGCGCCGGCATCGCCAAGGGCACCGTCTACCTGCATTTTCCGGACAAGGACGCGCTGTTTACCGAACTGGTGTCCGGTGTCGCCTCGCCCATCCTCGGCCAGATGGGCGAATTCGTCGCGAACGAAAGCATTACGCCGCGCTTCGCGGTCTCGATGTTCTACGCTCTCTTCAGGCGGGAGGTGCTGGAGACCGATCGCCGGCATCTGCTGCGGCTGATCCTGGCGGAGGGACCGATGTTTCCAGCCGTCGCGGAATTTTATCACCGGGAAATCATCTCCAGGGGGCTCGGCGTGCTGCGCATCCTGCTCGGCCGCGCGGCCGCCCGCGGTGAGCTGCGCAACCCGAAGATCGTCGAGACGCCGCAGCTCGTCATGGCCCCGCCCCTGCTCTCGATCATCTGGACGACGCTTTTCGAACCCTACGAACACCTCGACACACAAAAGCTCTTCGACACGTTTCTCGACACGCTCTTCGTGCCGGCTGAGGACCTCTCGGAAGGAGGCACGCAATGAAGCGGATATTCGTCATCGCACTCTTGGCCGGTATCGCGCTTGCCGCCCTGCCCTTCCTTTTTGCAGAGAAGAGCCCGCGTCCGTATCAGGGCTGGGTTGAGGCTGATACGCTCTTCATCGGCGCGGAAGGCACGGGCCGCCTGGAAAGGGTCGACGTGCAGGAAGGCGGCACCGTCGCTGCAGGCAACCCGCTCTTCAAGCTGGAGACATCGAGCGAAGAGGCGGCCGTCGCCGCGGCCCGTGCAGCGCTTGCACGCGCACAGGCCGAGCTCGACCTTGCCGAAGCGGCCCAGAAGCGGCCGGAAGAGATTGACGTGCTGCGCGCATCCGAGCGCGAGGCGAATGCCAGACTGGAACTCGCCAAACAGGATCTCGACCGGACCCGCGTTCTCGCCGAGCGCGGCACCGCCACACAGGCGAGCCTCGACGCGGCGATCGCGACCGAAGCCGCCAACCGTGCCGCGCTCGACAATGTGCGCAGCCAGATCACGCTCGCCCATCTGCCGGCGCGCGAACAGACGCTCCGCCAGGCAAAGGAATCCATGGCTGCGGCCAAGGCCGAACTCGCCTCGGCGCAAGCAGCGCTTGCCCGCCGCGCCGTCGCCGCGCCCGCCGCCGGCAGCATCGAAACCCTCTATTATCGCCTCGGCGAGGTCGTACCGGTCGGGCGACCGATCGTGGCACTCCTCCCGCCCGAAAACGTCCGCATCCGCTTCTTCGTGCCTGAGACCGAAATTGCAGCGCTGTCCCTCGGCCAGCCGGTCCGTGTCACCTGCGACGCCTGCCGGCCGTCGGATGCGAGGATCAGCTTTATCGCGAAAACTGCCGAATACACGCCGCCGGAGATCTACAGCCTCGAGGAACGAGCAAAACTCGTCTATCGCATCGAGGCAATTCCCGCCGATCCTGCAACGCTGCGTCCCGGCCAGCCGGTCGATGTTGCCGCAGGAGCCCGGCCATGACCGCAACCGCCGAGTCCCCCGAAACCGTCATCGACGTGCATCATCTGACCAAGAGCTTCGGCGGCCGCAAGGTGGTCGACGATGTCTCCATGTCGGTGAGGAAGGGCCGCATCCACGGTTTCCTGGGCCCCAACGGTTCCGGCAAGACGACCACCATCCGCATGCTCTGCGGCCTGTTGACCCCCGACAGCGGCAACGGCACCTGCCTTGGCTTCGACATCCTGACCGAGAGCGACCGCATCCGTCGCCGCGTCGGGTACATGACGCAGAAATTCTCGCTCTATCAGGATCTGTCCATCCGCGAGAACCTGGAATTCGTCGCCCGCGTTTACGGACTTCCCGATGCCCGCGGCAAGGCGAAGGCAGCGATCGAGCGGCTCGGTCTGAAGGGTCGCGAAAAGCAGCTCGCGGGCGAACTCTCCGGCGGCTGGAAGCAGCGCTTGGCGCTCGGCGCCTGCATCCTGCCCGAGCCTGCACTTCTCCTCCTCGACGAACCGACCGCAGGTGTCGACCCGCAGGCGCGCCGCGACTTCTGGAACGAGATCCATGCGCTCGCCGCCGATGGCCTCTCGGTTCTGGTTTCCACCCACTACATGGACGAAGCGGAGCGCTGCCACGAGATTGCCTATATCGCCTACGGCAAGCTGTTGGTCCAGGGGACTGTCGATGAAGTCATCGAAGGCACCGGTCTCGTCACGTGGACCGTCTCCGGCCCCGATGTCCACCACCTCCAGGCCGAACTCCTGCAGCAGCCGGGCATCGACATGATCGCCCCGTTCGGACTGAGCCTGCATGTGGCGGGACATGACGAATCGGCGCTTGAACAGGCGATCGCCCCCTATCGCCAGCGCCCGGGCTTCAAATGGGAAAAGGGCGAGCCGACGCTGGAGGATGCCTTCATCGACCTGATGGGCCGCTCGGAGGACAATTTCCGATGACCGCGCCCCATGACCCGGAACTCAACGGCAATGGAGGTTTCTTCAAGCGCTTCTGGGCGATGACCGTCAAGGAATTCATCCAGATGACCCGCGACCGCGTGACGCTCGCCACCATGATCATGATCCCGGTCATGCAGCTCTTCCTGTTCGGTTTCGCGATCAACACAACCCCGCACGATCTGCCGACCGCCGTTCTGATGCGCGAGAACAGCGATATCGGCCGCTCGATCCTCGCCGCATTGAAGAACACCGATTTCTTCGAGGTCCAGTCCGTCATCACCCGCACCGAGGACATGGATTCGCTGCTGGAATCGGGCCGGGCGCTGTTCGTGGTCGAGATTCCGGAAGGCTTCGAACGGGCGGTAAGGCGCGGCGAGACGCCCGCCCTTCTCGTCGCCGCCGATGCCACCGATCCGGTTGCATCGAGCTCGGCGCTCGGCGCGCTCTCCGGCATCGTTGCGTCGGCCCTCGCCAACGACCGGCAGATCGAGTTTTCGGAACCGTCGAAACCCGCTTTCTCGATCGTGCAGCATCGCCGCTACAACCCTGCGGGTTCGTCGACGCTCAACATCGTCCCCGGCCTGCTCGGCACGATCCTGACGATGACGCTTTTGATCTTCACCGCCCTCTCCGTCACCCGCGAGATGGAGCGCGGCACCATGGAAAACCTGCTCTCCATGCCGATCAGGCCTCTGGAAATCATGTTCGGCAAGATCACGCCCTACGTCCTGATAGGCCTCATCCAGGCCCTCATCATCATTTCGGCGGGCATCCTGGTGTTCCGGGTTCCGATCCTCGGCGACCTGCCGTCACTGGCCGCCGCGACGGCGCTCTTCGTCGTCGCCAACCTGTCGATCGGCTACACCTTCTCGACCCTGGCGACCAACCAGTTGCAGGCGGTTCAGATGGCGATGATGTTCTTCCTGCCGAACATTCTGCTCTCGGGCTTCATGTTCCCCTTCGCCGGCATGCCGGGCTGGGCACAATGGATCGGCGAGGCGCTGCCGCTGACCCATTACATCCGCATCGTCCGCGCGATCATGCTGAAGGGTGCGGATATCGCCACGCTCGCCTATGATACGAGCGTCCTCGCCGGCCTGATGACGTTCGCCATGCTGATTGCCGTCACCCGCTTCCGCCGGACGCTCGACTGACAGATTTTCCTGCGTATTTCCCCGATATGGCCCGAACCAGGATAACCTCCCGAATCCGCCTTGCATTATTTTCGTGCAACGCACAAAATCCTTGCAACGATCATTGATCGGCCATCGAAGGCCGGCAAGGGGCGACCAAAGGGGCAGCATGGCGATCAAGGCGAGTATCTACCACCTCACCCATTACAAATACGACAGGCCTGTCCGCCTTGGGCCTCAGATCATCCGGTTGAAGCCCGCCGCTCATTCCCGAACGAAGGTGTTGAGCCATTCGCTGAAGGTCACCCCATCAAACCACTTCGTGAACCTGCAGCAGGACCCTTACGGCAACTACCTCGCCCGCTATGTCTTTCCCGATCCGGTCACCGAATTGAAGATCGAGGTCGATCTGATCGCCGATATGACGGTCTACAATCCCTTCGACTTTTTCGTGGAGGAGGAAGCCACAAAGTGGCCTTTCGACTATCCGGAAACGCTGGTCGAAGACCTGTCGATCTATATGAAGCCGGAGCCGGCGGAGCCGGCGCTTGTCGACTATCTCAAGACCTTCGACATGTCCCCCGGCCAGCCAACGGTCGATATGGTGGTGGGCATCAACGCCCGCCTGCAGCAGGCGATCGGTTATGTCATCCGCATGGAGCCCGGCGTGCAGACGCCGGAGCAGACGCTGACCTCGGCCATGGGCTCCTGCCGCGACACCAGCTGGCTACTGGTCCAGATCCTTCGCCACCTCGGTCTCGCCGCCCGTTTCGTCTCGGGCTATCTCATCCAACTGACACCCGACCTGAAAGCGCTCGACGGCCCCTCCGGCACTGAAGTCGACTTCACCGATCTGCACGCCTGGTGCGAAGTCTATCTGCCGGGAGCCGGCTGGGTGGGTCTCGACCCGACCTCCGGCCTCTTGACCGGCGAAAGCCATATCCCGCTTGCAGCAACGCCGCACTACCGCAACGCCGCGCCGATCTCCGGCGGTTATTTCGGCGAGGCGGAAACCTCCTTCGACTTCGACATGAAGGTTGCCCGCGTCGCCGAACACCCCCGCATCACCAAGCCGTTCTCCGACGAATCCTGGGAAGCGCTCAACGATCTCGGTGAAGAGGTCGACCGCATCTTGCACGCGCAGGACGTCCGCCTCACCATGGGCGGCGAGCCGACCTTCGTGTCGATCGACGACTTCGAATCCGACGAATGGAATACCGACGCCGTCGGCCCCACCAAGCGCGAGAAGGCCGATATCCTGATCCGCAGGCTGCGCGAGCGTTTCGCGCCGGGCGGTTTCCTGCATTACGGTCAGGGCAAGTGGTATCCCGGCGAGAGCCTGCCACGCTGGACCTTCTCGCTCTACTGGCGCAAGGACGGCAGCCCCATCTGGAGCAATCCCGACCTGGTGGCTGAGGAAGGCCGCGACTACGACATCGGCGATGACGATGCGGAAAAGCTGCTGGCGGGCATTGCCGGTGAGCTTGGCCTGGATCCTGACTATGTGGCCCCGGCCTACGAGGATCCGGCGGAATGGATCATCAAGGAAGGCAGCCTGCCGGAAAACGTTGATCCCTCGAATTCCAAACTCAAGGATCCGGAGGAACGCAACCGCATCGCCCGTGTCTTCGAGCGCGGCCTGACGCGTCCGAGCGGTTATGTCCTGCCCGTCCAGGCCTGGAATGCACAGGCCAGAGGAACGGCAAGCCGCAAACGCTGGATGAGCGAAAAGTGGCGCACCCGCCGCGGCAAGATCTTCCTCGTTCCCGGAGACAGCCCCGTCGGTTATCGTCTGCCGCTCGGCACGCTGCCTTACGTGCCCCCGTCGCAGTTTCCCTATATCCACGAAGCCGATCCCTCCATCCCCCGCCAGCCCCTGCCCGATGCTATCGTGCCGGCGGGCCGCGCCATGCCCGAATCCTCGTTCAAGGCGGATGATCCGGCCAATCTCGGCCGCGTCGAGCAGGTGCTGGGCGAAATCGGCGGCGCCGTGCGCACTGCCATATCCGTCGAACCGCGAGACGGCAGGCTCTGCGTCTTCATGCCGCCGGTGGAGAAGATCGAGGACTATCTCGAACTGATCGCCGCCGCCGAGAACGCCGCTGCCGAACTCGGTCTGCCGGTCCATATCGAGGGTTATGCGCCGCCGCACGACGAACGCATCAATGTCATCCGCGTCGCGCCCGATCCCGGCGTCATCGAGGTCAACATCCATCCGGCCGCAAGCTGGAAGGAAACCGTGTCGATCACTACGGCGATCTACGAGGAGGCCCGCCAGAGCCGGCTCGGCGCCGACAAGTTCATGATCGACGGCCGCCACACCGGCACCGGCGGCGGCAACCATGTGGTGGTCGGCGGCGCCAATCCGAACGACAGTCCATTCCTGCGCCGCCCGGACCTTTTGAAGAGCATCGTGCTGCACTGGCAGCGGCATCCTTCGCTATCCTATCTCTTCTCCGGTCTGTTCATCGGCCCCACCTCGCAGGCGCCACGTATCGACGAAGCCCGCCACGATTCGATGTACGAGCTGGAAATCGCGCTTTCCCAGGTGCCGGCGCCCGGCCAGGGCGTGCCGCCCCTGCCCTGGCTGGTCGACCGCCTCTTCCGCAACCTTCTGACGGATGTCACCGGCAATACCCACCGCTCCGAAATCTGCATCGACAAGCTGTTTTCGCCGGACGGCCCGACCGGCCGCCTCGGCCTCGTTGAGTTCCGCGGCTTCGAAATGCCGCCGAATGCGCGCATGTCGCTCGCCCAGCAGCTTCTCGTCCGCGCGCTGATCGCCCGCTTCTGGAAGAACCCGCTGCAAGGCAGGTTCGTCCGTTGGGGCACGGCACTCGCGGATCGGTTCATGCTGCCGCACTATGTCTGGGCCGATTTCCTGGACGTGCTCGCCGATCTCAGGGAGAACGGCTTCGACCTCCGGCCCGAATGGTTCACCGCACAACTCGAATTCCGCTTCCCCTTCTTCGGCGAGGTGGAATACGAGGGCTCCAAACTGGAGCTTCGTCAGGCGCTCGAACCCTGGCATGTGATGGGCGAACAGGGCGCCATCGGCGGCACCGTCCGGTATGTCGATTCCTCCGTGGAGCGGCTGCAGGTGCGGCTCGAAACCAGCAATCCGTCGCGTTACACGGTCGCCTGCAATGGCCGGGCCGTGCCGTTGAAGGAGACCGGCACGTCCGGCGTCGCAGTTGCCGGCGTACGTTTCAAGGCATGGCAGCCGTCCGCCGGCCTTCATCCGGTGCTGCCGGTTAATACGCCGCTCACCTTCGACATTTATGATACATGGTCCGGCCGATCGATCGGCGGCTGCATCTACCATGTTGCCCATCCGGGCGGTCGCAATTATGAGACCTTCCCAGTCAACGGCAACGAGGCCGAGGCCCGCCGGCTTTCCCGGTTCGAACCGTGGGGGCACACGGCAGGGCGCTATGCGCTTCTTGCCGAAACGCCCTCTCCCGAATTCCCGCTGACGCTCGATCTGCGCCGGCCGCTAGGAGTCTGAAACGCCCGATGTCCAAGGCACCGGCAACCGACCGTGTAACCGAAACGCGGATCCTCAATGATCCGGTTCTCGGCTATGCAGCATTGCCGGGCATCGCAGACGAGATGCTGGACGCCAATGGCCAGATCCGGCCGGTCTGGCGCAACCTGATCTCGCATCTGAGCCGGATGCCGGAAGGCGATCTTCAGGAGCGGTTCGCACGCGCCGACCGGTATCTGCGCGATGCCGGCGTCTTCTACCGGACCTATGGGGCGCAAGGGAGCGGCGAGCGCAACTGGCCGATCAGCCACGTGCCCGTGCTGATCGACGGCAAGGAATGGGAAGCGGTTTCCAAAGGCCTCGTGCAGCGTGCCGATCTTCTGGAAGCGGTGGTCTCCGATATCTACGGCGAAAACCGGCTGGTGCAGGAAGGCATCCTGCCGCCGGCCCTGATCGCCGGCAATTCCGAATTCCTGCGGCCGCTGGTCGGCGTCAAACCGGTCGGCGGCCATTACCTGCATTTCTGTTCCTTCGAGATCGGCCGCGGCCCGGACGGCAACTGGTGGGTGCTTGCAGACCGCACCCAGGCGCCGTCGGGCGCCGGCTTTGCGCTGGAAAACCGCGTCGCCACCACGCGCGCCCTTTCCGACATCTATGGCGAAAGCCACGTGCATCGTCTCGCCTCCTTCTTCGGCGCCTTCCGCGACGCGCTGCAGGCGCACAAGCAATATCCGGAGGACCGGATCGCGGTCCTGACGCCAGGCCCGGCCAATGAGACCTATTTCGAGCACGCCTATATCGCCCGCTACCTCGGCTTCATGCTGCTCGAGGGTGAGGACCTGACGGTGGTGAACAACCGCGTCATGGTGAGGACCGTGGCCGGCCTGAAGCCGATCGGCGTCCTTTGGCGGCGTCTCGATGCTTCCTATGCCGATCCGCTGGAACTCAACCAGAACTCCCATATCGGCACGCCGGGTATGGTCCAGGCGCTGCGCTCGGGCGCGGTCACCTTCGTCAATGCGCTCGGCTCCGGCATCCTCGAAACCCGCGCCCTTCTTGCCTTCATGCCGACCGTCTGTCGTCGTCTGCTCGGCGATGATCTGTTGATGCCGTCGATCGCCACCTGGTGGTGCGGCCAGAAGGCCGAACGCGATCATGTGGCGAAGAACATCGAGAAGATGGTCATCGGCCCCGCCTATTCCCGCCTCCCCTTCTTCGACGACAATGGCCAGTCGGTGCTCGGCTCGTCGCTTCGCCAAACCGCGAAGGCGTCGATCGGCGACTGGCTCTCCTCGGAAGGCGCCAAGCTTGTCGGCCAGGAAGTCGTGACGCTTTCCACGACCCCGGCTTATGTGAACGGCAAGCTTGTCCCGCGGCCGATGTCGTTGCGCGTCTTTGCGGCGCGCACCGAAAACGGCTGGCAGATCATGCCCGGCGGCTTTGCCCGCATCGGTTCAGGCCCCGACGTCGCGGCGATCGCTATGCAGGCGGGCGGCGCGGCGGCCGACGTCTGGATCGTCAGCGACAAGCCCGTGCCCAAGCCGACGCTGCTGCCGCCGGAGGAGAGTTTCACCCGCAACATGCCCGGCAGCCTGCCGAGCCGCGCGGCCGACAATCTCTACTGGCTCGGCCGGTATATCGAGCGGGCGGAAGGGGCTTTGCGCATCCTGCGCGCCTGGCACTTGCGTTACGCCGAATCCGCCGATCCGGGGCAGCCGCTGCTGGCCGATGTGTCGCGTTACCTCAAGGCGATCGACATCGACATGTCGAAGGCCGTGCCGGCCCCGCTCTTGCGCAATATCGACAGCGCGATCTATTCGGCCAGCAACATCCGGGATCGCTTTTCGCCGGACGGCTGGCTGGCCCTGACCGACCTTGCCAAGACCGCCCGCCGCTTCCACGAGGCGGTCCAGCCGGGCGATGACGCCAGCCACGCCACCACCATCCTGCTCCGCAAGCTCGCCGGCTTTGCCGGTCTCGTTCACGAAAACATGTACCGCTTCACCGGCTGGCGGTTCCTGTCGATCGGCCGCCATCTGGAACGTGCGCTGCACATGACCCGGCTGCTCGGCCATATGTCCGGCCCCGAGGCCCCGGATGGCTCGCTCGACATGCTGCTGGAGATCGGCGACAGCGTCATGACCCATCGGCGCCGCTACAACGTCGCCACCGCCCGATTGACGGTCGCCGACCTGCTGGCGCTCGATCCCTTGAACCCGCGCTCGATCCTTTTCCAGCTGAATGAGATCCGCACCGAGGTGGAGCAATTGCCGAATGCCTTCGTCAACGGCCAGATGTCGCCTTTCTACCGCGAGGCGATGCGGCTTCATTCCGGCCTCGCCGTCATGACGCCGGAGGCGATGGACCATGAGGTCTACCGAAAGCTCGAACAGGAGATGGAGAAGCTGTCCGATATTCTCGGCCAGACTTACTTCAGTTAGGGTGCGGGAAGAGTGGCCATGCTCTACGATCTCAACCTCCACATGGGTTACGTCTACGACGTTCCGGCTTCCGGCGCCCGTCATGTGATCCGCGTCCTGCCTTTGTCGCTTCCCGACCGGCAGCGGCTGATTGCCGGCTCCGTGACCGTCGCGCCGAACGCTGACGAGCGGACCACCTTCATCGATTTCTTCGGCCAGCAGGCGACCTCGGTTCTCGTCCGCGCGCCGCATGACCGGCTCGATATCCGCATGCAGGCCCGCGTCATGGTGGAAGCGCCGACGATAACGGCAGACCTCTCGCCGGAACTCGACGAACTCAAGGAGGAGCTCGCGGAACTCTGGTCGGTCGATCCCGCCTCGCCGCATCACCTCGCCGGCCCGAGCCCCCGTCTCGCGGAGGAGCCGCAGATCGCCGCCTATGCCCGCGAGATCGCCAGGCCCGGACAGACCGTGCGCGAAATCGCCTTGGCCCTTTGCGCCCGCATCCACAAGGATTTCACCTACGACCCCGAGGCCACCACCGTCGACACGACCCCGAAGGAGGCCTTCCGTTTGCAGCGCGGCGTCTGCCAGGATTTCGCCCATGTGATGATCGTCGGCCTACGCAGCCTTGGCATCCCGGCCGGTTATGTCTCGGGCTTCCTGCGCACCATTCCGCCGCCCGGCAAGGAGCGCCTCGAAGGAGCGGATGCCATGCATGCCTGGGTCAGGGTATGGTGCGGCGAGACGCTCGGTTATCTGGAGCTGGATCCGACCAACGACATTCCGGCCGGCAGCGACCACATCGTCGTCGCCTATGGCCGTGACTATGCCGACATCGCCCCGGTTGTCGGCGTCCTCAAGGGCTACGGAAATCAGAAAGTCGTCCAGGCGGTCGACGTCGTTCCCTTGAATTCCTGACAATTCCGCCTCGTTATGAGGCTAATTTATTGTAATTGCTAAAATTCTATTAATTCCATTAGGCCTTCCTATACGCGCCTTAACTTAGCATGGCTTCAGTTGTTCAAATGATTTGGACGGGGGTTGGGGCTATGAAAACCTGCACGCATTTTGCGCGGCTGATGAAGGACCGCGCCGGAAATTTCGGAATCATGACAGCCATTGCGATACCGGTCCTCATGGGAGCTGCCGGTGTCGCGATCGATCTGACGCGCGTGATCGAGGAAAAGAACCATCTTCAGGCCGCCGCCGACGCGGCCACGCTCGCCGCGGCGTCCGCCATGTCCGAAGAAGGCACCATGAGCGAGACGGACGCGGAAAAGCTGATGATGGATTTCTACGTCGCCCAGGCCGCGCAGACGATCAACACGTCCGACATGACCGAGGAAGAAAAGGCAGCGGCCCGGGAGGCGCTCAGGCAGAACGCCGAGGCGGCGGCGACGGCCACGATCGCCACGAACACCGCCGCAAGCTACGACATCCGCCTCAAGGCGACCTATGACGTACCGATGAGCGGACTGACCGCCCTTCTCGGCTTCGACAAGATGACGATCAGCGTCGAGAGCCAGTCCGCAAGCGGCCGCGAGGGCAATGCGCTCTCCATGTATCTGGCGCTCGACGAATCCGGCTCGATGGCCTGGGATACGACGACGGTCAATCCCGCGCAGCCGACAAAACTGGTCGCGACAGATCAAAAAGAAAAATATAGCTGCCCCACGAAGTACAACCCTAACAAGATGTGCGAGCGTACGGTCTACAAGGAGGTACCAAACTACCTGACCAAGATGGCATCTCTGAAGGCTGCGGCCGCCGTCATGTTCGGGGAACTGGACAAGGCGGATCCCAACATGGAACTCATCCGCGTTGGCGCCGATTCCTACGACGACAGAACCAAACCCGAACAATCGATCCAGTGGGGCACGTCCTACGTCAAGACCTATGTAAATAACATGCCGGCCGTCCCGGATGGCGGAACCGATGCCAGCGGGGCCATGGCCAATGCATTTGCAGCGCTCAAGGCAGCGAATGGGGCCGAAAAGACTGCGCATACCGGCAAAGGCAATACGAGCTTCGAGCGCTTCATCGTGCTGATGACCGACGGTGAAATGACCGGCAACAGCGGCACTTGGAACTCGACCATCGACGTCAAGGTCCGCGCCCTCTGCGATCAGGCAAAGGCAGACAAGGACCAGGCCGGCAATGCCATCAAGATCTATACGATCGCTTTCATGGCACCCACGAAGGGCAAGGAACTGCTCGAATACTGCTCCAGCGGCAAGGAAGATTATTACTACGAGCCGAACAGCATGACCCAGCTGGTCCAGAGCTTCGGCGAAATCGCCCGCAAGGCCGCAAAGACCGGCACCCGCCTGACCAACTGACCCCGCAAAGTCAGGCCACGGAACGCTCCGCCTCCGGCGGGGCGTTTTTCGTTGTGCTTTTGCCCATCAATTGCGCAAAGATAAAACGACCGTTGCAACTGGGTCATAACGGTGCATAAACTGTCGCCACAACATCGTGCCAGATGGACTGAATCGGACGCTATCCCCCCGCTCCACCAGAAAGTTGGCGACTTATGAATGAAACGTCTTCCACGGCTGAAACCCTTCAGCCGGCTCCCCGCAGCTCCCGCCCCGAAATCATGGCGGAAGAAATTATCGAACGCCTGACCTACCGCATCGGCAAGGATGCGAAGGTTGCCAAGCCGCACGACTGGCTGACCGCGGCGATCCTCGTGGTGCGAGACCGAATCATCGACAAATGGATGGAGTCGACCCGCAAGGTCTACAGGACCGGCGGCAAGCGCGTTTATTACCTCTCGCTCGAATTCCTGATCGGCCGGCTTATGCGCGACGCGGTCAGCAATATGGGTCTGATGAAGGAAATCCGCGATGCTCTGACCTCGCTTGGTGTCGACGTCGACGTGATCGCCGGGCTCGAGCCGGACGCCGCACTCGGCAACGGCGGCCTCGGTCGTCTCGCCGCCTGTTTCATGGAGAGCATGGCGACAGTCGACATCCCCGCCTATGGTTACGGCATCCGCTACGTTCACGGCCTCTTTCGCCAGCAGATGGCCGACGGCTGGCAGGTGGAATTGCCGGAAACCTGGCTCGCCCACGGCAACCCCTGGGAATTCGAGCGCCGCGAAAGTTCCTACGAGATTGGCTACGGCGGTAGCGTGGAGACGGTCGGCGGTTACGAGGAAACGCCCCGTTATGTCTGGAAACCGGCCGAACGCGTCATCGCCATGGCCTACGACACGCCGATCGTCGGCTGGCGCGGCAAACGCGTCAATACGCTGCGTCTCTGGTCGGCACAGCCGATCGATCCGATCCTGCTCGATGCCTTCAACGCCGGCGACCATATCGGCGCACTGCGCGAGAGCAACAAGGCCGAAAGCCTGACCCGCGTCCTCTATCCGGCCGACGCAAATCCTGCCGGGCAGGAACTGCGCCTGCGCCAAGAGTTCTTTTTCTCCTCGGCCTCGCTGCAGGACATCCTGCGCCGCCACCTGCAGCAATATCCGGACTTCACCAACCTTCATGAAAAGGTGGCGATCCAGCTCAACGACACCCATCCGGCCGTCTCGATCGCCGAACTGATGCGCCTGCTGACGGACATCCATGGGCTCGATTTCGAACAGGCCTGGGACATCACCCGCCAGACCTTCTCCTACACAAACCACACGCTGCTGCCGGAAGCGCTCGAAAGCTGGCCGGTGCCGCTGTTTGAGCGCCTGCTGCCGCGCCATATGCAGATCGTTTATGCGGTCAACGCATTGATCCTGATCGAGGCACGCAAGCACAAGAGCTTCTCCGATACCCAGATCCGCTCGATCTCACTGATCGACGAAGCCGGCGAGCGCCGCGTGCGCATGGGCAACCTCGCCTTTGTCGGATCGCATTCGGTCAACGGCGTCTCGGCGCTCCATACCGATCTGATGAAGGTCACGGTCTTTGCCGATCTTCACACGCTCTACCCGACCCGCATCAACAACAAGACCAACGGCATTACGCCGCGACGCTGGCTGATGCAGTGCAACCCTGCTCTCGTCTCCCTCGTTCAGGAGGCGATCGGCGACAAGTTCCTGGACGACACGGAGGCATTGACGGCGCTCGACGCCTTTGCCGACAACGCGGCCTTCCAGGAGAAGTTCGCGGCCGTCAAGCGGGCGAACAAGGTGCAGCTGGCAAACCTCGTCGGCAGCCGCATGGGCATCCGCCTCGATCCCTCGGCCATGTTCGACATCCAGATCAAGCGAATCCATGAATACAAGCGCCAGCTGCTCAATATCATCGAAGCCGTGGCGCTCTACGATCAGATCCGCTCGCATCCGGAACTCGACTGGGTTCCGCGGGTGAAGCTTTTTGCCGGCAAGGCGGCGCCGAGCTATCACAATGCGAAACTGATCATCAAGCTCGCCAACGACGTGGCGCGCGTCATCAACAACGACCCGGCCGTGCGCGGTCTGCTCAAGGTCGTCTTCGTGCCGAACTACAACGTCTCGCTGGCCGAGATCATGGTTCCGGCGGCAGACCTTTCCGAGCAGATTTCCACCGCCGGCATGGAAGCCTCCGGCACAGGCAACATGAAGTTCGCGCTGAACGGGGCGCTGACGATCGGCACGCTCGACGGCGCCAATGTCGAGATGCGTGATCATGTCGGGGATGACAACATCGTCATTTTCGGCCTGAAGGCCGACGAGGTGGCGAAGGTACGCGCCGACGGCCACAATCCACGCGCCATCATCGAAAAGTCCCGCGAGCTTTCCCAGGCGCTGAACGCGATCGCCACTGGCGTCTTCTCGCCGGACGACCGGTCCCGCTTCAGCGAGCTGATCGACGGCATCTACAATCACGACTGGTTCATGGTCGCTGCCGATTTCGACGCCTATGCCGAAGCGCAGCGGCACGTTGACCAAATCTGGACCGACCCTAAATCCTGGTATTCAAAAACAATTCGCAATACCGCCCGCATGGGATGGTTCTCCTCTGACAGAACTATTCGCCAGTACGCGTCGGAAATCTGGAGAGCCTGATGAAGAAACCGCCGCGCGTCACCGATGACGGAAGAGCCCCAGGCGAAATTCCGTTATCCGAGATCGAGGCGATTTTGGAAGGCAGGCATACCAATCCCTTCGCCGTCCTCGGGCTCCACAAGCTCGGGGACGCGTTCCGGGCCCGCTGTTTCATTCCCGGTGCCGAGGCGGTCACTGCGCTCACGCTCAGCGGGACAGAACTCGGAGAACTCACCCGCCGCCACGATGCGGGTTATTTCGAAGGCCTCGTCAGCGCCTCGCACCTGCAGCCCGTCCGCTACCGCGCCCGACGCGGCGACGATGAATGGGCGGTGACCGATCCCTACTCGTTCGGCCCGGTCCTCGGCCCCATGGACGACTATTTCGTCCGGGAAGGTTCGCATCTTCGCCTCTTTGACAAGATGGGCGCCCACCCCGTGAAGCATGAGGGTGTGGAAGGGTTCCATTTCGCCGTCTGGGCGCCGAACGCCAAGCGCGTCTCGGTGGTCGGCGACTTCAACAATTGGGACGGCCGCCGCCACGTGATGCGGCTGCGGGTCGATACCGGGATCTGGGAAATCTTCGCGCCGGATGTCCGGGCAGGTTCCGCCTATAAGTTCGAGATCGTCGGCAAGAACGGCAAGGTCCTGCCGCTGAAGGCCGACCCCTATGCCCGGCGCGCCGAAATGCGTCCCAAGAACGCTTCCGTCACCGCGTCGGAACTGGAACAGAAATGGGAAGACAACGCCCATCGTCAGTTCTGGGAAAAGGCCGATCACCGCCGCCAGCCGATCACAATCTACGAGGTGCATGCCGGCTCGTGGCGCCAGAAGCCTGACGGCTCCTTCCTCACCTGGGACGAGCTCGCCTCGGAGCTGATCCCCTATTGCACCGACATGGGCTTCACCCATATCGAGTTTCTGCCGATCACCGAACATCCCTTCGATCCTTCCTGGGGTTACCAGACGACCGGCCTCTTTGCGCCAACCGCCCGTTTCGGCGAGCCGGAGGGTTTTGCCCGTTTCGTCAACGGCTGCCACAAGGTCGGCATCGGCGTCATCCTCGACTGGGTGCCGGCGCATTTCCCGACCGACGAGCACGGCCTGCGCGAGTTCGACGGCACGGCGCTCTACGAGCATGAAGATCCGCGCCAGGGTTTTCACCCGGACTGGAACACGGCGATCTACAATTTCGGCCGCATCGAGGTGCTTTCCTATCTCGTCAACAACGCGCTCTACTGGGCTGAAAAATTCCATCTCGACGGACTGCGTGTCGATGCGGTCGCCTCGATGCTCTACCTCGACTATTCGCGCAAGGAAGGCGAATGGGTGCCGAACGAGTACGGGGGGCGCGAAAACCTGGAATCGGTGCGCTTCCTCCAGAAGATGAATTCGCTCTCCTACGGCGCCCATCCCAATGTCATGACTATCGCCGAAGAGAGCACCTCCTGGCCAAAAGTCTCCCATCCTGTCCACGAAGGCGGCCTGGGGTTCGGCTTCAAGTGGAACATGGGCTTCATGCACGACACGCTGAGCTACCTGAAGCGTGAGCCCATCCACCGCAAGCATCACCACAACGAGATCACCTTCGGCCTTGTTTATGCCTTTGCCGAAAACTTCGTGCTGCCGCTCTCCCATGACGAAGTGGTGCACGGAAAGGGCTCGCTGATTGCCAAGATGGCCGGCGACGACTGGCAGAAGTTTGCCAACCTGCGCGCCTATTACGGTTTCATGTGGGGGTATCCCGGCAAGAAGCTGCTCTTTATGGGCCAGGAATTCGCCCAATGGGGCGAATGGAGCGAGGCCAAATCCCTCGACTGGAACCTGCTTCAGTATCATCCGCATGAAGGCGTGCGCCGTCTCGTGCGCGACCTGAACTTCTGTTACCGCTCCAAGCCCGCGCTGCATGCCCGCGACTGCGAAGGCGAAGGTTTCAGCTGGCTGGTCGTCGACGACGCGGAAAATTCGGTCTTTGCCTGGCTACGCATGGCGCCGGGAGAAAAGCCGGTGGCGGTGATCAGCAATTTCACCCCTGTCTATCGTGAAAATTATCGCCTCCCCTTGCCAAACGAAGGCAGATGGCGGGAAATCCTCAATACCGACGCCGAAATCTACGGGGGCAGCGGCAAGGGCAATGGCGGGCGCGTTCAGGCGGTGAACGCGGGAGGATCCGTCAGCGCCGAGGTCACGTTGCCGCCGCTCGCGACGATCATGCTGGAATTTGAACAATAGGGAGGGATCGATGACGGAAAAAAGAATTCAGCCTCTGTCGCGGGATGCGATGGCCTATGTGCTCGCCGGAGGACGCGGCAGCCGGTTGAAGGAACTGACGGACCGCCGCGCCAAGCCCGCCGTCTATTTCGGCGGTAAGGCGCGCATCATCGACTTTGCGCTTTCGAACGCGTTGAATTCCGGCATCCGGCGCATCGGCGTCGCCACCCAATACAAGGCCCATTCGCTGATCCGCCACATGCAGCGCGGCTGGAACTTCTTCCGTCCCGAACGCAACGAAAGCTTCGACATCCTTCCCGCCTCCCAGCGCGTCTCCGAAACGCAGTGGTACGAGGGCACCGCCGACGCGGTATTCCAGAACATCGACATCATCGAGTCCTACGCGCCCGAATACATGGTCATCCTGGCCGGCGACCACGTCTACAAGATGGACTACGAATACATGCTCCAGCAGCATGTGGATTCCGGCGCGGATGTCACCGTCGGCTGCCTCGAAGTACCGCGTATGGACGCGACCGCCTTCGGCGTCATGCATGTCAACGAGAAGGACGAGATCATCGCCTTCGTGGAAAAACCTGCCGATCCGCCAGGCATTCCGGGCAATCCGGATTTCGCGCTTGCCTCCATGGGCATCTACGTCTTCCACACCAAGTTCCTGATGGATGCGCTGAAGCGCGATGCCGCCGATCCCGGTTCCAGCCGCGATTTCGGCAAGGACATCATTCCTCACATAGTCAAGAACGGCAAAGCGGTCGCCCACCGTTTCGCAAGCTCCTGCGTCCGCTCCGATTTCGAGCGCGAACCCTATTGGCGCGATGTCGGCACCATCGACGCCTATTGGCAGGCAAATGTCGATCTCACTGCCGTGACCCCCGAACTCGACATCTACGACAAGTCCTGGCCGATCTGGACCTATGCGGAAATCACCCCGCCCGCGAAATTCGTCCATGATGACGAAGACCGCCGCGGCTCGGCAATCTCTTCCGTCGTGTCGGGCGACTGCATCATCTCCGGCTCGACGCTCTACAACAGCCTTCTTTTTACCGGCGTTCGCGCAAATTCCTACTCCCGCCTTGAAGGTGCCGTCATTCTCCCGAATGTCCGCATCGGCCGGCGTGCGCAGCTTCGCAATGTCGTCATCGATCACGGTGTAACCATTCCCGAAGGCCTGGTGGTCGGCGAGGATCCGGAACTCGATGCGAAGCGGTTCCGCCGGACGGAAACCGGCATCTGCCTGATCACCCAGCCGATGATCGACAAACTGGATCTGTAATGAAAGTTCTATCGGTCGCGTCCGAAGTCTATCCGCTGGTCAAGACCGGCGGACTTGCCGACGTCGCCGGCGCTCTGCCGCTTGCCTTGAAGGGTCACGGCGTCTCGGTGAAGACGCTGATGCCGGGCTATCCGGCAGTCCTGAGCGCCGTAAAGGATGCCGAACGCGTTCTGAGTTTCGACAGCCTGCTGGGCGGCAAGGCCGAGGTGCTGGAAGTCGAACATCAGGGCCTTGACCTCCTGATCCTTCATTCGCCGACCTTCTTCGATCGGCCGGGCGGACCTTATGCGGATGCGACCGGTAAGGATCATTTCGACAACTGGCGGCGATTTGCGGCCCTTTCCAAGGCCGGCGCGATGATTGCCCAAGCCGGCCTTGAGGGCTGGAAACCGGATATCGTGCATGTGCACGACTGGCAGGCCGCCATGCTGCCGGCCTATATGCGTTATGCGCCGGAGCCGGAGGTTCCGACCCTCATCACCATCCACAACATCGCCTTCCAGGGCCAGTTCGGCGCCGACATATTCCCCTATCTCGAACTGCCCCCCCATGCCTTCGGCATCGACGGCGTCGAATATTTCGGCGGCGTCGGATACCTGAAGGCAGGGCTGCAGACGAGCTGGGCGATCAGCACGGTCAGCCCCTCCTATGCCGAGGAAATACTCACGCCCGAATTCGGCATGGGCCTCGAGGGACTGCTATCGCTCCGCCACTCCGATCTGCATGGTATCGTCAACGGCATCGACGCCCATGTCTGGGACCCCGCTGCGGATCCTGCCGTAAAGGTCAATTATACCGCATCGACGCTGAAGACCCGTGCCGGCAACAAGCGCGCCGTTGCGGATCGTTTCGGCCTGACCAAGGGGGATGGCCCGCTTTTCTGCGTCATCTCGCGGCTGACCTGGCAGAAAGGCATGGACCTTCTGGCCGAAGCCGTCGACGATCTCGTGCATCTCGGTGGCAGGCTGGCAGTCCTCGGCTCCGGCGACCGGGCGCTGGAAAACGCCTTTCACGCCGCCGCTGCCCGTCATCCCGGCAGCGTTTCGGTTCTC
This sequence comes from Neorhizobium sp. R1-B, assembly GCF_004368875.1. Classification (NCBI taxonomy): domain Bacteria; kingdom Pseudomonadati; phylum Pseudomonadota; class Alphaproteobacteria; order Hyphomicrobiales; family Rhizobiaceae; genus Neorhizobium; species Neorhizobium sp. R1-B. The sequence goes on from NZ_SOEM01000021.1 coordinate 32,212, forward strand.
TCGATCTACGACGAGCCGCTATCGCATCTGATGCAGGCCGGCTCCGACGCCATCATCATCCCGTCCCGCTTCGAACCCTGCGGGCTGACGCAGCTCTATGGCTTGCGCTACGGCTGCGTGCCGGTCGTCGCCCGAACCGGTGGCCTGAACGATACGGTCATCGATGCAAGTCACGCGGCGCTCGCCACAAAGGCCGCGACCGGCATTTCCTTCGGCCCCGTCACTGCGCCAAACCTGCGCCGGGCGATCCGTCGCGCCGTCCGGCTATACCACGACCCCAAGGTCTGGACCCAGTTGCAGAAGCAGGGCATGAAATCCGACGTTTCCTGGGAAAAGAGTGCCGGGCTTTATGCCGCGCTCTATTCCGAACTCCTTGCGAAAAAAGGTGCATGAGCATGATAAAAACCGTCGCAACCGCCCCCTATCAGGACCAGAAGCCGGGAACCTCCGGCCTGCGCAAGAAAGTGCCGGTCTTTGCTCAGGAGAACTATGCCGAGAACTTCATCCATTCGATCTTCGATTCGCTCGAAGACTTCGACGGCAAGACCCTGGTGATCGGCGGCGACGGCCGCTACTACAACCGCGAAGTCATCCAGAAGGCGATCAAGATGGCAGCCGCTAGCGGCTTCGGCAAGGTCATGGTCGGTCAGGGCGGCATCCTCTCGACGCCTGCAGCCTCCAACGTCATCCGCAAATACCATGCCTTCGGCGGCATCATCCTGTCGGCCAGCCACAATCCCGGCGGACCCACGGAGGATTTCGGCATCAAGTACAATATCGGTAATGGCGGCCCGGCGCCGGAAAGGATCACCGACGCCATCTTCGCCCGCTCCAAGATCATCAGCGAATACAAGATCGCCGACGTGGCCGACGTGAACCTCGACGAAATCGGCTCATTCGATGTCGCCGGCATGACGGTCGAGGTCATCGACCCGGTTGCCGATTACGCGGATCTGATGGAGCAACTCTTCGACTTCCCCGCCATCCGCGCGCTTCTGGCCAGCGGGGTCAATGTCGCGATGGATTCCATGGGCGCCGTGACCGGCCCCTATGCCAGGGAAATCTTCGAAAACCGCCTCGGCGCAGCTCCCGGATCGGTGCGCAATGCGACGCCGCTTCCGGATTTCGGCGGCCACCACCCGGACCCAAACCTCGTCCACGCCAAGGAACTCTACGACGACGTGATGAGCGCCGACGGCCCGCATTTCGGCGCGGCCTCGGACGGCGACGGCGACCGCAACATGGTCGTCGGCAAGGGCATGTTCGTCACCCCTTCCGACAGCCTCGCGATCATCGCGGCGAATGCCACCGTGGCGCCGGGTTATGCCAAGGGCATCGCCGGCATCGCCCGCTCCATGCCGACCAGCGCCGCCGCCGACCGGGTGGCGGAAAAGCTCGGCATCGGCATGTATGAAACGCCGACCGGCTGGAAGTTCTTCGGCAATCTGATGGATGCCGGCAAGGTCACGGTCTGCGGCGAAGAAAGCTTCGGCACCGGTTCCGACCACGTGCGCGAGAAGGACGGCCTCTGGGCGGTCCTCTTCTGGCTGAACATCATGGCCGCCCGCAACGAAAGCGTCGCTGAAATTGTCACCAAGCACTGGGCCGAATACGGCCGCAACTACTATTCCCGCCACGATTACGAGGAAGTCGATACCGACGCTGCCAACAGCTTGATCGCCGCGCTGCGCGAGAAGCTCCCAACGCTGCCCGGAAAGACTTTCGGCTCCCTCAAGGTCGCGGCGGCCGACGACTTCGCCTACAACGACCCGATCGACGGCTCGGTCTCGAAGAACCAGGGCATCCGCATCCTCTTCGAAGGCGGTTCCCGCGTCGTCTTCCGCCTCTCCGGCACCGGCACCTCCGGCGCCACGATCCGCGTTTATGTCGAGCGCTACGAACCCGATCCCTCCCGCCACGGAATCGAAACGCAGGAAGCACTCTCCGACCTCATCGCCATCGCCGACCAGATTTCCGAGTTGAAGAAGCGCACCGGCCGGGACAAACCGACGGTGATTACGTGATTGCTTGAGCGCGCAAGACCGGAGGCGATGATGCTGGCACCCCCCTCTGCCCTGCCGGGCATCTCCCCCACAAGGGGGGAGATCGGATGTTGCAGCGTCTCGCCTCTCTTGAACGTTTCCGTTTCGGCCATCCTCCTCATTGAAGAGGGACGACCGGTCGCGCCTCCTGCCGATCTCCCCCCTTGTGGGGGAGATGCCCGGCAGGGCGGAGGGGGGTGATTCCGTTGCCCAAACCCTCCGACCCCAAACTCGGCGTAACCCTCACGCCAGACGGCGCTGACTTCGCAATCTGGTCCCATCATGCCGAGCGGATAGAGCTTTGCCTTTTCGATACAGATGGCAATAAGGAGACCGCGCGCCACCGGCTGGTGCGCGGCCGCGACGACATCCATCGCGCATCGATTCGAGGCATTGCTGCCGGACAGCGCTACGCTTATCGCGCCTGGGGCATCTATGATCCGGAAAAGGGCCTGTGGTTCGACCCGTCGAAGCTTCTGATCGACCCATACGCCCGCGAACTGGACCGGCCCTTCCGGCACGATACGAAGCTTTCGGTATTCGGCGTCGATACCGCCGGCCTGGTGCCGAAGGCGATCGTGACCAGCGACCCGCTGGCAAAAATCCGCAAGCCGCTGCTGCCGACCGGCGGCTTCATCTACGAGGTGGCGGTAAAGCCCTTCACCATCCTCCACCCCGACATACCCGAAGCGATCCGCGGTACGGTCGCGGCACTCGCCCATCCCTCCATCATCACCCATCTTAAGAAACTCGGCGTCGATGCAATCGAGCTGATGCCGATCACCGCCTGGATCGATGAGCGCCACTTGCCGCCGCTGAAGCTCACCAACGGCTGGGGTTACAACCCGATCGCCTTCATGGCGCTCGACCCGCGCCTTTGCCCCGGCGGCGTCAAGGAGTTGCGCGACACCGTCTCGGCGCTGCATCAGGCAGGCATCGGCGTCATCCTCGACCTCGTCTTCAACCACACCGGAGAAAGCGACCGTCATGGCGCGACCCTCTCCATGCGCGGCCTCGACAACCTCTCCTATTACCGGCACGTGCCGGGCGAGCCGGGTCATCTCGTCAATGACACCGGCACCGGCAACACCGTCGCCTGCGATCAACCCCATGTTCGCCGGCTGATCATCGACACGCTTCGCCATTTCGTTATCCATGCAGGCGTCGACGGCTTCCGCTTCGACCTTGCCCCGGTCATCGGCCGCACCGCTTCAGGCTTCGATCCGCAGAGTGAGACGCTGAAGGCCATGCTTGCTGACGAGGCGCTGAAGGACCGCATTCTGATCGCAGAACCATGGGATATCGGCCCCGGCGGCTACCAGCTCGGTAATTTTCCCGAGCCTTTCCTCGAATGGAACGACCGCGCCCGCGACGATATCCGCCGCTACTGGCGCGGCGAACGCTGGACCACCGGCGCGCTCGCCACCCGGCTTGCCGGCTCCTCCGACATCTTCGGCCGTCACGGCCATCATGCCACCCGCAGCGTCAATTTCCTCGCCGCCCATGACGGCTTCACGCTGATGGACCTTGTCTCCCACGAGAAGAAGCACAACGAAGCGAATGGCGAGGAAAACCGCGACGGCCACAACGACAATTTTTCCTGGAACAACGGTGTCGAGGGAGAGACGGATGATCCGGCGATCCTCGAAAACCGCCGCCGGGATGTCGCCGCTCTCCTCTCGACATTGTTTGTCAGCCGCGGCTGGGTCATGCTCACCATGGGTGACGAGGTCGGCCGCAGCCAGCGCGGCAACAACAATGCCTATGCCCAGGACAACGAGATCACCTGGCTCGACTGGAAAGCGATCGACGAACATCTCGTCGAGCACACCGCCACCCTTGCCGTCATCCGCAAGCGCTTCTCCGTCTTTTCCGAGACCGGCTTCTTCGCCGGCAATGGCGATATCGAATGGCTTGCGGCCAGCGGCCAGCCGATGGAGGCCGGCGACTGGGACAGTCCCGACAATCCCGTCCTCGGCGCTATCCTGGCGACGCTCGACCGAGAGACCGGAAAAAAAGTCCGCTTGGCCATGCTTCTCAATCGCGGTCACGAGCAGATGAGCTTCGCCCTGCCCGGTTGGGGCTGGAAGCATCTCGCCTCTGGCGAGCTCTGGAATCAGGTCCTGCCGGCCCGCTCCGTCCGCTTCTGCATCGAGGAATGATGCGACGCAAAATCTTCCGCTCGCCAAGCGGATCAAATCCTGTAAAGTCTTCTAACCAATACTGAAATCAGTGAGGTTGCATGCGTGAAGTTTCGCTCGCCGAAGTCGGCGGCCTGGTTGGCACCGAACTCGGCGTATCCGAATGGATGACCGTCGACCAGACGATGATCAACCTCTTTGCCGATGCGACTCATGACCACCAGTTCATCCATGTCGATCCGGAACGCGCCGCAGCCGGAAGCCCCTTCGGCGGCACGATCGCCCATGGCTTTCTGACGCTCTCCTTGCTCTCGGCCATGAACTACGACTGCGTGCCCAAGATCCGCGAGCAGACCATGGGCATCAATTACGGTTTCGACCGCATCCGCTTCATGTCGCCGGTGAAGTCCGGCGCCCGCGTCCGCGGACATTTCAAGCTGTCGGAGGCCCGCTTTCGGGGCGGCGGCATGCTGATGATCACCTATGACGTGTCGGTCGAGATAGAAAACGAGCTGAAGCCGGCGCTGACCGCCATCTGGACCACCATCGTCCAGTTCGACCCCAAGGACCGCCCGGAAGGCGTTTAAGCGATATGGGAGTTCCCAATCCTGCCGAGATCGAGCAGACGAAACTTCTCGCGAATGCGCTCGATCGCGCCTCGACTGCTTGCTTTACCGTGGGCATAGCAACACCGCTGGCAGGCTATGTCTATAACCTCGCCGCGTTCAATACAATTTCCGGCGCTAGAATGGTGGTTAGCCTTGCCGGTTGGCTTTTGAGCGCCATTCTATTACATTATCTGGCAAGACGAGCACTCAGGAGACTTGCCTGATGGACTTCTGGTTTTTCTATTCCGTGGTTTTGCCGGCAATCATCGTCTTGATCGCCTATATAGCCGTGCGCCTGCACGAATGGGACCTCGACCGGAAGCACAAGAACCGCCATCCGGGCGAGTGATTTCGCCGCGATTTAAGCACTCATCTCCATGATCACGAAAACAAGCATCGGCGGCACGGCTGTGCCGATCAGGATGTTGGCCGTGGTGGACGCCGAAAGGCCGAGCACAGCGCCCGATACGCCCGCACCGACGAGGCCTGCGAGCGGCATGGCAAGGCTTCTGTCGAAACCTGGCACGAAGAACGCCACGATTGCGGCGAGCGCTGCCACGGCCGCGACAACGATACCCTTCCAGATCTCGATCTTTGCCAGTTTTGCCGCGACCCCGCCGCCGATCACGGCCAGCGCGACCGCAATCGCCATCAACTGATATTCGCCCATCAACCCCTCCCGTTTTGACGCCAGAGAGTGCGGTTCCTGCACTGCAAGTCAAGTCCGGCTATCGCTCTAAATTGAGCATATGCCCGTCGCGGTTCCCGCAATTCCGCTTGGAAGTTGGAGGACCGGCATGGGTCGGGCCTACGTCAAAAGATGGCGATGCGTTCGCGCGACGAGAGGTTAATATCCGATGACTGACCGACCACGAGGCAGTCATGGGTACGATAGTGCCATTCGCACTCGCACTTACACTCCTAATCCGCACGCAGGCTCTTGCCGAGCCGGGCGACAGATACGAGTTCCGTGCAGCAACCGCCGGGCTTTCAAACGGCGTCTGGTCGCTTCATGGCCTTGCCGTCGATACCCAGCAAAACATAACCTGGTGGTGCGTTTATTATGTCAACGTGAAAACGATTGTCACGAAGCTTGAGTGTTTGCGTCGATCCACTGCATCGACCGATATGGTTCCAGGTTGGTCCGGCGGCTGGATACCGGTGGTGCGCCGGAACACCTATCCGCCGAAAATCGTCTGGTCCATCAGCCCGGACAGCGGTGTCCTGCAAGCCTGTATTTCGTTCACGAAGATCTCGTGCAAGAGCGTCCAGCTCGGATCGTTTCCGAGGTTGTTCGAGACTGTTTCGCCTACCACGATAGTCAGGTAGCAAACGGCATCCACGAATTCTCCCGCATGAAGAACCGCGCCGCTCGGAGAAAGTCACTCCGTCCGATTTTAAACCGACGCGTCCCGCGCGCCTTCCGACAGTAGTCCGAAAGCATAGTCGGAAAACGACCGCCATACTTCGACGCGAAAGGCATCCTCCGCGGTCCTCAGCAACACGATCTCCACCTTGCCGAAAATGGTGCGTGAACATGCACCGAGAGGGAACGCCTTCAGCGAGAGATCCTGCGGGCAACCGGCATTGATCGCATTGGCCGCACCCGGACCTGACACGAGGATCGCCGTGTTGCGGTGAGAGACATCGACAGCCGAATGCAGCGTTGCGGAATTTGCCGCAGCCTGCATCAGACCGCCATTCACGTCGCCGATCACCAGCCATTCATCCGGGCCGAGCCAGAGCGCCGTGCGCCCGTTGGCCGAAACGGAAGTTTTCGGCTTCGTCGGCAAATCAAGGCCGAGTGCGCCGGAGAGTGCCGCCAGATCCTCCGGCCTCACTCTCAACGATAACCGCTCGGCAGGCGGCGCTGCTTCGAGACGAACGGTGGCGGAGCCGCCATGAAAGCCTGCGAGAGGCAGGCTGCGAGATGCAAGATCAGCCATGGATGCGGCCCCCTTCCTTGTCGAAGAACACCATGTCGGTGACTTCCACGGCAATTGTCCTGTCGCTCATCGGCACGTAGAGTGTCTGACCGATCCTCGCCCGGCCGTCCGCCACCAGCGCCATCGCGATGGAACGGCCGCAATTCTCGGACCAATAGGACGACGTTACATGGCCGAGCATGGTCATCGGCTTTGGCTGGTTCGGGTCGGCGACGATCTGAGCGCCCTCTTCCAGCACATCGCTTGGCCTGTTGGTGACAAGCCCGACAAGCTGTTTGCGGCCATCGCGGATCAAGTCCGGCCTCTTCAGGCCGCGGATGCCGACGAAATCCGCCTTCTTCTTGGAGACTGCCCAGCCGAGCCCTGCATCGTCCGGCGTGACGGTTCCGTCCGTGTCCTGGCCGACGATTATATAGCCCTTCTCGGCGCGCAGCACGTGCATGGTTTCCGTGCCGTAAAGGCAGGCGCCCATGCCCTCCGCCCGTTCCCAGATGGCCTTCCATACCGCCGGGCCGTAATCGGCCGGAACGTTCACTTCGAAGCCCAGCTCGCCGGTAAACGACATGCGGAACAATCGCGCCGGAACCCCCATGACTTTGCACTCGGCAACGCTCATATGCGGGAAAGCCTCGTTCGAAATATCGAGCCCTTCGACGAAAGGCTGGATGATTTCACGCGCCTTCGGTCCCTGCACCGCGATCACGGCCCATTGCTCGGTGGTCGACGTCAGCCAGACCTTCAGATGCGGGAATTCGGTCTGCAGATAATCTTCCATGTGGTGCAGCACCCGTGGCGCGCCGCCGGTCGTGGTGGTCACATGGAAGCGGTCTTCTGCAAGACGTCCCACGACGCCGTCGTCGTAAACGAAGCCGTCCTCGCGAGTCATGATGCCGTAACGGCACTTGCCGGGTTTCAGCGTGTCCCACGCATTGGTGTAGAGCAGGTTGAGGAACTGCGCCGCATCCGGACCGACAACCTCGATCTTGCCGAGCGTCGACGCGTCGAACACGCCCGCCGCTTCGCGCACGGTCCGGCATTCGCGGTTGACGGCAGCATGCATGTCTTCGCCGCGCTTCGGAAAATACCAGGCCCGCTTCCAGTTGCCGACATCCTCGAACTCGGCGCCTTCAGCCGCTTCCAGGACGTGCATCGGCGTCTTGCGCGCCGGGTCGAAAAGATCGCCGCGTGAATGCCCGACCAGCGTGCCGTATGTGACCGGCGTATAGGGCGCACGGAAGGTGGTGAGCCCGACCTTCGGGATTGGTCGTCCCAGCATTTCGGCAGCAATCGCCAGGCCGTGCATGTTGGAAAGCTTGCCCTGATCGGAGGCCATGCCGTTGGTGGTGAAACGCTTGATGTGCTCGATCGAATGCATGCCTTCGCGAACCGCAAGGCGGATGTCCTTGGCGGTCACGTCATGCTGGAAATCCACGAAAGCCTTGACCACTTGATCCGGCCCTGCACCTTCCGCTGCACCGATCATGCCGCCGGTCCATTCGAACCGGTTTTCGCCGGAAAGCGCCAGCGCGCCGCCGCCGGCTGCAATCGCCTCGTCGATCAGGTCGGAAAGATTGTCGGTGCCGCTGCAGGCGCCTACCGAGACACAATCCTGCGCATAGATATCCGGCAGGAAACGTTGGTTCTGCTCGTCGAAGCGCAGCTTTCCGCGCGACTGGGAGAAGAGATGGACGGACGGCGTCCAGCCTGCCGAGACGATCAGCGAATCGACCGCGACCTTGCGGGCATTCGAGCCGCCGTTGCGCACGACGCTCATGGACGAGACCCGCAGCCGTCCGGATGTGTTGACGACGGAATGCCCCGTCAGCACGTCGATGCCGAGCGCGCGTGCCTCCGCCAAAACCGCATCGCCCGGATGGTTGCGGCAATCGACGATCGCGGCGATCGAGACGCCGGCCCGCTTGAGGTCGAAAGCGGCTTCATAAGCCGAATCGTGTGCCGTGTAGACGCCGACCTTTTTGCCGACCGCCACGCCGTGATGGTTGAGGAAGGTCCGCGCCGCGGACGCCAGCATGATGCCCGGCCGGTCGTTGTTGGCAAAAACCATGTGCCGTTCGATCGAGCCCGTCGCCAGCACCACGCGTTTCGCCCGCACCTGCCACAGCCGCTCGCGGGGAAGATCCCTGCCCGGCCGGGCCACGTGGTCGGTCACCCGCTCCACAAGGCCGACAAAACCGTGGTTGTAGTAACCGAACACGGTCGTGCGGGTCAGCACCGTCACATTCGGCATGGCCTTCAGCTTGGCCGCCGTCTTTTGCGCCCACTCGTAACCATTCATCCCGTCGATGGTGGCCGCCGCATCGAAATGCAGCGCACCGCCGACTTCCGGCTGTTCGTCGACGAGGAAGACGCTGGCACCCGTTGCGGCGGCCGAAAGGGCCGCGGTCAAACCGGCCACGCCTGCACCCGCGATCAGCACGTCGCAATGGGCATAGCGGTTGGCATAGTGATCCGGATCTTCTTCCTTCGGCGCCTCGCCGAGGCCTGCGGCCCGGCGGATGAAGGGCTCGTAGAGTTTGTGCCAGGCTTCCTTCGGCCACATAAAGGTCTTGTAATAGAAGCCGGCGGCGAAGAAGGGCGACAGCAGGTCGTTGAAGGCGCCGATATCGTATTTCAGCGACGGCCAGCGGTTCTGAGAGGCGATCTTCACGCCATCGAACACTTCCTGCACGGTCGCCCGAACGTTCGGCTGGCGGCGGCCTGCATCCCGGGAAACGTCGAGGAGCGCGTTCGGCTCTTCCGGACCGGCAGAGAGAATGCCGCGCGGCCGGTGGTATTTGAACGAGCGGCCGACCAGATGCACGCCATGCGCCAGAAGCGCGGAGGCAACCGTGTCGCCCTCCATGGCGGTGTAGCTCTTGCCGTCGAAGGTGAAGCGCGCGGTCCTGGCCGGCGTGTGCCGGCCGGCGCCCCTGATGCGGAAGGCGCCGAGATCTTTCGAAGACGCGCTCATCGGGCGTCTCCTTCCGTCGCTTCCCAGGTCTCCACCGTCTTTTCCTCTGCGATCGCTGCGGCTTGTTCCGCCGTCGGGATCGGCTGTTTTGGCAGGCCGGCCTTATAGGTCATCAGGAACTTGTCGCTCACCGTATCGCGCGCCGCATTGAAGAAGCGGCCGCAGCCATGGATATGCCGCCAGCGCTCATAGGTGAGGCCTTTTTCGTTGTTGCGCAGGAAGAAATATTCCGCGAATTCTTCATCCGTGATCGCCGCGATGTTTTCCGGCCGGGCGATATGCGCCTCGCCGGCCCAGCGGAATTCGAGTTCCGAGCGATCTTCCTCGCAATAGGGACAATGGATCAGAAGCATGCGGGGCTCCGGCGTTGGAAGGATGTAGGCGAGCGAGACACACTCCCGCTGATCTCCCCCCTTGAGGGGGAGATGTCACCGAAGGTGATAGAGGGGGGTAGCGACGGTGCAGCAAATACAGTGTCGGAAGAATATGCCGAGAGGCTTACCCCCCTCTGCCCTGCCGGGCATCTCCCCCTCAAGGGGGGAGATCGATATGCCGCACTGTCTTTTTCCCTATGCAACCGCCATGTGGTTAGGGTGAGGGGCAGGTTTCGGTCCGAAAGGCAAAACATCCCGCTCCTCATCAATGCGCCACCGCAGCAGCAGCCGCTTCGTCGATCAGCCGGCCGGTGCGGAACCGGTCGAGCGTCAGCCCTGCCGCCAGACGGTGCGGCTCACCCTTGGCGATCAGATGCGCTAAGAGGTTGGCCGAACCCGGCGTCGCCTTGAAGCCGCCCGTGCCCCAGCCGCAATTGACGAATAGGCCCGGCACCGGCGTCACGCCCTGGATCGGCGAACGGTCGGGCGTGTTGTCGGTTATGCCGCCCCACTGGCGCATCATTTTCACGCGGCGGAAAATCGGGAAAAGCTCGCAGATCGCATCGAGCGTATGGGTGATGATCTGCAGGCCGCCGGTCTGGGAATAGGAATTGTACTGGTCGGTGCCGGCGCCGATCACAAGCTCGCCCTTATCGGACTGCGAGATATAGGCATGCACCGTGTTCGACATCACGACACAGGGAAAGATCGGCTTCAGCGGTTCGGAAACCAGCGCCTGCAGCGGCGTGGAATGGAGCGGCACGCGCACGCCTGCCATTTCCATGACCACCGAGGAGTGGCCGGCGGCCGAGACGCCGATCTTCTTCGCACCGATGAAGCCGCGCGTCGTTTCCACGCCCTGCACCTCGCCGTTCGGCCCGCGGCGGATGCCGGTCACCTCACAGTTCTGGATGATGTGGACGCCGCGGTCGGACGCCGCCCGCGCATAACCCCAGGCGACGGCATCGTGGCGCGCCGTGCCGCCGCGCCGCTGCAGGGTCGCACCATTGATCGGATAGCGCGCCGTCTTGGAAATATCGAGCGGCGGGCAGTAAGCCTTGGCCTGCTCCGGCGTCAGCCATTCGTTGTCGATACCGTAAAGCCTGTGGGCATTGATGTGCCGCTTGAACGACTGCTGGTCATGGACATTGTGCGACAGCATCATCACGCCGCGCGGCGAATACATGACGTTGTAGTTGAGATCCTGGCTCAAGCCTTCCCACAGCTTCAGGGAATGCTCATAGATGTCCATGCTCTCTTCGTAGAGATAGTTGGAGCGGATGATGGTCGTGTTACGGCCGGTATTGCCACCCCCGAGCCAGCCCTTTTCGATCACCGCGACATTGGTGATGCCGTGCTCCTTGGCGAGATAATAGGCGGCACCAAGTCCATGCCCGCCTGCACCGACGATGACGACGTCATAGCTTGACCGGGGCTCCGGAGAGCTCCACTGAGCCTCCCAGCCCTTGTGGGCGCGCAAGGCCTCGCGGGCTACGGCGAAAATCGAATATTTGCGCATCTCGCCTCAAACTCCTGGGATCGACAAACCGGCCATTCTGGGTAGAGCCATACCCATCGCAAATCAATATCCGTCGCAATGGCTCTTTTGCGACGCATTCGAGGATTGTTTCGACAAAGCGGGGAGCGAGACGATTGGTCGCGTTCTGCGCCTCCCGTGATACCTTGCACTTGCGGCCGGAACGGTACATCCGGACGCGCCGCTCTCCCAAAATCGATTTTGATCGATAAAGGATATCGACCATCTGGACTTCCGCAGACTCTTCTGATATCTGCCTTCACCAATCGCTCAGGCTCACGCCGGGCGGACGTTATTTTTTCGCCTCGAATCGTACCGATCTCGGCGAGCAACAACCAAAGGAACGGGATTCACGTGCAGGTACTAGTCCGCGACAACAACGTCGACCAGGCGCTCCGCGCTCTCAAGAAAAAGATGCAGCGCGAAGGCATTTTCCGTGAAATGAAGATGCGCGACTATTACGAAAAGCCCTCGCAGAAGCGGGCTCGTGAAAAGGCCGAAGCCGTTCGTCGCGTTCGCAAGCTTGCCCGCAAGCGCGCTCAGCGTGAAGGCCTGATCGCTGCACCGCGCCCGAGCCGTTGATCGGCCGTTATTTCGACGTTTTCTAATGCTTGTAGGGCGGTGGCGACATGGGCGCCGCCGCTCTTTTGATTTGGTCTTGAACCGACTGCATGTTCAGGCCCGGAATGGGGTAAGGCATGCAGGAAACTACCCTTTCGCCCGATAAGAGGAAAAGCGTCTGATGGCCGCCAAAACTGCCGTTCTCAATCGTGGAACTCGAATTTCCGGCCCTTTGACCATCTTTTCAAGTATTCGCGGCAAGACCGCACTTTCCGCCACCCTTCTGACGCTTGCGCTGGCCGGCTGCTCGACGACCAATACCACCTCGGACATGATCACCGTGGATCGCGCGCAGGGCAGCCAGGAAAACATTGCGTCCCTGTCCACCGTCATCAACGCCAGCCCGAACGATCCGGAAGCCTACAACGTGCGTGGAACGGCCTACGGGCGGGCCGGCGAATTCTCGAAGGCGCTCAACGATTTCAACCGCGCCCTCCAGCTCAATCCGCAATTCTACCAGGCCTATGCCAACCGGGCGCTCGTCTATCGCAACATGGGCAAGCCGGTGGAAGCCGCCAACGACTATAATCGGGCGCTGCAGATCAATCCGAACTACGACGTCGCCTATATCGGCCGCGGCAATATCTACCGGCAGGCGGGCCGCACCAACGAAGCCTTCAACGATTTCTCCAAGGCGATCGAGCTGGACACCACCGACGGCCGCGCCTACCACAATCGCGGCCTGATCTATCAGCTTCGCGGCCAGCATGCCCAGGCGATCGAGGACTTTGCCAAGGCGATCTCGCTCTCGCCGAATTCGGCCGAACCCTATAACGGGCGCGGCATTTCCTACGTGGCCCTGAACGACGACGACAACGCGTTTGCCGACTTCAACCATGCCATCGAGCTTAACGACAAGCTCGCCGAATCATGGGCGAACCAGGCATTGGTCTATGAGCGCCGCGGCGACAAGGCACGGGCCTATAAGTCCTATTCGCATGCCATCCGTCTGGATCCCAACTACAAGCCGGCCCAGGATGGTGCCGCGCGCACCCGTGCGACGAGCTGACATCGACAACGCAGCAAGCTCGATGAAGCGGACTGATCGCACCGGGGCAACCGGTGCCTCAAAGACGTGCGCCCGCAATATCTCCGGCTCCATCCCCGCTTATCTCTAATATGCGTAAACTATAAATTCTAATAAAGGCGTTACGCTTACACGATATTCTGGACCCCTCAAAATCGAGGGGCGTGGAATGCTTGGCAAACTACTGAGGGACAGATCCGGCAACTTTGGCCTCATGAGCGCTCTGATGCTCGTGCCGCTTATCGGCGTTGCAGGCTTGTCGATCGATTTCGCAGACGCCTTGACGATCAAGCAGCAACTTCAGGACGCCGCCGACGCGGCGGCGCTCGGCGCCGTCGCGGAAAGTTCGATCGGCGTATCGGAAGCGATGAAGATGACAGGCAACGGCTCCATCGAAGCCGCCATCAAGGATGCCGAGAACATCTTCCGCGCGCAGCTCGCAAGAAGCGGTGGATTCACCCTCAATGACATCAAGGCCACGGTGGTCCGCGAGGACAATCAGCTCAAGGCCGTCTTCACCTATTCGGCTTCCCTTCCCACCACACTGCTCAAAGTCATCAACAAGAGTGAGATCACGGTCGCGGGTCAGGCCACGGCGGTCTTCCAGACCGAGACCTTCCGCGATTTCTATCTGCTGCTCGACAATACGCCATCCATGGGCGTGGGCGCCACGACCGCGGATATCAATAGGATGGTGGCAAATACTCCCGATCAATGCGCCTTTGCCTGCCACATCGTCAAGAACGACGTCGAGGACAAGAACAGCTACTACAATCTTGCAAAGAAGTTGGGCGTCACCATCCGCATCAACGTCGTGGCCAAAGCCACGGCAGCCTTGATGGATACTGCGATGGCGGTGCGCAAGGCTTCTAATCAGTACCGAATGGCAGTCTATACATTCGGCCAAAAGGCCGAGGACACAAAGCTTCTGGAAATCAGCTCCATCAGTTCGGACCTGGTCAAAGCCAAGGAGAAGGCGGCGTTGATCGACCTGATGTCCATTCCCTATCAGGGATACGACAATGACCAGCAGACCGATTTTGACCGGGCGCTGAAGAACATGGGAGCTCAGATGGGACCGGCGGGGACCGGCCTCTCTGCCGGGAGCCCCGAGAAGATCGTGTTCTTCGTTTCCGATGGTGTGAACGACAGCGCCAAGGGCGCGGGTTGCACGAAGAAGACCACGGGAACCCGCTGTCAGGAGCCGATCGATATAAGGGCCTGCGACGTGCTGAAGAAGAAGGGTTACAAGATTGCCGTTCTCTATACGACCTACCTGCCGCTGCCAACAAATGACTGGTACAAGAACTGGATCAAGCCTTTCCAGCACGAGATAGGCACCCGCATGGAGGAGTGTGCTTCCCCCGGCTATTTCTTCGAAGTGAGCCCCTCCGAAGGCATCGAGAAGGCAATGAACACCCTGTTCCTGAAGATCGTCAGTACGCCGCGCCTCGCCAGCTGACATCCATGCAGCGCTGAGAACCGCTCAAATATAGAGAGCGGCCATCCTTCGCCAGGCGCCGGCCCGGTGGGCACGTCCATCCCAGACATGCATCTGGTGCCCGACGCCCTTTTCGGCGAGCACCTGGCTCAGGTGCCGGTTGTTGTCGAGGAAGGGATCGGCATTGCCGATGGTCAAGACAATCTCCACCTGTCTCAACCTGTCGAGCCGCCAATCGCCTGAAAGACCGGGAAGAAAATGCGACGGCGTGTGGAAATAGACGCTATCGTCGTAATAGCCGTCCAAGAGATCGCCGAAGGACTCGACCTTCAGCGTGAGATCGTAGCGGCCCGAAAAAGCGGCCAGCTTGCGGAAAAGATGCGGGTGCCGGAAGACCAGGTTTGCCGCTTGAAAGGCGCCAAGACTGCAGCCCTGCGCGATGGTGCAGTCGTGCGGGTTCCTCGCCATCAGCGGCAGGACCTCGTCGAGGATATAGGCCTCGAAGGCTTCGTGGCGGCGCAGGCGATCGGCCGGATGCCAATGCGAGGCGTAGAATGTCTCCCTTGCCAGCCCGTCAACGCAATAGAGCTGCAGATGGCCGGCAGTGATCTTGTCGCTGAGGCTCGCGACGACGCCGAGCTCTTCATATTCGAAGAAGCGCCCGTCCCGCGTCGGAAACATCAGCACCTTGGCACCGGCATGGCCGAACACCAGGAGTTCCATGTCCCGGTGAAGCCTGGGGCTGTACCAGCGATGATATTCGCGGTTCATGACGCTCCGAAGAAAGACCTGACCTTTTCGTTGAGGATAGCGTGTTGCGCCTCCTGACCAGGATAATCGAAATGCCCGGCGTCGAGGATGAAGATTTCATTAAATTTTGAAGGCGCCGGGGGCTGCGGCAGCGCATTGGCGATCGCGAACTGGCAGGGCGGCGCCACGGCAGGATCGAAAAGCGCGACGCTCATCAGCATCGGCACGGTAATGCGTCCCGCCGCCACCGCCGAATCGTGCAGGCGCAACGTGGGAAGCGCATTGCCGTATTTCTGCTGGTACGCCTGCACCGCCGCGGCGCTGCCGATGCTCGGCAGCCTCAGTCTCAGTTCCTGATGTCCGAAGGTCGGCAGCGACAGATGCCCGCGGCAGATGCGGCTGTCATAGGCAATGCCGAGCCCGCCGATGCCGCCGCCGAAGCTGACGCCGCTATAGCCGATCCGGCCGGCAAGCCAGGGGTAGAGAAGGAGCAGCGTGCTGACCGCGATCCACAGATCGTCGACGCAGTCGCCGATGATGTAGCGTTCCGGCTTGTCGATATCATGCAGCACGTGCCAGCTGGAATCAGAGGAGATCGGCGGCCGGGCGCTCCGCGACATGCCCCGGAAGCATGGGAAAAGCAGCGCAGTTTCGTCCACCGGCATGTCGAAATCCGGTGCATCGCGCCCGCCGTAACCATGCCCGACGACCAGACCGCGCCGCACTTCGCCCCGACGCGGAAGGAGAAGCCAGCCCCCGATCGGAAAGGCGCCGCTCGACATATAGGTAAGGTCGAAGACATGCCATTTCGGATGGGCAAGTTTGCTTTTCTGGAGTTTTGGCCGCGGATCCACACCCAGCGCCCGGCGATAGCGGCGCTCCCAGAACTCATCGAAACCCTCCGGCGCCTCCGGCGGCGCAATCGCCCGCAACTCCTTGAGCCCCAGGCCGTAGGTCGGATCGAAATCGAACGGGTGAGAGGTGGGGATGGTCATCAAGTGTTCTGCAGCGGATTGACGATCGAAAGACCTTCGATCTGCATCCCCTCCTGGAGATCTTCGGAAAACAAGGTATCACAGTCGCTGGAAAGCGCTGCGGCAACGATCATCGCATCATAGATCGAAAAATTATATCGCTCGGCCAATTGAAGGCCTTTGTCATGGATGTCGATAGTTAAGGGCACGACCGTCAAAAGGGCGCGGATTGTCGTGATAAAGGAGTAAACATCCTCCCAGGAAAATCCCATCTTGCGCCGTGCGACGTGAACGAATTCGTTCAGCACCTGGATGCTGATCGCCCCACCCAAATCGACCACGCGCTCGGCTGCCGCAGCCTTCGTGGCGTCACCTGAAGCAAGATGGAGCAGGATATTGGTATCATAGAAATTACCGGGCATTCGCCTCGTTCCGATCGAACACGAAGTCCTCGGGTAGACGACCCCGGAATTTTCTCAACCGCTGAAGAAGTTCCTCGCGCGTGGGCTTGCGCGCCACCTCGAACTCCCTTGCATCAACCGCCCGTATCTGGATCTCGTCGCCTTCCTTCAGCTCGAGAGCTTCGACCACTGTCGCGGGCAACCGAACCGCCAGGCTATTGCCCCACTTGGAAACTTGCATGGCATCTCTCCGGATAGACATTTTGAATAATGTATATCCTAACACTTTCCGCACATTAAAAAAGCCCGGCATTGCCGGGCCTCTTTGCTGCGATTTGTTCGCTCTTCTCAGTGCTTCATCGCCTTGACGATATCTTCCGTCATCTTCTTGGCATCGCCGAGCAACATCATCGTACCATCTTTGTAGAACAGCGTGTTGTCTATGCCGGCGTAACCCGAGCCGAGGGAGCGCTTGACGAAGAGGCAGGTCTTCGCCTTGTCGACGTCGAGGATCGGCATCCCATAGATCGGTGAGGACTTGTCGTCGCGCGCAGCCGGATTGGTGACGTCGTTGGCGCCGATGACATAGGCGACGTCCGCTTGCGCGAACTCCGCATTGATGTCTTCCAGCTCGAAGACCTCGTCATAGGGCACGTTGGCTTCCGCGAGCAGCACGTTCATGTGCCCCGGCATGCGCCCGGCCACCGGATGGATTGCGTATTTGACCTCGACACCGTGGCTCTTCAGCGTATCGGCCAATTCGCGCAGCGCATGCTGGGCCTGGGCGACCGCCATACCGTAACCCGGCACGATGATCACCTTCTCGGCGTTCTGCATCAGGAAGGCGGCGTCATCCGCGGAGCCCTGCTTCACCGTCCGCTGCACGCCGTCGTCGCCGCCGGCTGCCGCCGTCTCGCCGCCGAAGCCACCGAGGATAACCGAGATGAAGGACCGGTTCATGCCCTTGCACATGATGTATGAGAGGATCGCGCCTGACGAGCCGACCAGGGCACCGGTGATGATCAGCGCCAGGTTGCCGAGCGTGAAGCCGATGCCGGCGGCGGCCCAGCCGGAATAGGAGTTCAGCATCGACACGACGACCGGCATGTCTGCACCGCCGATCGGCACGATGATCAGCACGCCGAGCGCCAGCGACAGGAAGACGATCAGCCAGAAATCCGCATGGCTTTCGGTCTGTACCAGGCCGATCATGAAGATGACGACCAGAAGAAGCAGGCCGGCATTGATGAAGTGCCGGTAGGGCAGCATGATCGGCTTTCCGGACATGCGCCCGTCGAGCTTCAGGAATGCGATGACCGATCCGGTGAAGGTGATCGCGCCGATCGCTGCACCGAGCGCCAGTTCGATAAGTGCCTGGCCGTGGATCGCGCCCGGCTCGCCGATGCCGAAGGAGGCCGGCGCATAAAGGGCGGCAGCGGCCACCATGACGGCGGCGAAACCGACCAGCGAGTGGAAGCCCGCGACGAGCTGCGGCATCGCCGTCATTGGAATGGTACGGGCGATATAGGCACCTGCCCCACCGCCGATGCTGAGCGCCAGCACGATCAGGATGAAGCCGCCGAAACTCGGCGTGGCGAGCAGCAGCGTGGTGGCGATGGCGATCCCCATGCCGACCATGCCGTAGACATTGCCCTTGCGGCTGGTGGTCGGGTGGGAAAGTCCGCGCAGTGCCATGATGAACAGCACGCCGGAAACGAGGTAAAGGAAGGCTGCGAAATTCTGCGACATGTGTTTCCAGAACCCCTCAGCGATCTTTTTTCTTGTACATGGCGAGCATTCGGCTGGTCACCAGGAAGCCGCCGAAGATGTTCACCGAGACGAGCACCAGCGCGATGAAGCCGAAGCCGGTGGCAAAACCGCTGGCTGCGACGCCGACCGCCAGAAGCGCGCCGACGACAATGACCGAAGAAATGGCGTTGGTGACGGCCATCAGCGGGGTGTGCAGCGCCGGCGTCACCGACCACACAACGTAATAGCCGACAAAGATCGACAGCACGAAGATCGCAAACCGGAAGACGAAGGGATCGATCGCCCCGCCCGATACACCATGGGCTGCCTGCGCCACGGCATCCGGCGCCGTTTCCGCTGCCGCCTTGACCGCGGCGACGGCCTGGTCGAGCCCTTCGAGCGCCTTGTTCATCATTTCGTTGGCCATCAAAGCTCCTCCCCCTTCGCGGCACTTTCCGCCACGGCCTTTTTGCGCGGCCGGGCAGCTTTTGCCGGCACCGGCTCAGCGATGGCGGCAGGCGCGGCCGGCGCCTCCCTGACGAGAGCTGCGACAGCCGCTGCGAAATTCGGATGCACCACATGGCCGGCATGGGTCAGCATGGTCGCCTTGACCAGCTCGTCCTCCGGATTGACCGCGAACTCCTTGGAGGTCTTGTCGACCATGGTCTCGATGAAGGCGAAGAGGTTTTTGGCATAAAGCGCCGAGGCGGAGGCGGCGATGCGCCCGGCCACATTGGCATAACCGATCACGGTAACGCCTTCGACACTTGCCACCTTGCCCTTTTGCGAGCCTTCGATATTGCCGCCGCGCTCGACGGCGAGGTCGACGGCAACCGAACCAGGCTTCATTGAGGATAGCATGGCACGCGTCACGAGCTGCGGCGCCGGACGGCCGGGGATCAACGCCGTGGTAATGACGATATCCTGCTTGGCGATGTGTTCGGCAACGAGTGCCGCCTGCTTCGCCTGATAGGCTTCCGACATCGGTTTGGCATAACCGGCCGCCGTTTCGGCCGCCTTGAATTCCTCATCCTCGACGGCGATGAATTTGGCACCGAGCGAGGCGACCTGTTCCTTTGCAGCCGGGCGAACGTCGGTCGCCGACACCACAGCACCGAGACGGCGGGCTGTGGCGATCGCCTGCAGGCCGGCAACACCGGCCCCCATGACGAAGACCTTTGCGGCGGGCACTGTGCCGGCCGCCGTCATCATCATCGGCATCGCGCGGCCATATTCGTGGGACGCGTCGATGACGGCGCGATAGCCGGCAAGGTTTGCCTGGGAGGACAGCACGTCCATCGATTGTGCGCGGGTGATGCGCGGCATCAGCTCCATGGCAAAGGTCGTCAGGCCGGCCTTGGCCATCGCGGCAAGCGCCGCTTCGTTGCCGTAAGGATCCATGACCGCAAAGACGACCGCGCCGGATTTGTAGGAGGCAGCTTCAGCAGCGGTCGGTCGGTTGACCCGAAGCACGATGTCGGCAGAACCGGCATCCGAAGCCGCACCGATGCGTGCACCTGCCGCCTCGAAATCACCGTCCGGGATACCGGAGGCAATCCCCGCTCCGCTCTCGACCACGATGGTGAAACCAAGACCAGCTAGGCGTTTCACCGTCTCCGGTGACGCCGACACGCGCGGTTCGTCCGAGCCTTCGCGACTTACATGAATGATCTTTGCCAAAGACTGTCTCCTCCCAGTCGGTATCGCAACAGAACGGAATGCTCCGTCCTTCCTCAGGCCACGGGCAAAAGCCGGCTTGTGAAGATCAGCGCAGCAGGAATGCGCCGGCGATGTTGAGAACGACGAACAGGATGAGGCTGCCGAGGAAGCCGACGCCGCCGAAGAAGCCGGCGGCCATGGCAATCAACAGCACGACGAGGACCATCGAGCCCCATTTGGCGCCGGCGAGGAACATGCTGTAGGTCTTTTCATGTTCCGCATAGTCCATGGAAGCGCCCGTTTCCACCGGTCCGCTATGGTGATTGTCCATCAGTCGCGTCTCCTTGAAGCAAGCCGCACACGGCCTTGCAGATGAAAGCATCCGCGTGCGGAAAAATCCTCGTCCCTGCCCGGAATCATGCCTTTTGAAAAGCATGCCGGACGTTGCTTCAGGCCTTACACAAAGGCGTGGGAAAGCGCAATGGCACCTAAGTGCTCCCGGGTACGCCAGCTTTGCGGAGGCGGTAAAATGCCGCAAGAGGCGGATCAGCGCTCGGCGGTCGTCAGCCGGCGGACCGGCGTCTGTCTGACGCCGCGCCGAGCGGTTGAAGGCTTTACGGGCTTGGGCGCAGCAGCAAGGACGGAAATCTGGGCAGAATCGACCGGCATGGAGAAAACGAACCCTTGGACGAGATCGGCAAAGCGGTGACGGTTGATCAGCGCGAGCTGCTCCGTCGTCTCGACGCCCTCGACCACGATCTTCAAGCCGAGCTCCCGCGACAGATTGACGATGCCGCGCAGTAGCTTCAATTTGCGTTCGTCCTCGCCGATGTTGCGGATGAAGGCCCGATCGATCTTCACGACATCCACCGGCAGCGTATCCAGATAGCTGAGGCTCGAAAACCCGGTGCCGAAATCATCGATCGCAATGGTCACGCCGGTGGCCCGGAACCGGTTGAGAATGGCGCTGACGGCCACCGGCTCGTCCATGAAGCAGCTTTCCGTCACCTCCAGGCGCAGCCGTGACGGCGAGAGCGCATACCGGTCGAGAACCTCTGCCACATACGTCACGATATCGTCGTTGCCGAGGTCCTGGATCGACAGGTTGACGGACACCGCCACCCCCTCCGGCCAGGTCGCGCAGTCGCGGCAGGCCTGCTCGATGACCTGGTAGGTGATCTGGGAGATCAGGTTCATGTCCTCGGCCATCGGAATGAACACGTTCGGCCCGACCACGCCGCGGTCCGGATGGCGCCAGCGCACCAGCGCCTCACTGCATTCGATTCCCGAACCGTCCGGAAGGTACAGCGGCTGGTAAACCACGTGCAGGGCGCGGTTCTGGATCGCCTGCCGGAGATCGCCCCGCAGCTTCTGTTCGTCGATGTATTGCGCATCCATTTCCGGGCGGAAGAAGACAAGCGTACCGTTGCCGGCGGCTTTGGCATGGTTGACCGCGAGATCCGCCTTGATCTGCCAGTTCTCCATGTCGAAATCGCGGGACGTCAGGATGACGCAGCCGCCATTCATGGTTACCGGCAGGCGGAGCCCTTCCACCTTGTAGTCGCCCTGCGCGTGCGCATGGATCTGCCGGATCCGCTGCTCCAGTTCACCGGCATCCGCGCCGAGCAACAGGAGGACGAATTCGTCGCCGATCAGCCGGCCGGTGACGATACCGTCCGTCTCGAGCGCTGCAAACCGCGCCCCGATCGCGGCGAGCAGGCGATCACCCACCACATGGCCGCGCATGTCGTTGACGTGCTTGAAACCGTCCACGTCGAAGACCGCCAGCGCCGCAAGTACTTCCCCGCGATCGCGCACTTTTTCCACTGCAAGATCAGCGAAGTGGGCGCGGTTCGGAAGGCCGGTCAGCGCGTCGAACTGCAGCATGTGCCGCATCTTCTCCTCGGCTTCGATCCGCGCGCTGACATCCTCGAAGATCAGCACCACCCCGCCATCGGAACGCCGACTGACGGAGAAGTCCAGATGGCGGTCGTCCTTGAATGTCAGAAGCGCGCGTTCGAGCGAGCCATCCGCAAGCCGATAGAGCTGCCGCAGGATGCCAGCCGGTACGTTTCCCGCATCTTCGCAGAGCACGGCGGCAAAGTCCCGGTCCTTCAGTTCGCGCTGCAGGTGGAGACCGAGCAGGTCGCGGGCGCGGCGGTTGACCACCTGGATCCGCCCTTCCCGGTCGAGCATGACGAGCCCGTGGGAGATGGTGTTGAGCGCGATGTCGAAACGTCCGGCGACGACAGCCATGGTCCGGGAGGAAATGACGTTCTGATAGAGAAAATCCCGGATGCCGTTCGCCATGAACCGCGTCGTCAGCGCGAAGGGGACCAGCAGGATGGCCAGCGCCGAAAGATGGAGATCGCCGGTGAACAGGCAGGCGATCAGGATCGGCCCGCAGCAGCCGATCATCTGGAGATCGACCGCGGCCCGCGAGCCGTAGTTGCGGCCGATTACCGACATCATCGAACCCAGCGCGATCGCAACCGAGGCGATGCTGACGAACGGGTCCTGCAAGACCAGCAGGGCATAACCGCTGGCGAGGCCGAGAAGCAGAGCGGTCAAAAAAGCGCCGATGACGTATTGACGTTCCCAGCTGACGATCTCATCATGCTTGAGCGTTTGCTTATCCACCTGATCGAACCGGTAAAACCAGTACATGCGGTAGGTAAAAACCGCAACGAAACAGCCGGCAAACAGGAGAAAGAGCTCGGAGCCGTTGAAATAAAAGACGAACAGGCACCAGAGGACATGGACGATCACGCCCGTCCAGAGTGTTCCACGGTTTCCAAACAGCGAAGCGACGAACGACAGGAAAACATCCGTCGACAACCTCTCCGCTTCGATCTCTCTCATCGGGCTCATCCCTTTGCGTCCGAGGGACCGTGCGGAAAACCCTTTAATATTTCATTGTTCCCGCCGCTCGCATCACATTCTACACCGCTTTCCGGCAGGTGTGCTCTACAAATTCTGACGCGGAAATATAAAAGTCGCAGCATTGGGAACGCTCGGCACCTCTTGTCCGGCCATGGGCTTGCGTCGCGCGTCTTCGCGCCTTGTTGCGACAAACATGAGAAACAAGTGAGATAGCCGTGGTTTTCAGGCTTCTGTGGCTCCTGGACAATTGATTTTTGCGTTGCCACTGAATACAGCTCGCGCCCTGCGGGCGCCGACGATTGGCTTTTCCGCGATATCTTGATCTATAGATCTCAGGACCGGACAACGATCCAAAATTGGTCCGAGAGGAGGGGAAAAATGGCTGCACTGCTTGCACTCAGCCGACTGATCGACGCCGTCACGACGGCCGTCGGCAAATCGGTTTCATGGCTACTTCTGGCCGCTGTTCTCATCAGCGCAGGTAACGCCGTGCTCCGCAAGGCGATGGACATCTCGTCCAATGCCTGGCTAGAGGTTCAGTGGTATCTTTTTGGCACGGTTTTCATGCTGGCTGCGGCTTATGCTCTGCTCAAAAACGAGCACGTCCGCATCGACATCTTTTCCGCGACCTGGTCGAAGAAAACGCGCGACATCATCGATCTCGTGCTTCACACCATCTTTCTCGTGCCGTTTGCCGGGTTGATGACCTGGCTCGCCTGGCCCTGGTTCTGGCTCTCGTATCGCTCGGGTGAAATATCCTCGAACGCCGGCGGGCTCACTATTTGGCCGGCCAAGCTTGTCGTTCTCCTGGGATTTGCCCTGCTTCTGCTTCAGGCCTTCTCGGAAATCATCAAGCGGTTCGCCGTTGTGACCGGCCGGATCGAAGATCCGCGCGAAGATACCGCCGGCGAAATGCCGCCAGCCGCCTCCGAGGTCTGAAATGATTGATTTTATTGCGCATAATCTGCCGCTGGTGATGTTCTCCAGCGTAATGCTGATGCTGCTGCTGGGTTATCCGGTCGCCTTCACGCTTGCCGCCGGCGGCCTCATCTACTTTGTCGTAGGCGTCGAACTCTCGCATATTTCCCCGGAAATCCGGCTTTTCTGGCCGCTCCTACAGAGCCACCCGGAACGCATCTACGGGATCATGTACAACGATACCCTGCTGGCGATCCCCTTCTTCACCTTCATGGGCATCATTCTCGAGCGGTCCCGCATGGCGGAAGACTTGCTGGACACCGTCGGCCAGCTTTTCGGCCCGATCCGGGGCGGCCTCGCCTATGCGGTCATCCTGGTGGGCGCGCTGCTGGGCGCCACCACAGGCGTCGTGGCCGCCTCCGTCATGGCGATGGGATTGATTTCCCTGCCTATCATGCTGCGTTACGGCTACAATCGTCCGTTTGTGTCCGGCACGATTGCGGCATCGGGAACGCTAGCCCAGATCGTGCCGCCGTCCCTGGTGCTGATCGTCATGGCCGACCAGCTCGGCCGTTCGGTCGGCGACATGTATGTCGGCGCTCTCTATCCGGCGATGCTGATCGTCGCGAGCTACTGCGTCTACGTCTTCGTCGTCTCCATGGTGAAGCCGGAATGGGCGCCCGCCCTTCCGCTCGAGGCCCGCACTCTGGGCAACGGCGTGACCTCTCTCCTAGTCATGATCGCGATATCGGTAGGCCTCTATTACCTCGGGCTCCACGTCCTGTTCACGGGCGTTCAAAGTCCGGAATGGCGTCTGGTAGCCGCGCTGGCATTCGCGGTTATCGTCGCTTACGTCGTGGCCCTGACAAACAGCCGGGTGGAAAAGAAGATCATCTCCCGGCTGGCCGAGCAGGTGATCATTGTTCTCATCCCTCCGCTTGCACTGATATTCCTGGTGCTCGGAACCATCTTTCTCGGCATCGCAACACCCACCGAAGGCGGCGCGATGGGGGCGACGGGCGCTCTGCTCCTCGCTCTTGCGAAGGGACGGCTGACCTTTTCGTCGATCAAGAGCGCGCTTGATGCCACCACGAAGCTTTCCGCCTTCGTCATGATGATCCTGATCGGGGCCCGCGTTTTCGGCCTGACCTTCTACGGCATCAACGGCAACGTCTGGATCGAGGAACTGCTGCTGGCTCTGCCGGGCGGCGAATACGGCTTCCTCATCGTGGTGACGATCATCGTCTTCATCCTCGGCTGCTTCCTCGATTTCTTCGAAATCGCTTTCATCATGGTTCCGCTGCTTGCCCCGGTCGCGGACAAGCTCGGGATCGACCTCGTCTGGTTCGGCATCATTCTCGGCATCAACCTTCAGACCTCCTTCCTGACGCCGCCGTTCGGCTTCTCGCTCTTCTTCCTGCGCTCCATCGCGCCGGCAGGGGCTTGGGTCGACAAGGTAACGGGCAGGTCCATGGCCGGTGTCAGGACGACCGAAATCTATAAGGGCGTCTTCCCCTATATCGTCATCCAGTTCCTGATGATCCTGGTCGTCATCGCCTTTCCGGGCCTTGTAATGGTCTATAAGACCGACCACCAGGGGGTGAATCCGGACGACATCAAGATCGAGATCCCCGGCTTTGGCGGCAACCAGGGCGGTACCAGTCCCCCGCCACTCGGTCTGCCGCCCCTCGGCAATCCCGGCAGCAGTGGAAGCTCGCCCCCATCCATGGGCCTCCCTCCGCTGGACTTCGGAGGCTCGTCTCAGACGGCGCCTTCGGGCAGCGCGCCGGCGGCCCCTTCGCTGGGTCTCCCGCCGCTTGATCTTGGTGGGCAGCAGCCCCAGGCCCCCGCTGGCGGACAGCCCGCGCAACCGGCGCCGCCGGCTGCCAATCCGCCCCCGGCCGGAGCGCCCGACCTCAGTCAGCCGCCCAAGATCAATCCGTAAGGGTGGCTTCTCTTGTCACTGGGCTGACGGGAGGTTATATTTCGGAGTGGAGGGCAGAGTTGGCGCTCTGCCCTCCCTTTGTTGCTAGGCTAAGAACTGAAATCGGACGGAGATTGACCAGCTCGTCCGATTTTTCCTAACCAACAATGTAATGATCAGTGGTTTTCGCCACATCGCACTACCTCTGGTTCGAGGGCAAGGCTTTTGCCTAAGTCGGTGAAGCCCGTCTTCACCGATGCCCCGGCTGGCCACGGAACGTGCTGCTTTAGCCCCCAAACATCGCGATCATAGGGGAACAGGTGTAGTTGTCGAGGGGACACAACCTGCCGCGTCCGACGGAATCCTTGCAAAGAAAAACCCCGGACCTTGTGGATCCGGGGTCTGTTGAAGCCACGCCTCAATGCGGGTGATCAGAGCTTGCCGTTACGCTGCTGGATCATCATGAACGTGTCGAAGGTATACTCCGACAGCTGCATCCAGAGATAACCTTCCTTCTTGAAGGCCACCTGGTCGTCGTAGATCTTCTTGAAGTCGGCGTTCTTGGACGAGACGTCCTTGTAGACTTCCTGAGAAGCGTTGTAGCAGGCCTCGAGGATTTCCTGGCTGAACGGACGCAGGGTCGTGCCCTGCGAAACGATCTGCTTGATCGCTGTCGGGTTCTTGGCGTCGTATTTCGCCATCATGCTGGTATTGGCAAACGCGCAGGCATCGGTCAGCGCCGCCTGATAGGCCTTCGGCAGCGAGTTCCACTTGTCGAGGTTCATGAAGGCGTGAATGACCGGACCGCCTTCCCAGAAGGCCGGATAATAATAGAATTTTGCGACTTTGTAGAAGCCGAGCTTGTGGTCGTCATAAGGACCGACCCATTCGGCCGCGTCGATCGTGCCCTTTTCGAGCGCCGGATAGATGTCGCCGCCGGCGATCTGCTGAGGCACGACGCCGAGCTTCTCGACAACCCGGCCTGCCAGGCCGGCGATGCGCATCTTGACGCCCTTGAAGTCGTCGACGGTGTTGATTTCCTTGCGGAACCAGCCGCCCATCTGGGCGCCGGTATTGCCGGCGATCATGCCGTAGAGGCCATGCTTGGCATAGAACTCGTTGAGCAGCTTGTTGCCGTTGCCTTCATAGAACCAGGAGTTCGTCAGGCGGGCATTGAGGCCGAACGGAATTGCGGTGCCGATCGCGAAGGTCGGATCCTTGCCCACGTAATAATAGGAGCAGGTGTGGCACATCTCGACCGTTCCGGCGCTGACGGCATCGGCGGCCTGCAGGCCGGGCACGATTTCGCCTGCGGCAAAAGGCTGAATGGTGAAATTACCGTCTGTTGCGGCGGCGACATGCTTGGCGATGTCTTCCGCGCCGCCATAGATGGTGTCGAGCGACTTCGGAAACGAAGACGTCAGACGCCAGGTGATCTTCGGGTTCGTTTGCGCGATGGCCGGAGCGGCAAGCACCGTTGCGGCGGCGGCGCCGGCACCCGTCACAGCTGCTTTTTTGAAGAATGAACGACGATCCATTAAATACCTCCCATAGAGACAAACCGCAGGGTTTCCGTTCCCACTCCCCCGGTCCTGGATCGAAGTAAACATGTTGGCCAGTGGGTTGCAAGCGCCGCCGCGGATATTCCTTAACGCCGATAGTCTTTCGTTCTTAGACTTTCGTCGTGTTCTGCTCAAACGAGATTCATAAAAGATTTCAATGGCGCAATGCTTATTCTTTGTGCAAGGCAAATGCGTGTGGCGGAGCCGGAACTTGACTTGCGGCACCTTCCGGCGTCACATCGACGAAAAGCAGTTCGCATGCCCTCCGGAGATACCGATGCCGAAACCGATCGTCGCATTGCCTGCCGATATCCGTGAACTGGATGGAGCGGTCTGGCATGCAACGCCCAACCAATATGTCCAGGCAGCGCTCAAGGTCGCGGAGGTGATGAGCTTCATCATTCCGGCCTTCGAGGAAGGCAACGATACAGACGCGATCCTCGACCGGGTCGACGGCGTACTGGTCTCAGGCTCCGCCACAAACGTCCATCCCTCGCTCTACGGAAAAGAAGCCGCCGAAAGCGACGGGCCATTCGATCCGGCCCGTGACGCCACGTCGCTTCCGCTAATCCGGCGGGCGATCGACCGGGGCATTCCATTGCTGGCCATCTGCCGCGGCATCCAGGAACTGAACGTTGCGCTTGGCGGCACGCTTGCCAGCGAAATCCACGAAACCCCCGGCATCTGGGACCATCGCAAGCCGCCGGTGACCGAACGGGACGGCATGTATGCGATCCGCCAGCCGGTTTTCGTCCAGGACGGCTCCTGCATCGCCCGCTATCTCGGTCTGTCGGGTGCCGTGCAGGTGAACTCGCTGCACCGGCAGGCGATTGCCGAAACCGCTCCGCGGCTGAAGGTGGAGGCGACCGCCGAAGACGGCACGATCGAGGCCGTTTCGGTGATCGACGCCAAGAACTTTGCCGTCGGCGTACAGTGGCATCCGGAATATTGGGCTGAAACCGACGCACCGTCGCGCGCCCTCTTCCATGCCTTCGGCGAGGCGGTGCGCGCCTATGCGGCCCGCAAAACCCTGGCCGACGTGGCCGCCTGAACCGTCAACAACGGCGCTTGTGACGTAAAGCGCCCCGCCTCAATGCGTCCGCGGCTTGTAGATGCCCGTCGACTGGCGAATGCGCATTTCCGGCTTGATGAGGTGAAGGCCGTCCGGCTCGTGGCTGCCAGCCAGCCGGTCGAGCAGCGCCCGCGCCGCAAGCCGGCCGACATCGGCCTGGCCGTTCGAGACCGTCGTCAGAGCCGGCGTCGCGATCGAGGCCTCCTCCAGATCGTCGTAGCCGGTGACGGAAATATCCTGGCCGGGCACAAAGCCTGCGCGGGCGATGCCGTTCATCAGGCCGATTGCGACGAGATCGTTCCAGCACACCGCAGCCGTCGGCTTCTGCGGCAGCGACAGGAAATTGACAGCCGCCTCGAACCCGCCCTGCTTGGAGCGGGGGCCCGGAATGCGCAGGTTCGGATCGACCTCGATTTCCGCCTTTCGCAAGGCATTGACATAACCCTGATAGCGGTCGCGGCCGGTCGAGGTCTGATCCGTGCCGCCGATCATGGCGATGACGCGGTGGCCGAGCCCGATCAGGTGATTGGTGGCAAGCGAGATGCCGTAGCTGTCGTCGCCGCGATAGGTCGGAAGGTCCACGCCCTCCATCGAGCGGGCAACGAGGATGGCCGGCATGCCGTTCTGCTCGCAGAGCTTCACGTCCTCCACCGGCGTGCCGATCGCCGGAGACATGATCACTCCGTCGCCGCCGAGCTGCAGCAGGGTTTCGATGAAAGTCCGCTGCTTTTCGACCGAATCATAATGGTTCGAGAGGATGAAGGTATGGCGGCTGCGGTCCAGTTCGCTTTCGATCGCCTTCAGGATTTCCCCGTAGAACGGGTTCATGATGTCGTGCACGACGACGCCGATGATGCCCGAACGCGAGGTGCGGAGGCTGGCGGCGCGGCGGTTGTAGATATAGCCCAGCGCCCGGGCCTGTTCCTTGATCTTCTCGCGGGTATCGGCCGCAACGAGCGGACTGTCGCGAAGCGCAAGAGAAATGGTGGCAGTGGAAAGACCGAGACTCTCGGCAATCGTCGACAACTTGACTTTCTGCGCCATGTCCCCCCGCCCGCGCCGGCCGGCATCGCCTCCCGATGCTCGAATTAAAGTTTAAATAAACAATTTAATCCGCAGCGACAAGAGGAGGAGTGCTTACTCGTCGGAAAGCGCCGGCTGGAGATTGTGTTCGACGGCGCGCAACAGCTTGAGAAGCGTGCGGACCTCCTTGTCGGACAGGCCGCCCGCCGCGAGCGACCCGCAATCGGCGACCGAGTGGCCGATCTGATCGACCGTCTGCCGGCCGGTTTCTGTCAGGTGGACCTTGGTGAGGCGGCCGTCGGTCTCGTCCGGACGGCGTTCCACAAACCCCTGCGCCTCCATGCGGCCGATCGTGCGGGTGATGGTCGGCGCCTTGACGCCGAGCCTGACTGCGAGCTGGCCGGGCGTCAGCCCGTCTTCTTCCGCCAATGCCATGACGACGCCGTCCTGTCCGGCATAAAGGCCGGTTTCCAGGAGGTTGCGCCCCAGCACGATGCGCATGGCGCGGGCGACCTGCGTGATGGCCGGAGCAAGCTCGGCCGCACAAAGACTGCCTGCGTCCTTTTTCTTGCCCGACTTGGCCTTCTTGTCACCCTTCTTCTTGCTCATCGGATCCGCCCGCTTTGTCCTTTCGGATTTATCTTTATATCGGTATCGCGCTATCCATACCGAAACGGAGAGTTGACCGCCAGATGCCGCACCCGCTGCCGCACTATCATGACAATGATCCGACGCTTGCGTCCACAGAAAGGCGTGACTGGATTGCCGTCCTGCCGCTTGGCGCGCACGAACAGCACGGACCGCACCTGCCCTTCGAAACCGATACCCTGATCGCCGAGGGGCTGGTTGCCCGGTTGATCCCTGCCCTGCCCGCCGGCCTGCCGGTGACCTTCCTGCCTGCAGAACCGATCGGTTATTCGGTTGAGCACATGGATGTGGCCGGCACAAAGACCCTTGGTTTCGACGAAGCCGTGAACCGGTGGCTCGGCATAACCGAGGAACTGCATGAAAAGGGCATCCGCAAGCTGGTGCTCCTCAACGCCCATGGCGGCAATTCGCCATTGCTGACCATCGTCGCCACCGAAGCGCGGATACGGTTCGACATGCTGGCGGTGGCGACGAGCTGGACGCGCTTCGGCCAACCCGAGGGATGGATCTCGCCGGAGGAAACGTCGCTCGATATCCACGGCGGCGATATCGAAACCTCGATCATGCTGGCGCTTTATCCGGACCGGGTGAACATGGCGAAGGCCGAAAACTTCGGTTCCCGCCAGTCGGACTATGCGCGGAAATTCCGGCACCTGCGCGCCTACGGGCCGCATGCCTTCGGCTGGAAGATGTCCGACCTCAACCCCAAGGGCGTCGCCGGCAATGCCGCCGCCGCGACCGCCGAAAGAGGCGAGCAGCT
The DNA here is from genome assembly GCF_004368875.1 of Neorhizobium sp. R1-B. Classification (NCBI taxonomy): domain Bacteria; kingdom Pseudomonadati; phylum Pseudomonadota; class Alphaproteobacteria; order Hyphomicrobiales; family Rhizobiaceae; genus Neorhizobium; species Neorhizobium sp. R1-B. The sequence goes on from NZ_SOEM01000021.1 coordinate 63,243, forward strand.
CATCGCCCATGCGGTGAAAGGCATCATTGAGTTGCTGGAGGACGTGACGCGGTTCGATCTGGAGATATTGAAGTAGCGGAAAGCTACACAGTCTGGCACAATGGGCTACACAGAGGGATGCATCGATGACGTTGAATATCCGGAATGAAGAGGCAGATGTGCTGGCACGAGAATTGGCACGCATCGACGGCACCACGATCACCGATGCGGTTATTTCCGCTCTGAAGGAAACCATCGACAAGCGCATCCGGCAGGAAACACCCCGTGAAACGGCGCGACGAATCCTGACAAAGCGCGGTCTCTCCTTCAAACCAGACCGTCGGCCACTGTCCTCCGACGCCTATCATGATCTGGATCATGATATCGGTAGTGCCTGATGTTCGTCGATGCCTGTGCGATCGTCTCCATGATGGCTGGCGAAGACACCGCCGAAGCCTATGAAACAGCTCTTTTAAGGGATGACGCTCCCTTCACCTCACCGCTGGCGGCGTGGGAAGCCATCATCGTCCTGTCGCGGCCGGACCAGCTCGATTGCCTTTACGGCGAAGCGGAAGGCGCGGTTGTAGAGTGGCTGGACGCCCGTGGTATAGATATTCGTGAAAGCGGATCACCCCGCGAACTCCTGCACTACGCCGTTGCCGTTGCGGAGAGACACGGCATCGGCCGCCGTTATCTCAGTAATTTCGACTGTTTCCACTACGCATACGCCCGGGTAATGGAGCAGCCGCTCCTGACACTCGACCAGCTTTTGAAGGATACAGACGCCGATACGCTGCCCTGAGGACAACGTGATCTTATAACATTCAAAACCCTTTGAACTCGTCCCGGCTTGCCCTTATATGAGGCGGACCAATACCGCGCCTGCGGGCGTATATAACCCATCGAGGTTTCCATGACCGACACAGCCACCCAGAAGCCTGTTCCCGTTACCGTGCTCACCGGTTATCTCGGCGCGGGCAAGACGACGCTTTTGAACCGCATCCTGTCCGAAAGCCACGGCAAGAAATATGCGGTCATCGTCAACGAATTCGGCGAGATCGGCATCGACAACGACCTGATCGTCGAGTCGGACGAAGAGATCTACGAAATGAACAACGGCTGCGTCTGCTGCACGGTGCGCGGTGATCTGATCCGCGTCGTCGAAGGACTGATGCGCCGCCCCGGCCGCTTCGACGGCATCATCGTCGAGACCACCGGCCTTGCCGATCCGGTGCCGGTCGCACAGACCTTCTTCATGGATGACGACGTGCGCGCCAAGACCGAGCTCGATGCGGTCGTCGCCCTGGTCGACGCCAAGCACCTGCCGCTGCGGCTCAAGGATTCCCGCGAGGCAGAAGATCAGATTGCGTTTGCAGACGTCGTCGTCATCAACAAGACCGACCTTGTGACACCGGAAGAGCTGGCCGTCATCGAAGACGTGGTGCGCGCCATCAACCCGACCGCCCGCGTCTACAAGACGAGCCGCTCCGGCGTCGATCTTGCCCGCGTGCTCGACCAGGGCGCCTTCAACCTGGAACGTGCGCTCGAAAACGATCCGCATTTCCTGGAGCACGGCCACGACGACCATGTCTGCGGTCCGGACTGCGATCACGATCATGGGCATGACCATCACCACCACGCGCACGACCATCATGACCATGATCATCATCACCATGACCACGACCATGATCACCACCACCATCACCACGGCGAGATGTCGCCGATCCATGACGTGACCGTGAAGTCGATCTCGCTGCGCGGCGGCGAGATGAACCCGGAACGGTTCTTCCCCTGGATCCAGAAGATCACCCAGACCGACGGCCCGAACATCCTGCGCCTGAAGGGCATCATCGCGTTCAAGGGCGACGAGGAACGCTACGTCGTGCAGGGGGTCCACATGATCGTCGAGGGCGACCACCAGCGTCCCTGGAAGGATGGCGAGAAGCGCGAATCCCGCCTCGTCTTCATCGGCCGGGATCTCGATGTCGACAAGATCGAGAAGAGCTTCAGGGCTTGCGAGGCCGTTGCTGCGTAATGCCGACAGTCGCACCGCTTGATCTCGAAGGCCATGTCGTCGCCGCGCATTTCCTCGGCGACGTTCCATTCTTCGCCACAGCCGCCGGCACAATCCACAGGCTCGACGGCGGCGAGAAAGTCGCCGAAGCCCATCAGGGCCTGCTCACCTGCATCCGCGACCCGTTCAGCACGACCTTGCTGACCGGGGGCGAGGACGGCAAGGTCTGCCGCATCGCCGGCGACGGCACAGCGACGGTCGTCGCCGAGGCGCCGCGCAAATGGATCAGCGTCGTTGCCGGCGGACCGCAGAACGCAGTTGCCTATGCACATGGCAAATCGAGCTTCGTGAAGCAGAACGATGGCACGCTGAAGGAATTCACCGAAGAGCGCAGCGTCGAGGCGCTCGCCTTCGCCACCAAGGGACTGCGCATCGCCGCCGCCCGCTATAATGGCGTCACGCTGCACTGGGTGGCAACGTCCGGCGATCCGGTCGACCTGGAATGGAAAGGCGCGCATACCGGCGTCACCTTCTCTCCCGACGGCCGTTTCCTCGTCACCACCATGCAGGAAAACGCCCTGCACGGCTGGAAGCTCGACGGCAAGCCGGGAGAGAACCGGCATATGCGGATGACCGGCTATCCCGCCAAGGTGAAATCGCTTTCGTGGTCGCCGAAAGGCAAGTGGCTCGCCTCGTCCGGCGCGCCGGCTGCGATCGTCTGGCCGTTCTCCTCGAAGGACGGGCCGATGGGCAAGGCGCCGCTCGAACTCGGCACTCGCGCAAACATCATGGTGACGCAGGTAGCTTTCCATCCTGCTGAGGAAGTGCTGGCGATCGGTTTCGTCGACGGGATGATCCTGGGGGTCAGGATCGCTGATTCGAAGGAAGCGCTGTTGCGCCGTCCCGGCAAAGGCGCCATCACCGGCATGGGCTGGAGCGCCAACGGCAAGCTTCTCGCGTTCTCGTCGGAAGCGGGCGATTGCGGCGTGATCGACATTTCAGCTTAAACAACACGGAAACCCGCGGCGGAGGAACCTCCGCCACGGCCTGATCCAAATGGGATATGGGCAGGCAGTGAATGTGGGGTGGTGTGCGTGTCAGGCTTTTCCGCCTGCCCGACCGTTCCGGCTTTTCCCGAAGAGCGGTTCCGGAGGGTCCAAATTCCGAAACATCTTCCGGGGGCTGGCGCCCTGACGGCGTTTCCCCTGCCTTTACGACCATCACCGGACGCCGGATTGCTTCCGTGACAGACCGGTTCGCGAACCCGGCTCCCTGTCCGATGACGCCGACAGAGTAGCGTCCTTGTTTGGACCGTGGATGAGGCGGGGAGGAATCACGCAGAGGGACATTGAATTCGCATGGCTATTTTTGGCATACTGCCGCAGAACGTCCCCGCTCACGCTTGCCGCACGACGCCGATGATCTCGGCGAGCATGTCATGCAAGTCGTCGCGATAGCCGCTGCGGGCAGACGGTCCGGTGTCTGCGGAGGTCATGACGACGGTCAGACCGAGCGATGGGACGACATAAACCATCTGGCCGCCATATCCCCAACCGAACTTGACCTCCTCGCCGCCGATCGTCCGGAGGAACCAGCCGTAACCGTAACCGTCGCCGGAAAAGCGGGAATTGGTGCGGGGCGTCCAGGACTGATCGATCCAGCCCTTCGAAACGATCTGCCTTCCATCCTTTGTCTTCCCTCCGTTCCGGTAGAGTTCTCCGAAAGCAAGTAGGGAACGGGCGGTCATGGCCATCTGGTTGCCGCCGAGATAGATGCCCTGCGGATCGCGCTCCCAGGAACCGATGCGAAAGCCGTCCACCGGCGCCAGCCACTCGCGTGCCAGCGCAAGCGTCGGCTTTCTGCCGACCCGCGTGAGGATCGCAGACAGCAGATGCGTCGAGGCCGTCGAATACAGCATCGATCCGCCAGGTTCTCCGTCGAACGGTTCGGAGAGCGCAAAGCGCACCCAGTTGCGGCTGGCGATCCAGCGTCCGTAGTTCGGCCCGGACATTCGACTGAGCCCCGCCTGCATGGACAGCAGATTGCCGATGGTGATGTCGTGGATGCGCGGATCGGGATTGGCCGGCAGGTCAGCCTTCAGGATCGGCGCGATCTTCTGGGCCGGCCCTTCCAGGAGCCGCTTGTCGATCGCGATGCCGACGAGGCAGGAAACGACCGATTTCGAAGCCGACTTGATGTTGGTCGAGGCATCGAGAGAATGGCCGTTGAACGCCCGCTCGGCGAGCATCGCTCCATTCCGGGAGACGAGCACGACCTTCAGCGGTTCTAGTTCCGCCGCCCCTTCGAAGACCGTGTTCAAGGTGACCGGGGGCTGAGGCACCGGCAGTTGCGACGCAGTCTGGGCAAAGCCGCGGGCAGCGGAAAGCGCGAAAGGGACGGATATCAAGGCGGCGCGACGTGTGAACATGCCGCAAACTAGAGCAGTATCCTTCGCGGGAATATGGCCGAACGGCGAGATTCACACGGAGGTGATCATGTGTGAGAGCTTGCCGCCTCCGCTGGTGCCAAATTGAGAGTTCTCAAGCTAGACGCCTTCGTCGGGGATGTTGAGAAGGTGGCCGCAGGCCTTGCAGTGTACGGCGTCGGTATCGTGCCGCTGCAGTCCGCATTGAGGACAGGGAAATTGCACCTTGTACGGCCGCACCACCGCTTGGGCGAGCCTGACGAAAAGGGAGATGCCGATGATCATGGTGATGACGGATGTCAGCTTGCCGGCGGTGCCGGGCAGCGTGATATCGCCGAAGCCCGTGGTGGTGATGGTCGCCACGGTGAAATAGAGGGCATCGACGAAACCCTCGCCGCCCTCCTCCCGGTAGAAGAAGGTGGTATAGACAAAGCCCGTGACCATAAACAGGAAGACGAGGAAATTGAGCGCGGCGCGGACCACGTCCTGAAGATGCCCCCAGCCGGCCCAGCGCAGGCCTTCGCGCAGGAGCGGGCTTTTGCCGATCGCCCACAGGCGCATTACTCTGAGGAAGGCGAAGTTGAACAGGGTCTCGGGAAACAGCAGCGTCGCGAGGATGACCGCGTCGATCCACGTCATCGGTCTTCTGAAAAATGTCCGGAAGGACGGGGCAGCAAGGGCCCGCGCCACAAGCTCGGCGGCGATCCATACCGCTATCGCATAATCGATGATCAGGTAGGAAGCCCCGGTCCTCAGATAGGGTCCGAGAAGAAAAAAGGCGAGGATGCTGAGATCGATGAATGCCAGGAGCGCCTGCCAGCGCAGAGCCCAGTAATCTCGGCCCCGCTCCAGGCGCTGCAGTCCAAGCCTCAGCGAGCTGAAATTTGGGAAGGTGGTTTCTGGCTGAGGGGTCGGTGTATCCATGAGCGGGAAATAGGCCTGCCCCTTTGCCAATCAAGCGGCTTTAAGCGCTGGTGCGACCAAGGCGGTCGGTCGTCATCATCACTGTGGAGTCCGCGCGGGAAGCGGTGTATTGACGTCCAGAAACCCGGTCGTGACGACCGAACCAACCCCGCGACGTCTCATGAGAGCCGACATCACCATGCCCAAGGCCCCCAAAACCGAACATTCCGAACTTGCCGGCGAATTTACCGAGGACGGCATCACCGTGCTTGTCGACATCTTCCGCCCCGCAGGCGGCAAAGGCGACTGGATCCTCGAGGTGATCACCGAAGAGGAAGACGTAACCTCGTGGGACGAGCCTTTCGCCACGGACCGCGAGGCTTTCGATGAATTCCTCGCAACGGTGGAGCGCGACGGTATCCGGTCCTTCTTCGACGAAACCGCGACCGATCCGTCGGTGCATTGATGAAAAAGGTCGAAGACCTGACCAACTCGGCCAAGGCGGTTCATGATCGCTACGCCGCCGGCCGGATGGAGCGGGAGATCGTTCGTCAATGGGTGCTGGGGTTGGGCGGCTATCCGGAGCCGCACGGAAAAAGGGTCCAGGAGGCATCCGCTTGGTTCAAGCCTCTTCGCGACGGCATGGATCCCGTCGAGTTGAAGATCGCCGATCTGGCCAGGCTGGAGGCAATCTACCGGGGTTGAGGCAATGCGAAATCCGTCGCATCTTTGGCTCCGCCGGCAAAAGCCGACGGAACCTCCGTCATCGAAACTGCTCAGGCCGAGATCAGGGGCTCGTATTCCTTCTTGAGGCGCTCCCAGCCATCCCAGAAGGGCTCCGTCTTGGTACCCGTCAGCCGGGCAGCGAGGACGTCCAGATGCATATGCCAGCCCGCGCCGATCATCAGCATATTCGCGCGGTCGGAGATGCGTCGGTGCGTGACGGTCAGCAGGACCTCACCGCCCATGGCCTCCAGTTCGAAGGAGACCTCGCCACGCTCTCCCCAGGTGAAGGTCATCTTGCGGGGCGGGTCGAGCTCTGTGATACGGCTCTGCATCCGGTGCTCCTCGGGAAAACCTTCGGGCCGGCTACCGGGCGGATCGGTCAGTTCGTCGTTGCGCCAAACGAGTTCGAAGGAGGAGCCCGCCTTCATCTCCATGTCGCCTGAGGCCAGCCAGCGGCGGCGCAGTTCGCTTTGCGTAAGGTAAGCCCATACCCGGTCTATCGAACTGGGGAGCAGGCGCTCGATCCTGATGGTGGCGGGCTCGGTTACCACGCCATAGGCACTGATGGCTGCAATGTCATTCATGTCTCGTCTCCTCTTTCGGTTTTCTTGGGTCTTGCTGCATCCTCCTCGCGGAGAAGTCTTTCGAGTTCGTCCAGCCTGTTGTTCCAGAACCGCTCGTAGAAGCTCAGCCATTCGTGGGCGCTGGCGAGCGGCCCGGGGGCAAGGCGGCAGATATGGGTGCGGCCGCGCACCTCACGGCGGATCAGCCCGGCATTTTCCAGCGCCTTGATGTGCTTGGAGGCAGCCGCGAGCGAGATCGCAAAGGGCTCCGCCAGCTGGCTTACCGTTCGCTCTCCACCCGCCAGGTCGCGAAGCATATGCCGGCGCGTCGCATCGCCGAGGGCATGAAAGACATTGTCGAGTTGGGGTGCGTATAATTCAACCATAAAGTTGAATATAGAGATGAGAATTCAAACAGTCAACCATATGGTTGAATATTTCTTCAATCGGGATAGGGGGGAGCCTATTGGCTCCGCCCCTCCCACACCACCCGGCATGGGGGTCCGCACCGGGCGGTTGGAGCAGTTGAGGTCGTCAGGCCCGTAGTTCTCCCGGCCTGGCGCCTGGGTTTGCTTATTCTGGTTCGGCGGATTT